>CAYGBO010000021.1:15849-21564 GCA_964348145.1 uncultured Methanomassiliicoccales archaeon
CTTGCGGGGGCTCTCGTCGGCGCGAAGATGCACCTTCCGGTCGGGCATGTAGAAGCGGGCCTACGGTCCTTCAACCGAAGGATGCCGGAGGAGATCAATCGAGTCGTCGCAGACCACCTATCTCGCTTCCTCTTCTGCCCCACGCAGACCGCTGTGGACAACTTGCACAGGGAGGGAATCCGTGAGGGAGTGCATCTTGTGGGTGACGTAATGTACGACGTCGCCCTACACAGCGCGCAAGCTGCCCGGTCCCGAGACATCCTCCGGCGACTCGGCGTGCGCCCGAAGGAATACCTGCTCGCAACCCTCCATCGGCCCGGGAACGTGGACGATCGCGAGACCCTGCGCAAGATCGTCACGGCTTTCCGAACATGCGGCCGAACTGTCGTGTTTCCCGTCCATCCCCGTACCCGGAAGAACCTCGAGGAGTTCGGAGCGTGGAAGGAGCTGAGCGTATCCGTTCGGATGATCGACCCCCTCGACTACCACGACTTCCTGGCCTTGCTGATGAATGCGGGGAAGGTCCTCACAGACAGCGGCGGAGTCCAGAAGGAGGCCTACTTCTTCGGGGTGCCCTGCATTACCCTCCGCGACGAGACGGAGTGGATCGAAACCGTGGAGGATGGCTGGAACCTCGTCGTGGGCACCGAAACGCAGGACATCCTGCACGCGGTCGCGCACTTCAACCCGAAGGGCACGAAGGCGAAGGGCTTCGGAGACGGCCACGCCTCGGAGCGCATCGTGCGAATTCTCGAGAAAGCCCGATGAGCGGTGCGGCCCGGGCCGGGACACATGACTTAAGAGGGTCCAGTCCTTGGACTCCTCGTGGGTCCCCTCACGCTCCTTGCTATTGGCGTCGTCGTGACCGCCCTTGTGTATGGGTTCGCGAGGAAGGCCCTCCTTTCTCTGACCTTTGCCATCGCCGCGATCGCCGTGTTTGCCCTTGACTTGATCTCATGGTCCCTCCTGTTCGATCCTCGTACGCCGTCCTTCATCCCGGTTGGCATCGAGCTTCAACTCATCTATGCCCGAGGACTCGTGTCGGCCCCGTGGACTTGGGTCACCTTCCAGTTCATCCACGGATCCATGACCCACTTGCTCCTGAACCTCATGGGTCTCATCTTCATTTCTCCGATCCTCGAGGAGCGAATCGGCTCCATTCGATGGGCAATCCTATTTTTCGTGGGCGGCGCGTTCGGAGCCGGGTTTTTCATCCTCCTGCACGCCGAGCAAATCGTTGCCCTCGTGGGCGCATCGGCAGGCCTCCTCGCGATCTTCGGCGCCTTCGGCCGCCTCTATCCGAGGGACCGCGTGCGCCTCTTCCTGCCTTTGCCAGGGATGCCCACCTTCCGCGTGATCCATCTCGTCATCGGCTTTCTGGTTCTGGAAACGGTCCTTAGCCTCGTCGGACCCGCAGGCATCGCGTGGGAGGCCCACGTGGGCGGCATCGCCTTCGGCTTCGCCATGGCACCTCTCGTCGTGCGCCTTCCGGTGGGCAGGGCAAAGGCGGACAGGCTCACGCCCGTCCGAGATCTTTCGGACCTCGCCGTGACGCCTTCGCTCCGATCCATCTTGGCCGAGATCGAGAAGGCGGATTTGCCTGAAGTCCGGGATGCGTGGATCGAGAAGTTTGTGCTCGCATCCTCCTGCCCCGCATGCGGAGGTCCGCTCCGGCTCCGTCTTGGCCGCCTGACGAGCCCCTGTGGCTGGAAGCGTCGCGTCATGTGACACAGGGTGGGGGCGTCCGCGAGGTGTCTCCCGGACCCCCGATCCGGCCGGGAATCGGGGAAGAAAGCGGTCTCGATACACCCGATGGTTCCGCGGCCGTTGTGGACGCCGGACGGAATCCTTTTGGCGGAAGGGGGCCATGGACATCCGGATGGCAGCCCCGAGCGCTCTGGTCCTTCGTTGCGATACGTGCGGCGACGTGTCCCACCGAGTCCTGCGTGGCAGGGGCGGGGGAAAGGCGGGCCTTGGCTTCGAAGGGGTCGTCAAATGCACGAAATGCGGACAGATCCGGTCCGTTCAGACCCGGGAACCGCGACCCGTCCGGGTGCCCGTAGTCGTGAGCTGGCTCGAGTCCTCCGAGCGCACCTCCCTTGAGTTCACCCCGAGCGAGCGCGTGAGCGTTGGGGAGGAACTCGAACTCGACGGAACTGTCCTCAGGGTGACCGCAATCGACGCCAGCGGTGGCCGGGTCCCCGAAGCAGAGGCCGGAGAAATCGGGACGATTTGGACGCAGCGGATCGACCGTGTCCGAATCAAGATGTCCGTGAACAAAGGGATGCGCACGGTCGCGGAGTGGCTCGTCGCGGCGCCCGACGAGGAGTTTGAGGTCGGAGACATTGTGGACCTCGGGAAGGACCGTGTCTTGGTGCACCACATCCGCACCAGATACCGCACGATACGGGAGGGGAGTGCACGCGCCGACGAAATCGTTCGCATGTATGGACGCGTTGTGCGAGAGCGGATATCCCGGTGATGCCAAAAGATTAATTGACGCCCAACGTTCGGAATCATGCCCATGATCACGCTCCTCGGGGTGGGCCACGTCTTCGACCTGAGTCGCTCCGTCCGAGACGCCATCCTTCAACGCCGGCCGAAGGTCGTGGCCCTCGAGCTCGATCGCACCCGTTTCCATCTCCTTCTCAAACGGAGTCCGCGAGGCGGAGCAGCATCGCCCTTTGCCCTGCTGGCCTACGTCCAGGATCGTGTCGCGCGGCAGTACGGCGTCCAGGTCGGAGACGAGATGGTCGCTGCGGCTCGAGCGGCCCAAGAGGTGGGCAGCGAAATCGCGCTCATCGATGATGAGTCCCGCGATGTCCTGCTTCGTACGTGGGCGAGCATGTCCTTCACGGAGCGCGCTCGTCTCGTGATGGCGATCTTGAGCAGCGTCTTCGTGCGCAAAAGCACGGTCGAGGCCGAGCTCCGACGCTACCATCAGGACGAGCGAGCGGCCCTTGAGGAGTTCGCGGCACGTCTGCCTACCGCGAAGCGGATACTCGTCGACGAAAGGGACGACCACATGGCGAAGCGACTCCGGCGTCTTCACGAGGAGAGGGGAGACGTCGTCGCGGTCGTGGGAGACGGCCACATCGAAGGCCTCTCGAAACGCCTCGCCGACGAGTCCGTCGAGATCCTCCGTCTCAAGGATCTCGAAGGGGTCGTGCCCCCTACAGGCGCGAGCGCGACCGTGTCCTTTCAGCTGTAGTGTCGCAGGGGACGAGGGATTCACCGCTGAACGGCATTCTGGTAGGCGCGATACGCCTCTCCGAAACGCGTCTCGAGGACAGTCTCCTCGCTGCGAACGTGGGGGGGTGGGCCGGCGGGCCCAGAAGAAGCACGGGGACGAGCAGGGAGGGGGATCCCGGGAGGGAGAGAACCGAGCGGGGCGAGGAAGTAGGAGCCCGCAATACTGGACCGGGTCCAAGCGAATGGGCCCGAGGTCACGAGGATCTGCGGGGGGCTGAGCGGGTTCAGCCCCCCTTTCCCCTGCGGAGCGAATCGCTCTGCAGACCGCACGAGGTCGCCTGCGCCTACGGCGATGAACGCGATCCGCGGCCCCTGCGGCAGGGGGGCGGAAGGGGGCGGGACGACGGGGCTGTCAAGGGCGTTTCCTGCGAAGGCGGGGCCGGCATGAAGACTCACGGAAAATACAGCCGTCCCTGGCCCGGCGAGTCCGCGAACCGACATCGAGGTTGAATGGGGCTGTGGCCACTTCTCCGCGGGGCTCGAGAGCACCTTCGCTCCGCCCCGGACAACCCTTAAGACCGCCTCCCCCTTCGTCCGCTCTGTGATGGTCCAGGAGGACGCGGAGAAAGAGGCGACGGTCGCGTTCCTTCGGACCTCCTTCCGTCGCTACTACTCGGCTACGAAGCTGATCCTCCCGGACCGGTTCGGTCGTCGGGAGTTCGGTTTCATGCACTTTCAGGGAGGGATTGTGCAGCGTCACCGCGGATTTGCCCGCGAGGACGACCTTCGGGAGTTCGTCACGACCCGCGCGCCGGCCCACGTCTACTACTCTAGCGCCTACTACGAAACGCCCGATGCCCCCACGATGGAGGAGAAAGGGTGGCTCGGGGCGGATCTCGTCTTCGATCTGGATGCGGACCACCTGTCCACGGCGAAGCAACTGTCCTACCCCGAGATGCTCGAGGCGGTCCGGCAACGGATCGTCAGATTGTACGACGACTTTCTCGTCGCCGACTTCGGGTTCACGGAGGACCGCATGCGCCTCGTCTTCTCCGGGGGCCGTGGCTACCACATCCACGTCTTCGACGATCGCGTATGGTCCCTTGGAAGCCACGAGCGGAGAGAAATCGTGGATTGGATCACGGGGAAGGGACTCGACGCCGGGACAGCGTTCCGGGAATCCGCCTTTGACACGAGGGAATTCCGAGGCCGAGTCCGAGTGAAGACCCGGATCGACGAGACCCCGGATGATTCGCGGAGTGGACCGCTTGCGCGAAGGGCAGATCGAGGCCCTCTCCGACCGATCTCGCGACTTGCTCATCCGAATCGTGAAGGAACTGCAGCTCGTCCGCCTCGACGAGTACCGCGGCGTGTCTTTGGATGGCATCACGCAACGTGGAGAGACGGACGAGCCCGTGACCTCCGACATCAAGCGACTCATCCGGATGCCCTCCTCCCTCCATGGCAAGACGGGACTTGCGGTCGTCCCCCTGACCCGCGACGCGATCGACACCTTCCGGCCCCTCCGCGACGCCGTGCCTCGGGCGTGGACAGAGGAGCCCGTGGAAGTCCGTGTCACAAGTAGAATCAATTTGGAAATGCGGGACGAAACGTTTAATTTGGCACCAGGGGTAAACGACGTTCCGCAGTTCCTGGCCATCTTCCTGTTGGCCAGGGGACTCGCTCGCGTGGTCTCAGAGGCCTAGCCACCCATGTCGGGTTACCAGGATCGACTTCAGGGCAGGCTCCGCTTGCGCCGAATCCATCGCATCCGGACAGCGACGACACTCGTCCTCGCCGGCGTGACGGGCGTGTTCGTCCTCGCAGGGCTCTTCGCCCAAGGCGCCAGTTTGAAGCCCATCTACGTGCCCGTCGCGGAGGCTCTCGAAATCATCCTGATCATGGGCATCATTGGGACGATTCTCACGACGTACTTCCGGAACCTTGAGATCAAGCACGCACGTGGCGACAGCCAACGTTATCTCATGGCGAAAACGAGCATGGGTCGGTCCGGTTGGATCGCGGGGGTCGCGGTCACATGCGGCGTCCTCCTCCTCCTTCCCCTCTCTGCGCCCGTGGCCGGAGATCTCCTGACGGAACCACCCCGCGCCCTGACGATCGCGCCCCTTGACGTGTACACGTTGGACTACACGAGCCCGGACGCACTGGGCCTGAGCTTCGTTGGCCAGGTCGCCGTGTACGGACAGCCCGGCTCCGCGGGGAACGTCCGCGTCACGCTCCGACAGGAGAACCAGACAGTCGCTCAGGGATGGGTCAATGGGACGGAGCGGTTCGTGATACCCCTCGACGGCCTGGACCTCTCCCGGTTCGCACGATGGTCCCTGGGGATGCAGAACACAGGGATGGGAAGCGCGTCCGTCACGATCGTCTTTCAGAAAGTCCTCATGCCGGTGCTGTTCACCTTCGTCCCCTTCCTTTTCGTGCTCTACGGGGCCGCGAACGTGGGCTGGTGGCTGGGTCTTCGACCGATCCGAGCGCGCACCCGGTCCGCGGCGGTCTACG
>CAYGBO010000021.1:21574-29751 GCA_964348145.1 uncultured Methanomassiliicoccales archaeon
GGCAGCTTCCGCTGCTCATCGAGCTGCGCGATTTCTTCGCGGAATACAAGGAGACGCCAACGGATCCTGGGTCCCCTCCACCGCCCGCGCCCCGGCCCGAGCCGGAGCCGGTGCCATCCCCCTCACCACCCCCTCGACCCGCCGTCGTTCCCGCGGTCGAACCCGTGAAGGAGAAGCCCAAGCCCGAGCGAGCCCGCCCCGTTGAGACACCGGAGACCTCTGTGACGAAGGGAAATGTGCTGACGTCCGCGGGCCAACACGACTCCGCCCTGGTCGCGTACGAGGAAGCGCTTCGACTCAACCCCTCCTACGTCCCCGCCCTCCTCGGCCGGGCCGCGTCCCTCGAGCGCTTAGACCGCAAAGGCGAGGCCCTCGAAGTGTATCGACGAGTCCTCGAGGCGGACCGGGACAACGAGGAAGCTTATCGCGCCGTCGCGACGCTCTTGATGTCGGAGCGGCGGTGGCGCGAAGCCCTCGAGGCGGTCGACGCGTTCCTCCGACATCGACCGAGTGATGCGGCCTCCCTCGAGCTCCGCGGAGATATCCTCACGAAACTCGGCCGACGCGCGGAGGCCCTCGCGGCCTATGACAGCGCCCGGGCCCTCGATCCGGACAACGAGAACCTGCGGCAGAAGATCGAGGAGGTCCGCGTGGATGTTCCGAGCTTGCTGAGCCGTGCGCTCATCGCGTCGGCTTCGGGGAACTACGAGCATGCCTTGAATCTCTTTGACGAAATTCTCGAGGTGGAACCTGGGAACGTAAACGCGCTAATCGGGAAGGCCGTCGCCTACAGGAGGAGCGGGAAGTCCCGGGAAGCCTTGAATTGCCTCGATCTCGTCCTCGGCATCCAGCCGGAAAACGTCGCGGCCCTGCTGAACCGTGGCCACATCCTCGAGGCCCAGGGGGATCTGGAAGGCGCCCTCGAGGCGTTCGACCGTCTTGTGAGCCTGTCGACCCTGGACGACGAGGCGTGGGCGGCCCAAGGCGATGTCCTCACGAAGATGGGGCGAGAGGACGATGCCCTCCGAGCTTACGCGGAGGCCCTCAAATTGAATCCCGGCGACGAGGTGATTCGGGCGAAGGTCCGGGAACTCGAGGAGATCAGGTCCATTCACGCGGACGTCCTGCAAGAACTTTACCGCGTGAAGGGAGTCGGACCCGCGAAGGCAAAGGCTCTCGCCGAGGCCGGCTTCAAGACTGAGGCGGACTTACGTAAGGCGAGTCTCGAGGACCTCATGGCCGTCCGAGGCATCACGAGGAAGGTTGCGGAGGACCTCGTAAGGCACTTCCAGAGCGAAGGGGCGGGGAAGGTTGTCGAGACGGAAGCTTTTAAGTAGCCTCGTCCTTTGACAACCGATTTCCATGAAGGCGTTCCGCATCCGCGGCCGCTTCCGCATGGGTCCTGCCTGGCAGCCCTTTTCGAAGGAAATCGCGGCTCCCGACGAGGAGGGAGCCCGGGAGAAGCTCTTGTCCGTCTTGGGCAGCCAGCACGGGGTCTCGCGCAGGTACATTGAGATTGCCGGTGTGACGGAAGTGGGGGCCTCGGATTTGACTGACCCAGCGGTCCGGTACGCCCTGGAGGGACATCCGTGAGCGTCTCGGAGGCGGACCTGCGACGGGGGCTCGCGGTCCTCGAGCAATACCGCGCCCAGATGGAAGCCCTTGCGCAACAACAGGAAATCATCCGCGTGTCTCTGGAGGACCACATGCGGGCCCGTGAGACCCTGGCGCGAGCCCAGCGCGCGGGAAAGGGGGCCGAGATCCTCGTGCCGGTGGGCGCGAACTCCTTTGTCGTGGCGGAGATGAGAGATACCGAGAAAGCTTTCTCGGGCATCGGCTCCGACCTGATCGTACTCGACTCCATACCGACCCAGATCGAGCGACTCGACGCGCGCATCAAATCCATCACCGAAGCCGCGAACGCGATCGGCCAACGTCTCGCGGACATCCAGCGTCGCATCGAAGCCCAGAGCGCGTTCGTCGAGGGCATGTACGCCAAACTCCAAGAGCGCTCGGGCGAGCGGACGTAGATGTTCAAGTCGCTCCGAGAACGGCTGAAAGGCTGGCGCGAGAAAGCTCACGCCGAGATACCCTCCGAAGTGGTCGGCGAGAAGGGGCGCAAGATCGACCCGAAGAAGCTCGAACCCGTACTCTACGACCTCGAGATCGCCCTCCTGGAGAGCGACGTGGCCTTCGAGGTCACGAAGGGCATCGTCGATGCCCTCGCGGAGGACCTCCAGGGTCGCCGAATCATGCGGAACGTCCCCCTCGAAGAAGGCATTGAGATCGCGCTTAGGAACGCGGTGACGAAGGCCCTCACCGTCCCATCCATCGACTTCTTCGACCTCCTGCGCTCGAGCCCGAAGCCCCTTGTGGTCCTTTTCGTGGGCGTGAACGGAACGGGCAAGACGACGGTGATCGCGAAACTCGCTCATCAGATTCAAAAGGAAGGCCAGACGGTGGTCGTTGCGGCGGCGGACACGTTCCGCGCGGGAGCGATCGAGCAGCTTGAACGCCACGCGGAAGCCGTCGGATTCCGGCTCATCAAGCATCGGGCGGGAGCGGATCCCGCGGCCGTGGTCTTCGACGCGATCGAGCATGCCCGGGCGAGGGGGCGCGACGTCGTGCTCATCGACACGGCGGGCCGCATGCAGACGAACCAGAATCTCATGGACCAGATGAAGAAGATCAAGCGTGTCGCGAACCCCCACCTCGTCCTGTACGTGGGAGACGCACTGGCGGGAAACGACGCGGTCGAGCAGGCGAAGGAGTTCCATGGTGCCGTCGGCCTCGACGGGATCATCCTGACGAAAATCGACGCGGATGCGAAGGGGGGTGCCGCCCTGTCGATCGCGCACACGATCGGCAAGCCCGTTCTCTTCGTCGGCGTCGGCCAAGGATACGAGGACCTCCGGCCGTTCGAGGTTCCGTGGATGGTGGACCGGCTTTTCCAGGAGGCCTGAAGTGGCCTTCAGGACTCTCCTCGAGGGGGGCAAGATCATTGATTTCCCAATGCTCCAGCTCGCACTGGCGGCCGCGAAGGACCGTGTGAATCGCCTCGTAGTCCATTCTCGAGGATTCGGCGGCGGAGAGGAGGAGGACGAGCCGCTCCTCGAAATCACGGGGCCATCGACGCGGTTCCGGGTGAGAGTGCTCAACGAGGACAGGGAATACCTCGACTGGCTGAACGGCGCCCTCCTCTGCTCGGGGCTCGTCGAACCGGCGGGGCTCACGTCCCTCGCCCATCGCCTCGCGGACTTTGAGGACGTCATCCTGGCCGTGGACACGAACGTCCTGTACTCATGCATCCTGGGGGAGCACCTCCTCGATGAGTTCGCTCGCATCCATGTGCGACCGTACCGCGAGAGCCTGAACTGGATTCTTCTTATCATCCCGGGGGTCGTGATGAAGGAGGTCGAGAACGCTGCGAACCAGAAGAGAGGCGGCCACCTCACCCATGTGGGCCGCCGCGGCTATCGAGCCCTCCAGGAAATCATGATGCTGAACCGGACGGAGGGCTTTCAGGGCCTGAGCGTCCTCGTGGCAGGCCCCACGAATCCTCCGCAGCTCCGACTCAGCTCGGACGGCATCACGATCCTCAATGCGGACTCGATGATCCGTGACCAAGTCAAGGCGTTCCTGCGAGGCATCGAATTCCGGAAGGGCGTCTTCTTTCTGACGATGGACAAGACGAACGCATCCCTCGCGGCGGCGGAGGGTTTGCCGGCCCTCCGCATCCCCCACCCTCGACGCTTGAGGAAGGGAGAACAGATTTCGATGCCGAAAGAAGACTCGATCCTCCTCGCCCGCGTCCTGTATGAGATCGCCGTGGAGTTCGGGATCGTGCGCGTCTCGTGGAACGACGGTCAGGAGCGCTTCCTTGAGTTCGACGGCGGATGGTCCTGGAAATCCATGGAGCACTGGGAGGCCTGGCAGCTCCTCTGCACGGACCATGACCCCGGGCTCCACAAGGCCCTGTCTCGCTACGTGGACGGCCGCTTCGATGCGAAACGCATCCTCCGGGAATGGTCGAAACTGACGCAAGAACTCTCGGAGTAGTCAGGGCGGAGAGCGAACCCATCCAAAGCGCTTCCGGAAGAGCCAGACCATGTCCTCCGTGGCGTCCCGGAAGCTCCGAATTTTCTTTGTTCCCACGCGAGGGCGGTATTTGATGGGCAGCTCGATGAATCGGAACCGCCTGCGGATTACCTCGAGCTTGATCTCTTCCGAAAACGCCATGCCATCGTGGACCAGCGACAGCTCCTCAAGGATATCGCGCCGAAAGGCCCACATCCCGGATTGAGAGTCGCGGATCGGGCAAAGGTAGAGGCAGCGAAAGGCTCTGTTCAGGAGCGCGTTTCCAATGCGGTGCATGCCCGACATTGCGTCGTCGGAAAGCTGGCTCAGGCGGTCGGCGGACACGAAATCTGCGCGGTCCTCCTCGACGAGGCGGAGGAGATCCGGAAGCCGACCCGCGGGATACGTCGAGTCGGCGTCAAGGGTGAGCATGAACCGACCTCGGGCGGCCTGGAAGCCCGTCTTGTAGGCGCGACCGTAGCCGCGTCGGGGCTCGGAGAGGACCCGGGCCCCCGCAGCAATCGCGATTTCGTTTGTCCGATCGCGGGAGTTCGTATCGACGGTCAAGATCTCGAAGTCGCGTCCGGCGAGGGCTTGCCGGACTTCCCCGAGCACGGACCCGATCGAAGCTTCCTCGTTCATCGTCGGGATGACCACGGAGAGCTCGGGCAACGGCGCGCGATGCCAGGATCCCTGTATAAGGGTTTTGCGGACACCTCAGGCATCCCGCGGTCGTCCGAAGAGCTTGTAGCCGACGTAGCCGAGGAGGGCGGCCGCGAGGCGAAGCAGAGACCAGAAGGTAGTTTTCTGACGGAACATTTCGAAGGGGCGGTAGCTGCTCCAGAGGGCACCGTGCTTGAGGGTGAGCTGCTTCCTGCCGGCTCCGTTCCAGAAGGCCTGTCGGAGGAAGTCGTAGATGGAGCCGCGGGTCCGGTGATACACAATGGCTCGGGGTCGGTAGGCAATCGTGTGACCCGCCTTGACAGCCCGAAGGTTGAGGTCAATGTCCTCCGCGGTGGCGAACCATTCATCGAAGCCGCCCACCTCCCGGAGCAAGGCGGCGTGATACGCCAGATTCGTAGAAGGATGGGTCACGTCGGACCCATGGACGATCAACTCGACTCGCTCCAGTTCCTCCAAGGGGCGAAAGCCAATTTGCATCGTCCGCCCCGCCACGATCCGCGAGGACTGAAGACCCTCCCTGAGCTCCTGAAGCCAAAACGGACTCGCAATCGCGTCGCCATCAATGAACGCCACGGCCTCGCCGCGCGCCACCGAGACCCCGAAATTCCTGCCGGCCGCGCGGGTGCCTCCTTGGACCTGCAAACGGACGATGTCATAGCGTCCTTCGTAATTCCGCACGATGTCACGGGTCCCATCGTCGCTCCCCGCGTCCACGACAACTATCTCGAGAGGTGGTTCCTGGGTGACGAGACTGTCGAGAAGAGCCGAGATGTTCCTGGCCTCGTTCCTGACCGTGACAACGACGGTGATGAGCACCGCTGGCGCCAAAAGGGTCGGGCCGTTATCATCGTTTCGGGCTATCTGTTCGTACGCGTATCTTTAAGTGGACTTGCCAAGATACGCGCGTCCCGTCAAATGACGTTTGGCGCCACATGGCTCGGGATCCAGCGTACGTGTGTGTTTGTGGGTCCGGTACTCAAAGCCGCGGCCATGCGAGTCGCATTCTATAGGGACCGCTCCGTCGGGTGAGTTTCAATGCAAATTCTCATGGTCGTGTCGAACGACGTGGTCCACGACTCACGCGTGATCAAAGAGGCCCGAGCCCTGCAGTCCGCTGGCCACGAAGTTACCTTCATCGGATGGGATCGTGCGGGCAAAGGACCTGCGTTTCAAGAGAGAGATGGATTCAGGATTCACCGGATCCGGACCGAAGGCTTCATGCGCCTGCTTGGGAAGGACTTGCTTCGAAATCCTTTGTGGTGGCGATACGCCTACCGGCTCGCGAGGCGACTGCCTTTCGATGCGATCCACTGCCACGACCTCGATACCCTGCCCATCGGTGTCCGCCTGAAGCGCGCAACACAACGGCCTCTTGTGTATGACTGCCACGAGGTCTTCGGTTACATGATCGAAACGGACGTTCCGCGGGCAGTCGCAAATTACGCGTTCCGCATGGAGCGACGTCTGGCTCCGTATGCGGATCGCATCATCGCAGTGAACGAGGCGGTCAAAGACTATATTGATGAAGCCTCCGGCAAGCATTCCATCGTAGTGCGAAACAGCCACGAGCTCGTTATCGACGAGTACCGTCCCCCTCCGGATTCTCCCTTCACCGTGATTTACCTGGGAACCCTTCACATCAGTCGGTTCATCCTACAGGCGATTGAAGTCATCGGGGAGATGCCGGACGTCCGGCTTGTCTTGGGCGGCAGCAAGAAGCTCACTCCACTGGTCCGATCCATGTGCGCACGACACACGAATACACCATTTCTTGGCGTCGTGCCTAACGAGCGGGTTCTACCCATGACGCTCGACGCGCATGCCGTCCTTGCGATGCTTGATCCAGCACACAGCATAAGCCGGGTTGGCATTTCGAACAAGCTGTTTGAGGCCATGGTCACGGGACGGCCCTGCATTGTCACAGAAGGTCTCCTCATGGCTGACATCGTACGGCGCGAGGATTGTGGGCTCACTGTGCCATACTCCAAAGCCGGATTTCGCGGCGCTGTTGAACGACTGCGGAGCGATCCCGCGTTGGCGGAACGACTGGGCCGAAACGGCCTCGCCGCGGCGAACCGAGAGTACAACTGGAACGCGGAGCAACGGCGCCTTCTTGACCTCTACGAGGATATCGAGGAACGCTCCTGAGATGTGCGGAATCTGCGGAATCTACAACTCGCATGGCGGAGTCGATTCGGACGTCGTGGGACGCATGAACGAGACGCTGCATCACCGTGGTCCCGATGCAGACGCCGTGAAAGTGTTCAACCGCTGCGTGCTCGCCTACAAACGACTGAGCATCATCGATCTCGACACGGGCTTCCAGCCCATGTCCGACGAGTCGGGCCGCGCGTGGCTCGTATACAATGGAGAAATCTACAACTACAGAGACCTCCGAGAGGGACTCATGGCGCGGGGTCACATTCTCAAGACCAACAGCGACACGGAGACAATCATACACTTGTACGAAGAGAAAGGGGTCCGAGCTGTCGAGGACCTGAATGGCATGTTCGCGTTTGCGATTTGGGATGAAGGCAATCAGCGTCTCCTGTTGGCACGTGACAGGCTCGGGATTAAGCCACTCTATTACTACGTGAAGGACGGCCTGATCTCATTTGCGTCGGAGATCAAAGCGATCCTGGTGATTCCTGGCGTTCCGAGGCGCCTCAACTACGACGCACTCGCGGACTACCTGACGTTTCAGAATGTATTCGGAGACAAGACTTTCTTCGAAGGCATCAAGATACTGCCCCCGGGGCACATCCTGATCGCCGAGGGAGACCGCATAGAGGTCCGTGAGTATTGGGATCTCCGCTTTCGCCCTCAGATCTTCGAGGAGGCGGAAGCGGTCCGTCGTTTCAATACTCTTTTCGACGAAAGCGTTGGCATGCAGCTCATGAGCGACGTGCCCCTGGGCAGTCACCTGAGCGGCGGAATCGATTCAGGGAGCGTGGTTGTACGCGCGAGCGAAAAGCTGGCGGAGCGTCTGAAGACCTTCAGCGTGTACTTCCCTGAGCCCGAGTTTGACGAGAGCGACTCGATTGAACAGGTTTCCCTCCATGCAGACACGATCCACTATGAACTCCTCCTAGATCCCGAGAAGTTCCCGGACGTGATGACGCAAATCGCGTATCATCTAGACGAGCCACGGGTAGGTCCCAGTGTGATCCCCCAGTGGTACATCGCACAAATCGCATCAGAGCAAGTCAGAGTGGTACTTACGGGTCACGGTGGCGACGAACTCTTTGCGGGCTACCCGAGCTACGTAATCCCCTATTTGCAGGACGTGCTACGACGCCGCGACTGGAACGAATTGATGGGAGTCCTTCGAAACCTCGGTGCGAAACTCGAAACGGAAGGCTGGAAACGTATCTTGGGGCTACCTTTCTACGGACTGCTCCACAGAGACCTTGTTC
>CAYGBO010000021.1:29761-32125 GCA_964348145.1 uncultured Methanomassiliicoccales archaeon
TATGGGCGCGAGCCTACCTTCCGAAAGAAAGATCTGCTCCGTTTGCTCACGGAGGACACCCGCCGCGCCATCGAGCGCTACGAGCCGCGTGCGTTTCTGGAAAAGGTCCTTGAGCGCTCCGGGACGGAGTCGCCGCTCGATCGGATTCTGTATCTGGACATCAAGACGTACTTGCCCTCCCTATTGCTCGTGGAAGATCGCATGTCAATGGCTCACTCCCTTGAGGACCGAGTGCCGATCCTAGACCATCGAATCGCGGAGCTGTCCGCGATCATCCCGGGGCGACTCAAAGTCCGCCACCTCACGCTGAAGCGCATCCTTCGCCGCAACGCAGAAGGCCTGCTGCCCCATAGCGTTCTGAACCAACGAAAGATTGGCTTCCTCGTTCCCCTCGCTAAGTGGCTCCGCGGTCCCCTGAGGCCATTTGCAGAAGATGTGCTGCTCGGAGAACAATGTCTGTCGCGTGGGTTGTTCCGCCCGGACGCACTGAGGAACCTCGTTCGGCAACACATGGAAGGATCCAGGGATGCTTCGTGGCAGCTGTGGTCGCTGATTAACATTGAACTGTGGCACCGAACATGGATTGATGGCAACATGCCTGGGGGTGTGGTATCTAAAGGCGACAAAGCGACGAGACCACCTCCCGATTTTGCACGGATTCGGTCAGGGCATCGCATCGGGTATTCCAAATGAGTCATTCCGCGGTTAACCTCGAGAGTGACGCGCCCTCGCATCGGGAAGAGTCTACACCAAGACCGGATGGGAGGGAGCGTGAGACCCAAATCCATTTTGTCACGTCTCAGAAATGCCTCCATCGATCCCAGAACGAAATCTCGCGATCCGGAATCCGATGGACTCGGGATGGACGTTCCTCATGAGAATCTGCTACGTCGCGGACGGTTCAACCGTCCACGTTCAGAGATGGATTGAGTGGTTCATGAACAGAGGACACGATGTTCATCTCATTACTGCGGCTCCCGCTCCGTTCGAACGAGGAGCGGTCTCCCGAGCGCCGATTGACAAAGGCTTCTTCGTGCCTCGACCCCGAATCACTCGATATGTGAGGAAGGTGATTCGGCAGATTGCCCCTGATATTGTCCACGCCCATTCAGTGCTCGGCTTTGGCATGTATGCGGCACTGTCGGTTTTTCATCCCGTGGTCTTGTCGGCTTGGGGGAGTGACATCGCAGCTGCACCCCAGAGGTCCAGGTACATTCGAAAAATCTGCGGGTTCGTTGTGCGAAGGGCGGATCTATTGCACGTCGGGGACTCAGAATCCGTGAAAACCGTGACGGGGCTTGGCGCAGACCCGGCACGCTGCCTTGTCCAGATGTGGGGTGTCGACACAGATACCTTCTCTCCATCGAAGCGGGACGAAAGCTTGAGAGACTCCCTGTGTTCATCCGGGGACCTCCTGTTTTTCGCCAATCGGAGTCTGGAGCCCATCTATAAACACGAGATCCTCCTCCGTGCCGCCAGAGATCTTTCCATGCAAACAAAGGGTTTTTTCATCGCCATCGCGGGATCGGGATCTTCGCTTCCGGAACTGCATGCGCTCTCCGAGCGCTTGGGGATCCGTCAGAATGTGAGGTTTCTCGGAGTCATTCCCCCTGAGGAAATGCCTTCCTACTACGCCTCCTCGGATGCATACATCGATTGCTTCTCTTCGCAGATCCCTGGCCACGGAGCCAGCCTCTCGCTCCTCGAGGCGATGGCGTCGGGCCTACCACCGGTCCTTGCCTCACGACCAGGGCTCCAAGATCTCGTGGAACCTGCTGTGAGTGGGTACCTCTTCGAGCCAGACAACCCTTCCAAACTCAGCCAAGTTCTGAATAAGCTCATGCTGAATCGAGAAGATCTGCGGGAGATTGGCACCGAGGCCGCGCGAAGGGCGAAGAAACTTGGAGACCGGGAGAAAAATCTAGCGGCTTTCGAGATGCGGATGGCCGAACTGTGTAGGCAATGACCGTGATTCCGACGCTCGAACTTACTGGTCCCATGTGCGCCGACTTCACTTGAGGTCCTTTTCCATAATGACACGAGTGTCCTGAAATCCAAACTTCTTAAACAGACGTCGCGCCGCCAAGTTTCGAGAGGAAGTGCCTAAGTAGAGATATCGACACCCATTACGCCGAGCGTAGTGTTCCATGACTTTCAGCAGCCTGACCCCTATCCCCTTGTTTCGATAGTCGGCACTGAGATAGATGTTCCGGAGGTCCAAGTATTTGCAGCGTCGATATGGATTGTATCGAGTCTTGAGAAACAAACACCCGACAATGGCGCCTCGATGCGCTACAAGGTGCATCCCTTGGGGTTCCTCTGAATACTCCCTGCGTAACCGATTCTTCGTCTCCTCTCGATTGG
>CAYGBO010000021.1:32172-32502 GCA_964348145.1 uncultured Methanomassiliicoccales archaeon
CCATGATCTCGACCGTGAGATCAACGTCAATGATCTCCAATCCCTCGAGGGCGGCCATCGCGTCACCCATAGTACCGAACGATCTTCGCGACCGCCTCAATGACATCGTCCAAATCAGCGTAACTCATCCGGGGATACAAAGGCAGTGAAACGATACGCTCGTACACACTTTCAGCGACCGGGAAATCACCGCGCACATATCGATACCGAGCTTGATAGAATGGCTGCAAGTGCAGTGGGATGAAGTGCACGCTTGAACCGATGTTTTCATCGCGAAGCGCGTCAATGAACTTGGCCCTACTAATTCGCAGCCGAGCGAGGTCGAGAAGG
>CAYGBO010000022.1:0-12615 GCA_964348145.1 uncultured Methanomassiliicoccales archaeon
GCAAGCCAGTCGCGAAGTCGCTGCTCCGCGGATTCCGCGAAGTCGCTATCGAAGTTGGGATCGTCCAACCCATCCCCCGCGTTCGCAATCGTGAGGCGGTACACATCCGCGGTCCACTCCCGCAAGGACTCCCGAATGTACCACACGTTACCGCGGCTCTTGGACATCTTCCGGCCGCCCATCTGGACGAAACCGTTGACGCCGAAACCCTCCGGCCAGCCCTCCGGAGGGAAGAGCGCCGTGTGGTTGAACAGGCAGAAGGTCATGTGGTTCTGGACGAGATCCTTGCCTGTATTCCGCAGGTCGAAGGGATACCAGTACAGGAACTCCTGACGGAGATCTTCGATCCGATCCCGGCCGACGCCAAGTCGCTCCCCGATGACCGCGGCGTCACCCTCACCGCGGAACACGTAATCGAAGAAACCGTCATCCAATCGGGACGCCCAGGGAACCTCGCTTCGTAGGGAGCCATCTTGGAGGGCATGCGCAATCGTGTAGTACGCCATGTACACCGTCGAGTCCGAAAGGGACTCGATGACCCATCCCTCGTCCCACGGCAACTTCGTGCCCAAGCCCCTATGGTGAGCGCAGGGCCAGTCTCGAAGCCAGTCCGTCACGTGGTCAAACTGCTTCCGGATCGTGTCCGGATGTAGCCGCATGCGGGCGAGGGCCTCGTGCACCTTCGCCTTCCAGGCGGGATCGCCATACGCGAGGAACCACTGATCCTCCACGATCTTCACGATGGCGGGTGTCGTGCACCGACAGACGACGTCCCCGCTCGGTTCGTACATCGTGTCGGCCCGTCGCGACTCAATGAGTTCACGGCGAACCTCCTCCTTCGCCACCTCGACCCGAACGCCCGAGTAGTGGCCGCAGTTCTCGTTCATCACGCCCGAGTAGAACCCGCTCCGATAGACCTCGGCCTTCGCAACCTCGAGCTTCTCTCGGTCCATCTGATTCCGGATCCCCATCCGCTCGACGATCTCCACGGCGGGAAGGGGTCCCCAGCCGGGGGTCCGGATGATCGGTACGGGCTTGAGGGCGCGCACGCGATCCGCATGGAGACCGTACTGGGCGAGGAGTCCGGCATCCTGCTGGAGGTCCCGCAACGCGACGAAGTCGTCCGGCGCATCGGAAGGCACGCTCGTGACGATCCCCGTGCCCCGTCCCTGGTCGATGAACTCGCTCGGCAGGACGGGAATCGCCCGGTTGATGCCCGGGGCGACACCCTCCTTTCCGACGAGTTCCTCGCCTCGCACATGGCCCTCGGCCGCGACCGACCTACCCTGCTCTTGAAGTTTCTTCACGGCTGCCTCGTTGAGGATCCATCGCTCGCCCTCCACGGCCGCCACCGCATAACGAACCCTCGGGTCGATCCACAGGTTCGTCTGCCCGAAGACGGTCTCGGGTCGGATCGTGGCGGCCATGAGGATGCGTCCATCCGTGAGGGGAAACTTGAGGACGGTGTACTCGATGGGCGTCTCGCCTTCGCCCTCAAGCCGATCGTGGTCCCCGATGGGCGCCTGATCCTTCGGACACCAAATCACGGGATGACGGTCCATGCGGACGTATCCCGCTTCCCGGAGCCGACGGAACTGCCACCGGACGAACGCGTCGTAGGGCGGGTTCAGGTACGTCGTGATGAAGGATCGACGCCAGTCGACGGCGGCCCCGAGAGCACGGAGGTCCTCCTGGGTCGCCGCGGGGAACACCCGGATCCAGTGCATCGGGTCGGAAAACTTGGGGATCTCCCGCGACGGCACGCCCATTTTCCGGAGGATCTCGATCTGTCCAGGCTCCCGCTCGGCGACCCGCTTCGCCGCGCCCAGGATCGGGAGGCCCGTGCAATGGAAACCCTGCGGATGGAGGACGTTGTATCCGACCATGCGCCGGAAGCGTGACTGAAACTCCGCGCGGAGAAAGGAGAGGGCGAAGCCAAGGTGCTGATAGCCGGACATGTACGGATAGGGGACGTTGCTGTACCACTTCGGGCGAGAGGGATCCGCAGATGCCTCGAAGGCGGCCCCGCGGGCCCAGGCCCGTTGCCACTTCCGCTGGATCGCCCGTAGGTCGGTCACGGCACGACGCGGTCGCTCCGCGCGCATCCTGGCCTTTCGCGATCGAACCCGCCGCGGAGGCGCCTTCCTCGCGGAGACCTTCGCCCTCGGAGCCCGCTGGCCCTTCCTTCGCCCCCTGGGAGGGCGCGCGGCGCGTGGCTTCGACGCTGCCTTCCGTCCCGACTGTCGTCTCTTGCCCGACGGCCTTCGAGAAAAGGAGCGCGTCCCCTTCCGACCCGCCACGAGCGCAGATAATGGGGGCGTGTGTAAAACCTTTCGCCGGGCGACGGCGGAGCCGGCGCCTCAAGGAAACAAGGAGGAACGGCGCATTTACATTCCGTCGAGAGGATAGAAATCCGACCGAGCCCACGGATGGGTTCCGACCGCACAGACGAAGTCGTTTGTCATACGACGTATGACAGTTGACAAAATACTTTTATAAGCTCCTTGTGGATACGGCCCGCAAGACCCAAGCTTGTGCGTGAGAGCGGTATGACTTCCGTCATACCGGTCCGCACGGAGGTGGGGCCAGGGATGGACGAGAACGAACGGATCACGCTGCGGCTCGAACGGGAGAACCTCGAGCTCGTCGACGCCTTCCTGACGGAGCACACGTCGTACACGAGCCGCTCCCAGCTGGTTCGCGAAGCGGTGCAATCCTTCATCCAGTCCATCCGGGAGGGCGGGAACATCGTGAACCTGCGTGTCCCCCGCTACTACCTGGACCTCATCGACCACCTCGTGGCCGACGGCTACTTCCTGAGCCGGGAGCATGCGATCGTCCGTGCCGTCGAGGAGTGGTACAGCGTGGACCGGGTGAAGGAAATCCGAGGACATCGCCAGGAGATCGACAAAACGACCGGGAAGGTCATGCCGGTCACGACCGGCGAGAAGGAGGGCGTCATACCGCCGTGACGCGCACGGCGCGGTGATGGGCCAGAAGGTAGCGGCTTCCAATACAGGAAAAGGGAAAGGGATGGGACCCTGTCGTGAAGGGATGGGATGCACGCCTTTCGCGGAGGCAACGACCTTCTGGCCTTTCTGGAAGCTCCGTTCCGGGAGCGAGGTGAAGCGGAGGCACGAGTGAGATGGTACCGAAGGACTACGTTGACGAGGTCATCAACGCCCTGTTCGACGATGCGGTCGACCCCAGAATCAGCGTCGTGGGCGTGGGTGGCGCGGGCGGCAATGTGGTGACTGCGCTGTACGACCGCGATCTGAAGGGAGTCGAGACGGTCGCCGTGAACACGGACCCCTCGGGACTCTCGAAGGTCGGATCCGACTACAAGGTCCTCCTCCCCTGTAACGGAGCAGAGGATACCGAGGCGTCCGCGCGCACCGCCGCGGAGGACTCGGAGGGGGTCCTGCGCGACGTCCTGTCCTCGGACATCGTCTTCGTCGTGGCGGGACTCGGTGGGGCAGCCGGCACGGGCGCCGCGCCCGTCGTCGCAAGGACCGCGAAGTCGTGCGGTGCGGTCACGATCGGCATCGGCATCTTGCCCTTCGCCATCGAAGGACGCGCGGAAGCCGCTGGGGAGGGGCTCGACGCCCTCCGATCCGAGGCGGACAGCGTGATCACGGTGGACAACAACTCCCTCGAGAAGTTTGGGGACGAACTCTCCTTCCACGATGCCTTGGGCGTCGTGAACGAAGTCGTCGTCGCGATTGTCCGGGGCGTCGTCGATCACCTCGCGAAGTCTTTCCTCACGACGGTGGCCGAGGAGGTCGAGAGCGTCGCTCGGGAAATCGAAGACCAGAGCCGCCACCCGATCCATGTCCAGGTGCAGCCCGCCGAGACGGTCCAAGCCTCCTGGGAGGTAGCCCCCGTCGCCTTCGACGACTCCGGATTCATCGGACTCCGTTAATCGATTACCACTAACTCCTCCCCCCAACCAAAGCCCACCCGCGAGGGCCTCGGGCGCCCGGCGCCGCAAGGTGTCGGGAGGGCCCTCGCGAACCTTTATTTCGCTCTCTGCTGGACGAACCCGGACGAGCAAAGTTCTTCGCGTGGAGGGTCCGTTCGGACAGGCATGGTCGCGTACCGAGAAACGATTCGCCTCGAGACCCAGGCAGGGTTCCAGGCCCTCGACATCACGGAGTCCGTCCTCAGGGCTGTTCAGCGGTCGGGGGTGCAAGACGGGTTGGCGTGCGTCTTCACGCCGAGCAGCACAAGCGCCATCGTGACGAACGAATTTGAGCCGGGCCTCATGAAGGAAGACATCCCCGGGGCCCTCGAACGGCTGTTCCCGAAGGATCTGAGGTACGGGCACGAGGCGCGCTGGCACGACGGGAACGGACACAGCCACGTGCGGGCCACGTTCCTCGGACCGAGCCTGACCGTGCCCGTCGTGGAGGGACACACCGCGCTGGGAACATGGCAACAGGTCGTCTTCCTGGAGCTGGACAACAAACGGCGCCGGCGTGAGATCCTCGTCCAAGTCGTCGGGGAAGGTCCGGGAGCGACGAAGGTGCCAAGACCCAAATAGGTCCGCGAAGTCGCGTCGCCCGTGGTCCGAGCCGTCGACGAGCGGCAGCTGCCCTCGTCTGTGTTTCAGCTCGCCTGGCCCGTCATGCTCGCGAATCTCCTGCAGACCCTCACGACGACGATCGACGTAGTCATGGTCGGCTCCCTCGGCGCAGAGGCGCCGTCCGCGGTGGCCGCCGTGGGCCTGGGCGGCCAGTTCCTCTGGCTCTTCTTCAGCATCATGATCTCCGTGAGTGCGGGGACGATCGCCCTCGTCGCGCGGGCGATCGGGGCGCGGGACCCTGCGCTGGCGGATCACGTATTGAAGCAGAGTCTCGTCCTCGCGGCCCTTCTCTCGATCCCTCTCGGTGCCCTTGGGCTCCTCTTCGCGGTGCCCATTCTGCAAGCCTTCGGCGCGGCCCCCGAGGTCGTGGCCCTCGGAGGTCCGTACATCCAGATCGTCTCCTTGACGGTCTTCTTTCAGTTCATGGAAGTGCTGGGCAACGCCGCCCTCCGCGGCGCGGGAGACACCGTGACGCCCCTCTGGATCGGGGGGCTCGTGAACCTGATGAACATCGGCCTGAACGTGAATCTCATCTACGGCAACGCGTTCGTCCCCCGCCTCGGTGTCACGGGGGCCGCCATCGGTACGGGGATCGCGTACACGATCGGCGCGCTCGTCTTCCTCGGGATTTTCGTCCGGGGCCGGGGCAGGCTTCGCCTCAGCCTTCGAGGCCGCTGGGCCGACGTCGGGACGATGCGGAGGATCCTGAGTATCGGCTGGCCCGCCGCGACGGAGCAGATTCTCTTCCACGTCGCCCTGATTGCGTGGGTCGGGATGGTCATCCTGTTCGGCACCGACGTACTCGCTGCCCACCAGATCGGCATCCGCATCCAGATGTTCGCCTTCATGCCCGGGTTCGGATTCGCCATCGCGGCGACGGCCCTCGTGGGGCAGAACCTCGGAGCGGGGGAACCCAAGGAAGCCGAACGAAAGGGATGGGAGGCCGCGAAGCTGTCCGTCGCGGTCATGGGATCCACGGCCGCGGCGATTTTCCTTCTCGCACCGTGGATCGCGCGACTCTTCATCGCCGATCAAGCCGTCGTCGACTGGACCGTCCTCTTCATCCGGGTCCACGCCCTCAGCATCCCGGCCGTCGGCATGTTCTTCGCCCTCGACGGTGCTCTGCGGGGGGCGGGGGACACCCGGTTCCCCCTCGTCGCGTCCTTCACGGGGATGTACCTCCTCCGACTTCCTCTATCCTTCGTCCTCGGGTTCCTCCTGAACGTAGGCATCCTGGGAGTCTGGCTTGCCCTCGTCGTGGAGTACTGGTACCGGTCCGCCGTCATCACGGCCTACTATCGTCGAGGGCGATGGAAGCGGATTCGCGTTTGAGCGCCGACAACCTTTAAGCCGACAACCCCCTAGGCCCGCGGGGGTCCTCTCCATCGCGAGGGACGTGCAAGGGCAAACACTCGACAACTCGTACCGGCTCACGAAGGTGGGTGTGACAGGAGTCGTCAAGCCCGTCCAGGTCCAACGGCCGACGAAGTCCCTCACACTCACGACGAAAATCGACGTCTTCGTGGATCTGCCCGCGACCCAGAAAGGCGCCCATCTGTCCAGGAACCTCGAAATCATCAACGAACTCGTGCACCGATCCGTCCGCGAACCTGTGGGGAGCCTCGAGGAACTCACGGACACAATTGCCCGGAGCCTTCTCAAGAGGCACGACTACGCGAGCACGTCCGAGGTCTGGGCGATCGCAGACTACTTCCTCGAACGGACGTCGCCATGGGGCCAGACATCCTTGGAACCCTACCGCCTCGTGGCCCGATCCAACGCTCGCCGGGGATCCGCGTCCGTCGAGCGATCCATCGGCGTCGAGGTCGTCGGCATGACCGCGTGTCCGTGCGCGATGGAGATGGTACGAGAAGAGATCACCCGCGAGAACCCGGACATCGCGGCGTGGCCCGAGAAAATCCCCGTGATCACTCACAACCAGAGGAACCGGACGACCCTGATCCTGCAAGAGCCCCCCGACCACGACGTGGAGGCCGACGAGCTCATCGAAATCGTGGAGTCCTCCATGTCCGCCCCGACCTTCGAGTTGCTCAAGCGACCCGACGAGGGGCGGCTCGTGGACATGGCCCACCGGAATCCCAAGTTCGTGGAGGACGTCGTCCGCGACGTTCTCGATCGCCTCCTCAAGCGGTTTCCCCAGATGCCCGATCGCGCGTGGGTCCGGGTCAAGTCGGAGGCCGAGGAATCGATCCACAAGCACAACGCCTTTGCGGAGCGGTCCACGACCTTCGGCGAACTCCGGGAGCCGTGAACGCGGTTCGCGGGCGCACCAGGGCTTGTAGAAAACCTGAAGGCCTTGGCGGACCATCGAGGGCATCGCTGTGGCCGTATCCGCCCTCTGCCATGTGTGCTCCCGCCCCACGACCCGATCGTGCCCGTCCTGCGGGCGGGCCGTCTGCGAGGAACATCTCGGTCCCGGCGAGCCCCCGCGCTGTACCTCGTGCCAAAGGGGCCGGGGGGAGCGCCGGCCGTCCCCTCGGGTCGCTCGCTGAGGCGCCCGCGGAGATTCAGAGGAGTCGCTTCGCGTCCCCAGGTTCGACGCCGAGGGCCTTGAGGGCGTACGTCAGGGCCTTCGCCTTGATCATATCCCGCGTCCGGTCGTCCAGGAACTGTTCCATCACGACGGGGGCCTTTCGGGCGTACTGGATCGCGAACTCGGACCAGTAGTACGCGGCGTTCTCCGCATCGAGGCGTGCCGCTTCGTTGTAGTGCTCCTCGCCTTCCTTGAACCGGCCGAGGTCCATGCAGAAGGACGCGATCGCATCGAGATACTGCGGGTTCTCCTTGTCGAGTTCGATCGCCTTCTTATACAGCGTCAGAATCTCGTCGGCCTCGACCTTGGGAACCCCAAGGGCGGCCTCTGCCTTGCCGAAGTGAGCGATCGCGCTTCTCGCGTCCGCGCGAATCGCTCGATCGAAGTGCTTGTACGCCGCCTCGTAGTCGAGCTGGCTCAGCGCCTGCTCGCCGGCCGCCACTTCTTCCTTCAGGGAGGCCATGAGGGAAGACCCGATCGCGGAATTTGCGGGCCGCAGATAAAGGTTGCCGCTCCATTTTCAGGGGCGCCCGTCAGAGCAGCGCCCGGTGGTCCCGCAGCCAGTCGAGATCGCTCAGATAGAGCTGGCGGATGTCTGAGATGCCTTCGATCGCCATGACCACGCGCTCGACGCCTAGCCCCCACGCGAGGACGGGCGCCTTGAGCCCGAGCGGCTCCGTGACCTCTGGGCGGAAGATCCCGCTGCCACCGAGTTCAATCCAGCGACCGTCGGGGAGCTGTCCCTCAGGCTCCATGCTTGGCTCTGTATAGGGGAAGTAGCCGGGGCGGAACTTGACGCGCGTGAACCCGAGGCGTCCGTAGAACTCCTCGATCACGCCGATGAGCTGGGCGAGGCTCGCGCCTTCCTCCATGACGACGCCCTCCACTTGGTGGAACTCGGGCAGATGCTTCCAATCAATCGCATCTCTCCGGAAGTTCCGGCCCACGATGAAGGCCTTTCGCGGAGGATCGGGGTGATCCGCGAGATACCGAAGGGTCACGGGCGTCGTGTGGGGACGCAGGACGGCCCGCTCCGCCTCCCGACGGTCCCACGGGTACCGCCAGCCAGCGCTGCCCGTGCCGCCGCCCGTCTCATGGACCTCTGCGACACGACGGACAAGACGTTCCTCGGGGAGCGGCAGGGCGTCGGGCCGTTCGAGATAGAACGTGTCCAGCTGGTCTCGCGCCGGGTGGTCCTGGGGCTGAAACAGGGCATCGAAGACCCAGAAGGCCGGCAGGACGAAGTCCCCCGCGATTTCCGTGAAACCCAGACTCAGGAAGATCCGGCGGATGCGCTCGAGGTATGCGCTCAGGACGTGCCTCTTCCCGGGCCGGAGGAGCGGGGCGAAGGCCTTCGTATCGTAGGGACGGAAGGCGACTTCACGCCACCGTCCCGACCGGAGCAGCTTCGCGTCGAGCTGGGCGACCTCCTCCTTGACGACGAGGCCCGCGGCCACGATCTTCTGCCCCGCCGCCGTAAGGGCTACCTCCCGCCGGACGGCTTCGCGCTCTCGGAGGAGGTCCTGCCGGGACTTCAGATCGCGCAGCACGCCCGGGTCGATCAACTCCTCGGGCAGCTCCGACGTGGCGAGCCGGGAGAGGACCTCCTCGTCGGGCCCCTTCTTCGTCGCGGCGGCCCGTCCGGCCGGCGTCACGGAGACGCGGCTTCCCCGTCCGCCCTTCTCCACGCTCGCCCAGCCCTTTCGGCGGAGCCAGCCGAGGGCAATCGCCAGTTCCTTTTCGTCGAAGCGACAGGCGGCCTGGAGCCGCGGGATCTCGAGACGGCCGCGCGCCTTCACGAGGGCCCGGAGGGCCTTTCGCTCCGGCAGCATGCGCCGAGCGACGCCGGGGCGGGCGAGGCGATAGGATCTCACGAGGCGCTCCTTCATCGAGACGAGTCCCTTGGCCTGAAGCCAGGAGGCGGCGTTCATGACCTGCACGAGTTCCGGGAGGCGCGCGCGCTTCCGGATTTCCTCGGGGGAGGCCCTCTCCAACTCCTGAAGGGCGAGAAGAACTTTTGTCTCGAGGTAGCTGAGCCGAGCCGCGACGTCCGTGGGCACCGGTCCGCGCATGCCCCCATTTCGTTATATGCTTTTGTCGGGGAGTGCCCTTCGGCGATCCTCCTTGAAAGGGCGAATTCTCAAACGTGAAAACCACAGCACGCCCTATATATCCAGCGAGGCGGCATCGAGCGCTCGGTAGGGTTTCTCTCCCTACTGACCAGGCGAGGGAAACCGCTGCCAAGGACGTGCGAGTCGCGTGCAAGAAAGGCTCCCTCCGAACGCCTCGATGCTCCTCAGCGGTCCGCCGGGAGTCGGGAAGTTCGAGTACCTCATTGCCCTGACCCGGGAGGCCCTCCGAGCGAACGAGCGCGTCGTCTTCGTGACCCTCGACCTCCACCCGAGGGAAATCCGCCACCGGGCGAAGGATCTCCGACTGAACCTGGAGGAGTACGAGGGGAAATCCCTCGTCTTCGTGGACTGCTACAGCCCGACCGCCGCGGAGCGTCCCGAGGCCCCGGGGGGCAAGAAGATCTTCGTGGTCTCGAGCTTCAGCAACCTGGAGGGAATCGGGATGGCCATGAGCAAGGCGGCCCAGGAGCTGGGGACGCCCGTCCGGATCTTCTTCTACACGGTATCGACCCTGTTCCTCCACAATTCCACCCAGGCGATCGCGAAGTTCTTCCAAATCGTCACGTCCCGGGTCAAGACGAACCTGGGATCCATCGTCTACGGAGTCCAAGAGGGGGTCCACGAGGCCATGACCATGAACCTGCTTCGATCCCTCACAGACGGGGTCATCGAAATGCGCTTCGACGATCGAATGGAGAGCGAGGTACGCGTCCACCACCTGAGGGGCCACTACGTCGACCGAGCCTGGCACGGGTTCCAGCTCATGCCGGGCCCACAGAGGAGGGTGGCATGATGATTCCCGAGTCCGAGACGGTCCCGCGGACGCGGACGGGCATCCCGTTCATCGACGAGCGCCTCCGCGGTGGATTTCCCCGCCCGTCGACCCTCCTCTTCTTCAGCGACAAACCGACGGAGAAGCGGCTCTTCGCGGAGCACTTCGCGATCGAAGGGGCGAGGTCGGATGAAACCGTGCTGTACGTCGACTTCTTCCGGGCACCGCAGCTCGCGCGTCGCGAGTTCACGAAGTTCGGCAAGTTCCCGGAGGAACGGCTTGTCTTCATCGACGCGATGTCTTCCCAAATCCTCGTGCCAACCGAGGAGCCATACCGTATCAGGAACCTGGACGATCTCCAGGAAATCATCGAGGTCATCGAGCGCGCCATCGAGGAACGGAGGCCCTCCCGTGTCGTCATCGATTCCATGGAGTACCTCGCGGACCGGTTCCCGAAGGAGCAGGTCCTGAGGGAGTGGCAGCGCTTGATCCGAGCCGCGAAGGCCGTCGGGAGCGTCGTATGCTTCCTCTTCGTGAACTGGACGTACCGGGACCATGACCTCCGCACAATCCGGGCCATGGTAGATTACGTGATCGAGTTCCACGTCTCCATGCGCGGCGGCATCGTCCGAAACACGATGCGGATCTCCCAGGTGAAGAAAGGCGGGATCCAGACGAACTGGATCCCGTACACGTTCCGGGATCTCACCGGGGTCACGGTCTACTTCCCGCGCATCCTCGTCACGGGGCCCTTCAACGCGGGGAAGTCGACGGTCGTCCGGAGTCTAAGCGAGAAGTCCGTGAGTATCGACCGAATGGGCACAACGGTCGCCTTTGACTACGGCAACGTGAATGTGATGGGAATCGAGGCCGATCTGTTCGGGACGCCTGGGCAGGAACGGTTCGAGTTCATCTTCCAGATCTTCGCCCGAGAAGTGAGCGGAATTCTCCTCGTGGTCGATGCCACCCGCCCCGAGGATTTCGACCGAGCCCGCGACATGCTCGACCTCGTGGGCGAACGAGTTCCCTATGTGGTCCTCGCGAACAAGAGCGACCTGCAAGGCGCTCTCCCGCCACCCGAAATCGCACGGCGTATGCACCTACCGGAGGACACTCCGGTCGTGAGCACGGTGGCCACCGCCGGCCAAGGCGTCCGGGACGCCCTGCTTGTTCTCGCCGAGATGATCATCGGGGTGCGCTAGGTGCCTGGGAACGCCCGGTCTCGCCTGCGTGGAATCCTTGCGGAGCTACGCCGAGTCCCGGACGTCGTCGCGGTCGCGATTGCCCGGAGGGATGGGCTGCTCATCACCCACTCCCTCCCGAACTCCGTGAACCCGAAGAAGATTGCCGCGATGGCTGCGTCCATCGTGGGCACATCGGAACTCGCGACGATGGAGGTGGGTCAAGGATCCTTCGAGCAGGTCCTCGTCGACAGCACGAACGGCAAGATGCTCGCCACTGGCGCGGGGGAAGAGGCAATCCTCATCACGATGGTGACCTCCGAGGCGAACATCGGTCTCGTGCTGCTCAGCATCGATAAGGCGGTCCGCTCGATCGCCGAGCTGCTCGACATGGAGAAATCCGCGGAGTCAGAGGTGATCGCGTGACGGACCTCTGGGGCGGGCTCGACGAGATCATCGAGGAACTCACCCAGCATACAGACATCAAGGCGTCCGCCGTAGTCCGGAGAGACGGTCTCGTGATCACGCACACTCTTCCGGATGGCGTGGACCCGAAGCTCGTCGCCGCGATGACGGCGGCCATCGTGGGCACGTCGGAGATGGCGACGGACCAGCTTTCCCAGGGGCACTTCGGCCGGGCCGTCATCGAATCGGACAGCGGGAAGCTGATTAGCACGGGAGCCGGGGGCGAGGCCCTCCTGGTGTGCCTCGTGTACGAAGATGCAAACCTCGGCTTCGTCCTCATGGCCATGGAGCGCGCGAGCAAGCAGATCGATGAAATCCTTCGCCAGGGGGTCCCGGCATGAGCGGACGCGGGAGGCGCAGAGTGCCCTGTGGGCTGGACGCCCGAGGGAGATGGAGGAGCGTTTCCGAAGGCGGGCCGCGGGGAAGAGATCCCGCCGGGAAACGAGTCGTGCTGCGCCTCCGGAGCGCGAGAGCCGGGGGTCCCCTCCCCAGCCTGCGGCGATCCGCGGACCTGCGAGGCGACGCGGAGTTGATCGACCATGGAGATCAAGAAGATCCCGAGCTTCATTGAAGGATTCGACGACATCCTCGGAGGCGGCATCCCCGAGGGGCATGTGGTCCTCGTGTCGGGCCTGCCTGGCACCATGAAGTCGACCCTAACCTACGCAGTCTTGTATGGGAACAGCAGGGAGCGCGGTGCCAAGGGGCTCTACGTGTCCTTGGAGCAGACGCGCAGGAGCCTCGAGTCCCAGATGGGGTCCATGGGGTTCGACCTCGAGGCGGGTCGCGGCGACATGCACATCCTGGATGTCGCCAAGATCCAGAAGGAGGTTGGGAAGAGCGCGACCCGTCCGTGGATGGACTTCCTCCGACGCACGATGTCCACGAAGAAGAAAGCCCAGGCCACGACCCAGACCCTGGAGTTT
>CAYGBO010000022.1:12625-14498 GCA_964348145.1 uncultured Methanomassiliicoccales archaeon
TGGGCCTCAACCTCGACGTCACGAAGGGCTCCCTCGTCTTCCTCGACCCTCCCACGGCGAAGGGGCTCCTCGGAGAGCATCCCGACTGGATCCCAGGGCTCCAGCATGCCCTCGAAACCGTGAAGAAGGAGCGAGGACTGGACCTCCTCATCCTCGACTCCCTCGAGGCCCTCGAGGTCCTCGCGAAGTTCGAGGATCGCCGCACGGAGCTCTTCCGGTTCTTCGAGTGGCTCCGGGAGCTGGGGGTCATCACCTTCGTGCTCACGGAGGCGGCCCCCGAGGCGCCGATCCTGGGCTCGGACCACGGACCGTCGCGAAGGGACGAGACGTTCCTCGCGGATGGGATCATCGAACTCAAAATGCACCAAATCTCCGACGTCGATATCCAGAGGCGCATCCGCGTCGTCAAGATGCGGGGGTCGAACCACAAGACGGGATTCTACACCCTCGTGTTCGAGGAGGGCCGGTTCCAGGTCACCCGGGTGATCAGTCCGTAGTGAGGCCATGACCCAACCCACGCCTTGTCCGGATTGCTATTCGATGAACAAGCCGAACGCAGCCAGGTGTCGAGTCTGCGGAAAGCAGCTTGTCGACTCGCGCCGGGCCGAAGGGCCGCCTCGACCCGTCCTCCTGGAGCGGGTGATGAGCGGGGAGATCTTCACAGCGGTGATCGGCCGACGGGGCCGCCGGGACTCGGGGGAAGGAGACCTGTCCCAGGAGCGCGACGAACTCCGACGGGAGGCGGAGCAGCTTGACGAGTACCGCCAGGCCCTGGCCGACTATGAGCGCCGCCTCCGGGAAGGGGCCCAGTCCCAGGGCCACCGATTCGAGCCGTATGTGCCGCCGAAGCGCCGTCGGCGCCGGAAGGGAGACACCCAGGCCTCCGAGGCTTCCTACGAGTCCGCAGTGGAGGCCTTCCGCGGGAAACGCTTTGAAGAATCCACAGAAGCTCTGCAGCGGGCCATCTCGTACGACGACGAGGACCCGAGGTCATGGATCCTGCTCGGGGAAGCCTCCCTCCACTTGAGCCGACCCTACGAGGCCGCGGCGGCCTACCATCGGGCCCTCGGCCTTCGGCCCCGAAGCGAGCGTGGATGGCTCGGGCTCGGGAAGGCTCTCCGGGAGGTCCGTGACCTGCGAGGAGCCTTTGACGGGCTCGAGCGGGCGTTGGCCCTCAACCCGAATCTCGCGGAGGCCTGGGCGGAACGCGGGCTCGTCCTCGAGAGCCTTCAGAACCTCTCGGAGGCTCTTCGAAGCTTCGCGAAGGTCCTCGAACTGCGACCGAATCACCGCCTCGCGCAATCGAAGCGCACGGAGATTGAGGAGAGGCTGCTTGCCCAAGCCCGGACGAGCGCGGAGGCGATGGACGCCGAGGAGGTTCCCGTCCCCGTCGCCGAATCGGAAGGATCGTCTTCCCCGTCCCAGCAGGCGGCGACCCTCGAGGAACTGACCCTACCTCCTTCGCCCCCAACGCCCTCGAAAGAGGAGGACATCGACGAGATCCTCGGGCTCAAGGACCTGCCGGTCCCGGAGGCTTCGCCCGCGCCCCCCGAGGACGCGGACGAGGAGCCGGAGGCGCAGGGAACCGAGGCGCAAGAAGTCGCGGCACCGAAGGCCGTCGACGTGCGGCCCACGGAGCCCGTGCCCCGCCCGGAGCGGGTGAAGACCCACGTCGATGGACTCGATGAAGCGCTCGAGGGCGGGATCCCATGGGGCCACGTCGTTCTCCTCGAGGGCGCCCCGGGCACGATGAAGTCGTCCCTCGGGTTCTCCATCCTCCTCCACAACGCGCTCGAGGAAGGGCGCAACTGCCTCTACGTGAGCCTGGAGGAGCGCGCGAACAGCCTCCTCCGGCAAATGAGCTCCCTGGGCC
>CAYGBO010000022.1:14508-22657 GCA_964348145.1 uncultured Methanomassiliicoccales archaeon
GAAGGCCTCGTGGGCCGCCACGTAGGCCAGATTCGCCTGCTCCGGAGTGTGGTGGACGGAGACGTAGACGAACTTGGGCGTGCCCGCGCGTCGCGCCTGGTCGACTCCCTCGAGGCAATCGAGGTCCTCGCGAAGTTCAAGGACCGACGCCGCGAGATGTACCGGCTCTTCGAGTGGCTTCGCGATCTTGACGCGACGAGCTTCGTGATCGCGGAACGCCCGGACTGGGTCGTCGAGGGGCACGTACTCCAGGGCCGATGGGATGAGGACTTCCTCGCGGACGGCGTGATCCACCTGCGCCTGCACCTCGTCTCCGACCTCGACGTTCAGCGCCGGATCCGAATCGTGAAGATGCGGGGCACGAGGCATGAGGCGGGATACCTCGCCATCGTCCTCGACGAGGGCCGGTTCCGCGTGACCCGGGCCCTCACCCCCTGAGGTGACCCCGATGGCCAAGACTCGGGTCAAGACATACATCCGGGGCTTCGACGAGGACGTGCTCCGCGGCGGCATCCCGGCGGGCCACGTCGTCCTCATCCGCGGCGCGAGCGGGACGATGAAATCGTCCCTCGCCTACTACATCCTCCACCACAACGCCCTCGGGGGCGTCCCCGGGCTGTACGTGACCCTGGAGCAGACCGCGGGGAGCCTCCTGGAGCACATCGCGTCCTTGGGCCTCCGGGCCACGTCGGTATCCGACACCCTGCCCATCCTCGACCTGAGCCGGGGTCGGGATCACTTTAAGGACACCTCCTCCCGCGTGGCCAAGATGGCCGGCCGGGACGCGCCGCCCGAGGATCTCCTCCTCGCCGTGCTGAAGGGGAAGATCTCGGATCTACGACGACGCCTGGATTTCCGTCTCCTGGCGATTGACTCGTGGGACGCCCTGGAGCTCATCCTCGAGCCGAAGGACCGCAGGACGGAAACCTTCGCCTTTTTCGAGTGGCTCCGGGACCTCGGGGTCACGAGCCTCCTCGTCTCGGAAGAGCCCACTCCATCGTTCCCCAACAATGCCCTGGAAGAGGAATTCCTCGCGGACGGGATCGTCCACCTCCGCATGGTCCCCGTGACGGACACGAGCTTTCAGCGACGGGTCCAGTGCGTCAAGATGCGAAGCGTGAACCACGACAGCGACTTCCGGACCCTCCTGTTCGAGAACGCACGGTTCGAGGTCGCACGCGCCATCGGGTGAGGGCATGGCGAACCGACTCGTGACCGCCTTACTGAGATCCTTCCTCCTGTTCGTCCTGTCCCTCATCCTCGTGGCCGGCTTCTACTTCCACGCGAGCTTCTACACGATCGGGCTGTACCCGCTCCTCCTCGTTGGCGGTCTTGCGACCTTCCTCGTGATTACGGCCGCGCGACTGATCGTCATGGGCGATCTCCCGCGCGGGCGACCGACCTCCGAACTCAGCTTCCCCCTCGAGGAGGGGGACCGAGTCCTCCGCGGCGTCGTCTCCCTCACGATCCTGCCCCTCGAGGCGGATGCACCTCACGTCGGCCAGGTCGTCCGCGCCCGCTACGACACGGGGACCGAATTCGGTCGGCTCGTGGTGACGGACGGCTCCCGCCGGTTCCTCGGCGAGGTGTCGGACGAGGAGGCCCGCAAGGCGGGCCACCGGTCCGCGTCCGAACTCCGCGACGCCTTCCGTCGGCGGAGGGGGTGGGGGTCCGAAGAGCCCGTCGCCCTCTTGGAGTTCCGGCGAATGGGGGCGCCGCGATGATCACCTACACGATTCCGGTCGCCCTGGGCATCGTCGTGGATGCCTGGCTCCTTGCCTTCGTGCTCCTCCGCTCCGGCCGCACGTGGATCAAGGCGGTCTTCACGAGCCTCGCGGCGGCGTTCATCGTGATGGGTGCCGCCTACGTCGGGACCACGGAAGGCATCCTCGCTCCCGCCTGGGAGGCAGTGACCCTGTGGAGCCTCGTGCTCGCCCATCCCCTCGTCGCGATCTTCGTCCTCGGCCTCATCCACGGCGAGAGCCTGCCGCGGCGGCGGCCCGCCGCGTTCCTTCTCCTGGCGCCCGTCCCCCTGCTCGCAGCCGTGGCCCCCGCGGGCGGATGGTCCCTCCGCGAAGCCTACGAGGCGAATCCCCTCGGCGGATTCCTCGTCCTGAACCTGTCCATCGCCCTTGCGGAGGCCATCTACGTCCGCATGACGAGCCCCCTGCTCCGGACGGAGGCGTTCTGGCTGAGCGCCGGGGTCATTGCCCTCGTCATTGCAGGGCCCATCTACGCGTACGAGCTGCAGGCCCTGGGCCTGCCGGATCCGGGCGGCTCGAACCTGGCGACCCCGGTGGCCCTCGGGACCTTCGCGCTCGTGACGTCCCACATGAACCCCTTCCCTGCGGCATTCCGGGGCCACCGCCGACGATGGTCCGGGGAGACTTCCGTGGAGAGCGGGCTCGTCTTCGTCTTCGACGAAACGCGCCCTAAGTACCTGGAAATCGCGGCCCGACGGGAGGCGGCCCGTGGGCGTCCCGTTCTCATCACCGAGCGCGCCTCCGGGAATGGACCCGAGGTCGTCGAAGGACCTCTCCGGGCGGCCATCGGGCCGACCCGACACGGAGCGTTGCGGACGCTCGGTACCGCGTCGGAGTTCCTCGCCCGAGAGCCGGGTGGCATCGTCGCCGTCCCGGATCTCGCGGCGGTGTTCGCCTTGTCGGGTCCCTCCCGTACCCTCGACCTCATTCGCCGCCTACGGCGCATGTGCCGTGAGAGCGGCTCCACCCTCCTGCTGTCGACGGCGCGCCTCCGGTCCTCGGAGAGGGAAGCTTTGCGGGGCCTGCGCTTGCCCTGGTGGTCCCTGCCCGAGCCCGTGAAGGAGATGGAATCAATTCTTGCCCGGGGATTTGGCTCCGGAGCAGGCCGCATCCTGGAGGCGTTTGGCCGGGATCAAAGCCTTTCGCGGGCGGACATCACGACGGACCATATCCCCGCCCTCTGCTCCTTCCTCGCTCGGGCCGTACGAGAGCTCGCGACGGGCGCCAAGGATCCGAAGGTCGCGGATGGACTGCGCACGCAGGTCGTCGCGGTGACGGACGACTTGGAGGCCTACGGGGCCCGTACGCCCGTGGACCTCTCGAACGGCGGTTGGCCTTCCCGCGCGGAGTCGAGACCCGAGGGCGACTTCCTCGTGACAGCCGCGGACTACTGGAAAGGGAAGGAGGCCGAGGAGCTGTTCGCGGCGGCCCAGGAGATCGTCGCTCGGGAACCCCTGCACGAACGAGCCCGTGCGATCTTTGTGGAACATCTGGGCGAAGCGGGAGAAACCATGTTCCGCTCCGAGCTGGCGAAGCTAGGGAAAAGACCCGAAGACCTACGGGCCGCCGACGTGACCCGGCTCGCGGATCGCGCGGCCGTGGACCTGTCCGTCATGGCGGACGTAATTGACATCCCGAAGGAGCAGGAGCGGCTTCGAGGCCAAATCGAATCCATTCGACGACGACTCACGGCCATCCAAGGAGACGACTCATGAAGCGCATTCCGACCTACGTGGACGGCTTGGACGAGATCCTCGGGGGCGGCGTTCCAGGGGGGAGCGTCGTGCTAGTGTCCGGAGCGCCGGGCACGATGAAGACCTCTCTCACGTACCATGTCCTCCATCACAACGCGAAGCGGGGGGAGCGCGGCCTCTACGTGACCCTGGAACAGAGCCGCGAGAGCCTTCTCGACCATACGGATGGACTCGGCCTGCCCGTGAATGCGACGGGGGGTAACCTCAGCATCTTGGATCTCGCGACCCTGCGCAAGAAATTCGCGGACCCCATGGGGCAGTCCTGGCTCGATCTCTTCAAGCTGTACGCCCAAGGCATCAAGAAGTCGTTCGAGTTCCGACTCCTCGTCCTGGATTCTCTCGATGCCTTGGAGATCGTCGCGAAATTCCGGAACGTCCGTCGGGACCTCTTCGACCTCATCCAGTGGCTCCGGGGCCTCCAGTGCACCACGTTCCTCCTCGCGGAGTTACCCGCGGACGGCCGAGCGACCTCGAGCCTGGAAACGGCCTCGTTCGCGAAGCGCAAGGAGGAGTACCTCGCGGACGGTATTCTCCACCTGAGGATGGCGAAGCAGGGCGAGTTCGGAATCCAGAGGCAGCTGCGGGTCGTCAAGATGCGGGGGACGAGGCACGAAACGTCTTACCATGCCCTCGTCTACGAGGATGGGTTTCGCGTGACCCGCATCCTGGCCTGAGGGCAATTAGTCGCGCAATCAGTCGCGCAGGAGGAACTCCTCGAGGCGATCCTTCGCCTTTTCTCGCGCCTCGTGGTGACGGCGGAGGAACCGCTCCACGCTGTCCCACAGTTCCGCTTTGCAGTCCCCGCAAAGGCGCTCGCCGGACTTGCACGTCCCCTCGATCTCGGCCAGCTTCGCGTCGTCGGACTCGAAGATGAACTTGTACTGGGCGAAGATGGAACAGATGTAAGGGTTCGCCCCGAGCCGGCGCTGCTCCTCGACGGTCGCCCTCCCGCCCGTGAATGCGTCCATGATTTTCGTCTTCGCCTCGGGGATCGAGTCCGTCGTGAAGATACTCGATGCCGGGGCCGACGCGGACATCTTCGCCTCGGGACCGAGGAGGCTGGGCAGGAGTTTGTTGTGGATGAGCGCGGGTTTCGGGTACCCGAGCTTGGGAGCCACATCGCGGGCGATCCGGAAGTGGGGATCTTGATCGATGCCGCAGGGAATGAGGACGGGGACGTCGTGGCCCGCCTGGACGCTCGGAAGGAAGGCGGGAACCGCCTGGATGCTCGTGTAGAAAATCTCGCCAATGTTGTTCGAGTTGTCAAACCCGAATACCGCCTGGGTCGTCGAGAACGTAATCCGCTTCGCGGCTTCGACCGCGATGGGGTAGAGGTGATGGATGAACTCCGTGTCAAGGAAGATCCGTGTCCTCTTCGAGTCGAAACCCATCGCGATGATATCCAACGCATTGTCGTATCCGACCCGCGTCGCCTCGTCGAGCTCCTCGAAGTCTTTGAAGAGGTACTTCTCGTCGTCCGTGATCTGAAAGTATAGGGTCGCCCCAAACTTGTCCTGCAGCCACTTCGTGAAGAACCAGGGGAGCATGTGGCCGATGTGGACCCCGCTCGAGGGGCCGCGGCCCGTGTACAGCGCGAAGGGATTTCCTTTCTCATGCTCGTCGAGGATCCAATCCATATCCCGGTGGCTGTAGAACACACCGCGGCGGAGCATGGGGTGGAGTTCGCCCGCCCGCCGCTGGATTCGGGAGCGGAGGGCGTCCGTAATGCGCTGCGTGCCGAACTGGGTCACCAACCGATCGTAGTCAATCTGACCCCGGACTTCCCAGGGGGTGACGACGAAGTCCTCCGGCATGGGCCGATGAAAGCCGAGGGCCGTAGATAAACCCATCCAAGGGGCACGCGTGTGGGCACGATTCGCGGGCGATTCTCGACCCGAGCGCAGGCGAGAGGGGCCTTCGTCGGGGGTCCGGTCCGGCAGAGGGCCCGTCACACCATGATCGCATGGCGCGCCCGCATGTCCGCCTCCGTCTGGCCGAGTCGCTCCATGACTTGTGCGACGACGCCATCGAGTAGTACGGTGCAGGCAGCCTCGAAGAGAGTGCCCAGGGGGGCGAGACGGGGCCTCATGGCGTCGTGGTTGTCGGAGATGCACAGCACGACGTTGCTCGCATGGGAGAGCTTGGAGGTCCGGTGACCCGTCACCGTGACGACCTTGGCACCAACGCGCCGAGCGATGTTCGCGACCTGGATCGCGCTCATCGTGGACCCCGTGTTCGACACGATCAGGACGGCGTCGCCCTCCTCCACGACGGGCGTGATCGTCTCGCCGATGAAGTAGCACTCGAGACCGAGCTGGACCATGCGCATCGCGAAGGCCCGGGCGGCGAGGCCGCTCCGGCCGACGCCGTACACGAAGAGCTTGTTCGCCGTGGTGAAGCACTCCACGGCCTTCTGGATCTCCCTCGAATGGTCCTCCGCGAGGACCTTGGAAAGGGATCGCAGCAGGTACGAGACGGAATCGCGGGCCGTCGTCGACGCGGGTTCGGTCAACGCTTCCTCTCCCCCCTCTCCACACGCGTCGGGCGTGCGAGACGCTTCGCGAGGACCCGCTCCAAGATGACCTTCATGTACATCGCATCATGCTCGAGGAGCGGCGAGGACGACACAAGGGTCATGCTGTAGTCGCCGTCGAGGAGGCACTCGGCTAGGGGCTCGAACCGGAGGTCGCCCTTCTTGATCGGCGTGTACCGCAGTTCGTTCCCGTCCGCGTGCTCGACTCCCGAGAAGTGGGCGTGGAGATGTCCTCCCGCGAGCCGTTTCACCTTGGAGAGGATCTCGGCGAAGTCCTGGGGCCGTTTCAGGTGGCCGTACCCTCGGGCGTGCACGTGGGCGAAGTTGAGGACGGGGACGATCCCGGGGACGGTCCTCGCCAGGGTCAGGAGCTCGTCGAGGCTGCCCACGACCTCCTGACGCCCGCTCGCCTCGATGCCCAGGCGGGGCCGGATCTTCCTCTTCGTATACCAGGTGCGTAGGGCCCGGAGGTTCTTCGATATCCGCTGGAGGGCCTCCTTCGTATTGAACTCCCCAAACATCCCGAGGTGCGTCACGACCATCGTGCCGCCCAGCGCGTCCGCGAGCATGCCGCCCCACCGGATGCTGTCGAGGCTACGCTGGGACAGACCGTCCGCATCCGCGAGGTCCATGTAGTAGGGCGTGTGGAGGGACAGCTCGATGTCCAGTTCCCGGGCGAGCTCGCCGAGTTCGGTGAGCTCTCGGTAGTCGTCCGCGATCCCGGAAGCCAGGCTGTACAGGACATCGCCCTTCTCAATCCTCTCGCTGAGGGACGAGATCAGGACCTCCTTGCGGTCTTCCTTCCGACCTATCTGGACGACGAGTTCGTCCGGGATCTCGGGGGAAGTCCGGCCGACGTCGTCTTCCGTGGCATACCGCTCGTTCAGGTTCACCCGGACGAGCTGGACCTCCATCGCGGTCAGGCCGAGGTTGTGGACGTCCTCGATCCCGTCACGGAGGGTCCTACCTTTGCAGGAGAGTGGGATTCCTGAAGGGCCAAAACGGATCATGGGGTCACATACCCGGCGTAAGGGCTGCATTATTCTTCTGCGTGCGCTGATACTAATACTTTTGCGGACGAACGGGTCGGCTGCGGAGTCCAGCCACGACCGCCAAACCCAACAGGAACCCGTCCTGGTTCCGCAAAGCAGAGGCCCGCCGCGTCGGAGGAGAGGGCCCAAATGTTTAAGCCGGACACTCCTTTAACGCGCTGTCCGAGGCCCCTTTTCATGGCCAAGCGATACAAGGCGAATCCTCGCCTCCAGCGGATCGTGCGCGAACTCCGGGACCTCTCGCGGGACAATGACGCCGCCGTCTGGCGGGCCGTCGCCGAACGCCTCGAGCGGTCCCGGCGGAACTGGTCCGAGGTGAACCTCTCTCGACTCAACCGGTACGCGTCGAAGGGCGATCAGATCGTCGTCCCGGGGGTCCTCCTGGGGACGGGGGAGATCCGCGTGCCCGTCACCGTGGCGGCGTTCCGGGCCTCCGAAGTCGCGAGGAGGAAGATTGAGGCCGCCGGGGGGCGGAGCCTGAGCCTCCTCGAGCTCGCCGTGCAGAACCCGAAGGGAAGGGGCCTACGGATCATGGGGTGACGATGCCGATCCTCGACGCGACGGGACACGTGCTGGGCCGCTTCGCGAGCGTCGTGGCGAAGCGCCTCCTGAGCGGCGAGGAGATCGTCGTGGTGAATGCGGAGAAAGCCCTCGTGACGGGACGAAGGCGCGTGATCTTGGAGGAATATCGGAAGCGTCGTGGGCGAGGTAGCACGACGAGCCGGATGCGCGGCAAGGGCCCGTACTACCCCCGACGGCCGGACATGCTCCTACGTCACACGATCTCGCGCATGATCCCCTACCAGAAAGCGCAGGGCCGCGAGGCCCTGAAACGGCTCCGCGTGTACATCGCCGTGCCTGAGTCGTACAAGGATGAGCGTTTTGAGGCGGTCGAGGGCGCGAAGCGGCTGCCCCGGGGACCCGTGATGAGCTTAGCCGAGATCGCCCAGGAACTCGGGTCTCGGTTCGAGGGAGGACCGTGAAGGTCGTCGTGGCGAGCGGGAAGCGCAAGACGGCAGTCGCCCGGGCCACGATCCGGAAGGGTCG
>CAYGBO010000022.1:22667-27391 GCA_964348145.1 uncultured Methanomassiliicoccales archaeon
GTCACGACGGGCATCAATCGCGTTGACGTCGATCGGATGTACGACGTCGACGAGGGGGCGATCCGGATCAACGGTGTTCCCGTGGAGATCTACCCCGGTGAGCTTGCGCGCATGAAGATCCTAGAGCCCCTCAAGCTCGCGGGGAAGAAGGCGGAGACAGTCGATATCGACGTCCGCGTGGCGGGCGGAGGCGTCATGGGCCAGGCGGACGCGACGCGCACGGCGATTGCGCGGGGGCTCGTCCAATATCTGAACGATCAAGACTTGGAAACCATGTTCCGCGAGTACGACCGAACCCTCATCGTCCCGGACACGCGGCGGAAACTGCCGAAGAAACCCCTGGGACGGGGCGCACGGAAGCGGCGGCAGAAATCGTATCGGTGAACTCATGATCATCCCTGTTCGATGCTTCACGTGCGGACGCGTCGTCGCGAGTTCGTACCAGGACTTCTTGGAGCGTACGCGAGCCGGTGAGGCATCCGAGGCGGTCCTCGACGACATCGGCCTGAAGCGCTATTGTTGCCGCCGTATGATCCTCTCGAATGCGGAACTCATCGACGAAGTCCTCCCGTTCCGATGAGTCCGCCGGAACGACCGAGGAGGCCCCGAGAGAACGTTTTTAACCTCGGTCCCCTTCGACGGGGCCTGCGGGTCCGTGGGGTAGCTTGGTTTGGATGCGGGGGCTGTCACAACGCCTTCCCACCCACAAGAAATCCTACCAGCTTGGGGTGCTGGCGACTCCGGTTCAAATCCGGGCGGACCCATTCCCCACCGGCCGGCTTGGGTTCGGGCAAAGACGGACACCATCCTGGCCCTTCCCGTCATTCGGGTATACGGCTCCGGCCAAACCAAGTGCGTTTGGGAAGGACTCGCAAAAACGTGCCCGTCTCGGTTTTGGTCACATCGGACCGTTCAAAAGTGCATGTGACGCCTAACACCGCGCAGGAAGGATCGGAATCGCGTGACGTACGAAGTCAGAGCGAAGGGACTGTCCGTCGAGACACACATCCGATTTCGAGAGGGCGTACCTCGGACGATTCCGCAGGAGCGACCCGCGGAGAAAGTCTCAGCCTCGATAATGATACTCGACACTCGTCGGCTGCCGTGAATAGGACTGTCAAGGGATGGATAAGCTTATTACGGGACGCGGACATGTCTTTCTTTACCCTTACTTGCCGAGGATAAAGGAGGGGGTAATACGGCAAGTCGCCGGACGAAAAGTATTGCAACGGGACTGCTAGTGGGCTTGGTGGTGGCCTTCGCGCTTCCGGGCCTGGTCGGTGTGGTACGGGGGGGCGCCCCTGCCTCGCATCTTCCGGGGACGCTCGCGAGTCCGGCCACCTCGTTGACCATCGAGTATACGGACTTCTTCAACACGCCTTTCGGAGAACATTGGGACTATCGGCAGGCGCTGTACGCGGACGCGCCGATCGATGCGGAGTGCTTCAGCCAAGAGGGCATCGACAACGGCATCTGCTCGCCGAGCGACCCTGCTGTTGCGGACTTGATCGCCTACCCGTACACGTACTGGTATGCGGGCGTGGGCATCGCGAACCCGGGGAACCCAAACAGCGATCCTTGGGTCCTCACCGGGTACCGGATGACCGCGACCGCCGTGGACGCGACGGGCTACAGCCTCGCGGAGCCTGTGTACTTCCCCGTGCTGAACCCCGCGGAAGCCGCGGGATCGCAGCTCGACTTCAGCTGGGAGGCGCACTACCAGGGCACCGCGGAGACGGATGGCCTTGGCGCAATCGGTTGTCCCACGTCGTCCTTCGATCTGGACGGCTGGAACATCCGATCGACGATCACCCTGACGATGGACCTGCAGGAGTCGAAGCGACTCTTCGGTGTCGTCGCCACGGACGCTGCGTCGGCCCAGGCATGGTGGGACGCGAACGCCGCGGCGGAGTGCTTCCTCAGCGGGCCTGTCGAATCGGCGATCCAGAACTGGTTCGTGCAGATGGGCGGATCCGCGTTCACCGTCGGGAAGTACGACATCTACAACGCCTTCGAGTGGTACTACCAGCCGTTCTACACGAACATCCCCAGCGCAACGGTCGCGCCGGACGGCACAACGACCGTGACGATCGACCACAGCGCATGGGGCACGGAAGTGCTGCTCGGCCGGCTCTTCTACTGGGGCGCCACGTCCTACGCGGCCAACTACCTCGACTCGACCCAAGCCGCAGGCTGGTGGGGTCAGGAGATCTCGTGGATCGATCGCTTCCAGTTCGACGGTAACTTCAGCGCGAATGCGCACAGCTTCGTGCTGGCCACGGATATGCACTACCACTTCCAGAACCTCGGGACGCCCGGACCGGACGGGGTCATTGGCGGTGGAGACGACGGGACGGTCTGGACTTGGGGTCCCATGTTAATCGACTACGTGGACGACTTCAGTCCGAAGCACCTGCTGTCCGAGCTGGACCGGGGTTATGATACGATGACCCTCGTCCAGAGCACGCCGGGCCACCCGAACTACGGAGGGCAGGGTGTCTATGACTTCGTGCCGACCACCTGGGACCTGCAGGCGGGCGAGACCCACATCTTCCACTTCCCAACGGGCGATGTGGTCACGTACAACCCGAACCTGACGCCCTTGGCGGCCCACCCGTACAGGGACTACGTAGGCATCATTGCGCCGATTGCGGTGGTGTCGACGAAGCCCGCGGGCTGGGGAACCTACGATCCGTTGGCGAATACGCTGACAATCGTGGGACCCGCGACGACGGGCGGACCGAACGGGTCTCCGGGCAACTACCCGGTCCTGCCATGGCCTGAGATCAACCTCGGACCCGCGGAGGTAGTAATCCCGGTAACCGAGGCGAACCTCGTGAAGAAGTCGGCGTGGCCTGAGCGCCACCACTTCGACCTGTCTACGGAGGCGGCAAAGCGGGACACAACCCAGTCCCGCTTCGCGCTGGTCGCCAACGTCGGAACGGAGTCTGTCGACGCCTTGGTGACCTTCGACATCTACACTCGGGAGGGCGTCTTCGTGATGTCCCTCGAGTCGGCTGTCGTGACCCTTGCCGATCCCGGCCAGAGCGCCGTGGTCGAGGTTGGATGGACGGACCCTGCACCCGGAAGGTACACGGTCTTCGCCCAAGCCCTCTACGACTCTGACGGCAACGGGACGTTGGACGCCCTCGGGACGAAGGTGAAGCGCTTCGGCTTCGCGGTGGTTCCGTAGGCCTGAATGGGAGGGCTTCGGCCCTCCCACTTTCCCTTATTTCTTAGATCCGATGCCGAGGGGCCACCAGGTCCGGGGGTACGCAGCAGGAAGAGGACCCGCCGCGTCGGGCGTGCCTTTCCAGCCCTCGGACTCCAAGATCCTGATGAGCCCGAACACACAATCGACTCTCCGGAGGTAGCACGCAGTGGGTGAAGGACTCCCACGCAGATCCGGCCGACGAGGCCTGGCAGCAGCGTTCGGACTCGCGGTCCTCTTGCTGGGATCTGCACCGATTGGCTTCGGCCTTTCCGGCGGTGAAGGGACTTTTCTGCCCCCACATGCGGATGCGGGCGTCGACACGAACAACGACCGGCTCTTCAACTACCTCCGAATCGATGCATCTCTCGAAATCGCGAGCCCAGGGACCTTCAGCGTCCATGTACTGCTGCGAGACAATTTTGATGTGTGGAACCTAACGGAGGCCGCCTTCACGACCACCCTTTCCCCCGGCACTCACCAGGTGCCCGTCCTCCTTGAAGGACCGGACATCTATGACACGGGCCCTGGCCTGGGAGACGGACCCTACGTGGCCCATCTCACTTTGAAGGACGACAGGAGCGCGACCCTATCAACGGACATCCACAACACCTCGGCCTATTCATGGGACGATTTCCAGCCGTATACCGCGGCCATCGTCCCTCCCACGTCCGAAACGAGCCTGGACAATGATACGGACGGCCTCATTGATTGGATCGAGTTCACGGTCACCCTCGATGTCGCCTCGGCGGGTAACTACACACTCTTTAGCCGGCTGTTCGATGCCCAAGGCATCATCGTGGAAGGGTCGCAGGCCCCTTACCTCGACCCAGGTCGGGTGACCCTCCATCAGTTGCTTTTGGGATATCCAATCCGCCTCGTGGAGCGAAGTGGCCCCTATTCCGTTTGGCACTACCTGTACGACTACCGGGGTAGAGTAGACGCGAACCTCACGCAGACGGCTGCCTACAACTACACGGAGTTTGAGGGATCTCCCGCGTGGCTGAACCCACCTCACAACGAGGTCGCGGAGGATCCCGATGCGGACGGCCTCATCAACTCACTGTCAGTCGATGTCGGCCTGTGGGCGGACGCCCCAGGCACATACACCCTTCGAGGTCGTCTCCTCGCGGGAAATGGAACCGAGATATCCTTCGACAGTCTCGTCCTCGAACTCAACCCGGGGGATTCCCGGGCTTCCCTCGGCTTCCCTGGATGGGGGATCTTCGACTCCGGGGTGGACGGCCCCTATCAGGTCGACCTGACCCTCTTTGACAGCTCCATGCGGCTCCTGGATTCAGGCGTGAACTGGACGGCGGCGTACAACTACACGGACTTCGAGTCCATCATCTTGGTTCTGGACCCGCCCCACGAGGAGTTCGGAGTCGATGCCGACGGCAATGGGAAGTTCGAGGTCCTCCGTACGAGAGTGCATATGAACGTCAGCCTCGCCGCCGAGGTACGAGTTCTTGCGTCCCTTCGTCACGGGCCCTTCGGCGAGGTGCTCGCGAAC
>CAYGBO010000022.1:27401-27656 GCA_964348145.1 uncultured Methanomassiliicoccales archaeon
TCTCGGCCTCGGGCGTCAACGGCTCTTACCGCATCTGGATGTTCGTGTACGAGGAGGGGGATGGCCTCATCGACGAGGACAACATCCGCACCTTCGCATACAACTACACGGATTTCGAAGCGGGGATCTCGGGCCGAGTCGTCGGCCTCGCGTACGAGACGGCGGAGGATGTCGATGCCGATGGGTCCTTCAACCGGCTCCGATTCCGCGTGGAGGTCAATGTGAGTGATGCGGGCCGATACCGCCTCGAAGGGA
>CAYGBO010000023.1:0-7652 GCA_964348145.1 uncultured Methanomassiliicoccales archaeon
CCCCGGTTGCCGCGTTCCCGCCTTCCTCTGCGCACTGGTGCCGCGTGGAGCGGCTGGAGGCTCCTGCAGCGCCGTCCGTGGCCCCGCTGGTCGTGGACCGGATCTTCGCCGACCCGTGTGTCGCTCCTGCCCTGAACCGCTTCCGCCGTGAGCTGGACCTGGACTTCGTCGTCGCGAACGACGTCGCCCGCGTGACCGAGGGCGCGACGGCCATCACGATCTTCGACCGAAAAGGCCGCTCGGATTCCTTCGAAGGCACGAAATCCCTTGCTGCGGAGCGGGTCTGGAGAGCGGTCCTTCATGGTCTACCAGGGTGAGGCATTCTGCCCGGGCCATGTCACCGCATTTTTCGAGGTGTGCGACCATCCTGACCCGAGGCGGAAGGGATCCCGAGGCGCGGGACTTTGCCTGACCCTCGGCGTCCAGACCCTCGCCCGGGTCCGAGAGGCCTCCCGGTCGTCCCTCGAAATCTTCGTGAACGGCAGCCGCACGGAATCTGATGTCATCGCGCATGCCGCCGCGAGCATTCTCAAGGGCCGGACCTACGACGTGAAGGTCCTAAGCACGAGCCAGCTGCCGACCTCCCAAGGATTCGGCACGAGCAGCGCAGCCGCGCTGAGCACTCTTCTCGCCTTGGATGACGCCCTCGGTCTGGGGACCCCCCGGGACGATCTCGTGACGGCCGCGCATGTGGCCGAAGTCGCGTGTGGCACGGGACTCGGGGATGTCGTGCCGGCATCGATGGGCGGGATGGACGTCCGGGTGGAACCGGGGGCTCCAGGCTACGCGAGGACCCGCAAGATCAACGTGAAGAGGGAACTCCTCCTGGCAATCCTCGGACCCGAGGTCCCGACGAGGTCGATCCTCCGGGATCCCGACAAGCTCGCTTCGATCAACCGCGCCGGAGCCTCCTGCCTGAAGGACTTCGCCGGGGCGCCCTCCTTCGAGCGCCTCTTGGATCTCGGAAGCCGTTTCGCAGAGGAATCCGGGCTGGCAAGCCGCTCGATCCTCGAGGTCATGGGAGCAAGCCGGATGTACGGTCACGCCACGATGGCGATGCTCGGCAACTCGATCTTCGCCTCGGGCAACCGCACCCAGCTGTCGGCACTCTACCGAAAGTACGGCATCGTGTTGCGATGCGATACAGACAACGAAGGCGCGCGCTTCGTGTGACCTACTCACTCAGAGTGAACAGGGTGTCGTCCCCGCCCACGTCAAAGAGACCGATCCTCGCTCCCGCGTCGAGCCATCCGTGGGCGTAGTTGATGTTCGCGAGGGCCTTCGCGAACTCTCCCTCGTCTCGGAAGTGCTTTGCGTCCTCGTAGTACGCACGGGCCATCGCGAGGAAATCTTCCGCAACCTTTCGCAGATGAGACGGCTCAGGCGGCGCCACTGCGGCCTTGCGGAGGGCACGTTCCGTGATTGAGATATCCTTCTCGACCAACGCGGTGAGGTCCACGTGGCCGTATTGTACGGACGAGGGAAATCTTTTGCCGGAGGGAGCGCGGGCTCAGCCGGAGGACACGCGCGGACCCCGGGCCTTCGTGGCCTCGAAGGCGACGCCCATTCCCGCTGCAATCAAAAGGGTCAGGAGGAGAAGCCACAGGACCATGCGCGGAGCCATGAAGGGAAAGGTGACGAATTGCAGCAGGATCCCCAAGGACGCAAAGGGTAGCGGGGCGAGGGCCCTGAAGGAGGCGCGTTGCAGGACCCCGCGATCATCCCATGTCCGAACCACCCGGCCCATCGCGAGCAGGGCTACCGCGGAGGGCCCGAGGGCCAGAAGGGCGCCCACGACGAGGACGACGGGGAACTGACGCCAAGCATCGACGCAGACCATGATGCATGGCGCGCCCATCAGGCACCCCAGGACCGGGGCGCAGTTGCCGTAAGCGAAGCCGTAGGCCATGGGCAGAGACAGGGTGAGGGCATAACCCGTCGAGGCTCCCGTGGCCCAAGGGAGGCGGCGCACGGCCCCGCATGCCTTTGAACGGTCTTCAGACCTTCGCGATTGCTAGGTCTCCGCCGAGGGTCGTCAGTCCTCGATGACCTTCACGCTCTCCCCGCCGTGCTTCGTCTCCCGCGGTCGCACCTCCACGAGGAGGGGCATCTGAATCCCGCCGCCCGTCACGATCGCGACCCCGACGGGAAGCCGCTGGATCTCCTCCGCCATGGCCGTCGTGAGTCCTTCCACGCTCGCGGTGATCGCCTTCAGGTCGTTCGGGTTCGTGACCTTCAGGATGATTTGCGTGTTGCACTGGCTCAGCACGTTCTTGTCGACCTTCGCCGCGCGCTGGGTGATGATGAGAAGGCCAAGCCCGAACTTGCGTCCCTCGGACGCCATGGTGCGAAAGATCCGCGAGGAGGCAACCTGTCCGACTTGGGGGCAGAAGTTGTGGGCTTCCTCGACGACCAACATGAGGGGCGGAATGCGTCCGACCTTCCGGAGTTCGAAAATCGCCGTCGCGAGGCGGTTCACGACGAGCTCCTGGATATCCGGGGCCACGCCTTTCAGGTTCACGATCGTCGTCCGGCCCTTCACGACGAGCTCGTCGATCCGCGTGCCCTCCCGAGCGAAGATCTCCACTTCGCTCAGGTACTCCAGCTCGTCCATGAGGGCTGCGTTCTGGGGGTCCTCCTCCCGCTCGAGGACGCGGATGATGTCAGGGATCGTGTAGTCCTTCGTGGCGGCACGGAGGATGTCGAGGGCCTTCCGGAGGGACGTGAGATGGGTCCGCACCTTGGCGGATCCCGTCAGGGACAGGATATCCCGTGCATCGAGGTTGCTCAGGGTGAACTTCAGGGGCCTCGCGCCCGTGTTGACCTTCGTGTCTGGCGAAAAGACCTGGATCGCGTCCGCGTAAGCGCGCGGCTCCACGCGGAACCGGTTCGATGACCCGGCCCGCTTCCCCCGTTCCATGAGGGAGCCGTACTCACCGTGCGGGTCGATCACGACGGTCGTCACGTGATGCTTCATGAGTTCCTCCACGAGGACCCCCGCGATGTACGACTTGCCCCCGCCCGTCTTCGCGAGGATGGAGACGTGCTTCTGGACCATCGCGTTAATGTCGAGGTAGATAGGCACCTCATGGCCCGCGAGAAGCCCGACGTAGGCCCCGCGCTTCTTGTCCTCCCGAAGGCCGAGGACGTTCCGGATCGTCGGGGTCTCCGCGCGGTGGACCGGCTCACCCGCTCGAAAGGGGGTGCGGGGAACTTGGAGGAGCCCACGGTCGTCCCGGTATCCGATCACGGAGACCTGGGCGGCCACCCTCTCCTCGATGTCAACGGGGTCGCCGTCCCCGAGCTGTTGGGCGCGGTCGAGGGAAAGATCTGTCTTACGCTCGATCTCCTCCACGCGGCCGAGCACGGTCCCGCAGGTCTCGTGGCGCACCTGGACGAAATCGTGGCGTTCCGCGGACGTGATCACGGAGCATCGGAACGCGGTGCTGCCCACGTCGCCGTAGATGACGCCCACGAAGCCATCATCATGCGGGGACGAGGCCTTGGACTGGGCCACGGACACCATGTGTGCATCCCATGGACGCCGCGATAAGCGAGCCTCGGCTTAAATAGATTTTCAAACGCGTTACGAACGCTTCCGCTCTATTGAGAATCGCCGATGATATTTCGGACGGAGCCGTTCAAGCGGTCGAGAGGTATGCGCCGGGAGGATGGCGGCCGGGCCGTGGGATGCCGTGCTCCAGATGGTCTTCGGAAGGGCGTTCCTCCTCGAGCTGCGGCGTGGGGACGTCGACTCGGCCCGCGTGTTCGCCCGGGCGTTCCTCGCCCACGCGCCTCCTCGCTCTGTCACGGGCGCGCCGGAGAGGCCCGGAGCCGTTTCTCAATCGCCATGACGGCCTCCTCGGCCACCGCGGGCGAAGGCCGGTTCCCATCCAGGACCACGAAACGTTCTGCCTTCGCCAGGGTCTCGTAGTTCGCGGCGACCTTCGCCAGGAACGCGGGATCCTCGAAGTGAATCCGTTGGGTCCGGTCTGATATCCGCCGCGCCCCGACGTCGGGTGTGACGCGAATCAGGATCGTGACGTCTGGCTCAAGGATCCAGGGCTCGCTCGCACGACGCAGAAAATCCATGGGATCTGGGACGCGGCCTTCGAGGCGTACGCCTTGGTACGCATAGGTCGAGTCCACGTATCGATCGCAGAGGACGATCTCGCCTGCCCTGAGGAGCCGGCGGATCTCCTCGACGTGTCTTGCGCGGTCCGCGAGGAAGAGGAACGATTCGGCGATGGGTCCCACGTCGTCGACGTAGGACCGGCGGACGGCTTCGCCGAGCCAGGTTGCCGTCGGCTCCGACGTCAGGACGACACGTTCCCCACGGGCCCTGAGGAGTTCGTGAACCTGCCGGGAGACGGTCGTCTTCCCGGAACCGTCGATGCCTTCGAACGTCACGAGAGCGGGTCGCACGCGCGACGGCAATAAGCGGCGGGCCCATTAAACCGTCGTGCGGTGCGGGAATCATCAGAGGCTCAATACGTTTTTATAGAGTCCAACAGCTCCACGGTCGGGGTGCCTCGACTCCGGGGGGTTGGTAGAATCTCATGGAGGCTGAAGCCGGACTCACGAAGGTTTTCCGATCGTCGCGATCGCTCGAGTCGGTGTCGTCGCTGCTCCGCCCGGATTGTACTCCTCCCGGAGGATCGGCGACTGGGATACTGCTTTGACTGCTACGACACCCTCGAAGTGCGAACATCCAGCCTCAGCTAACGACCCACGAGGCCCATGAGTTCCCGGCGGCGCTCCTGCCGCCTTCGCTTCCAACGACGCATGTCCTCCTCGATCCACGCCCTTGGTCGCCCCTGATCCGCGAGCCGATCTACGTCCGGCTTGTGCACGAGGTCCCAAAGCCGGAGGGCTTGTTCCACGTCGTCCGCGACATCCTTCGCTGCAGGACCTGAATCCTCAGAACCGGTCCCTCCGATCTGCCAGACCCACGCCTTGAGGTCCTCGAGAAGCTTCGACTTCTTCCGGCCCTCCCACACGAGGGTCGCCTTGATGAGGACGTCCCGTGCCTCGTCCCGGTCGAAGACGGCGGACACGCGTTCCGCGGCGCTGCCCCAGAGGGGCCGGCTCAGGGTCCCGCGCCACCGGAGGCCGTGCTTCGCGAGGAGTCGCTTGAAGGCCTCCTTGTGCTTCGAGTACGCAGGGCCGTCCACGTCGAAGCGGAACCGCATGACCCTGCACCCACAGGGAGGGGCATAGTTAACGCTTTCGCGCGGAGACCCTACAGCGAAGCTGCCCGATCCCCTCGATCTCTGCGTCGAGCCGATCCCCCGGAACAATGGGCCACACGCCCGACGGGGTGCCCGTCGCGAGCACGTCCCCCCGCTCCAAGGTCATGAGCCGGGACGCCGCGGCGAGGAGGGCCGGGATCTGGAACACCATCTGGCTCGTGCTGGATTCCTGGCGCACGATGTCGTTCACGCGCAACCGGATCGGCAGCGCATGTGGGTCCGGAACCCTCGAAGCGGGGACGCCGTCCGATATCGGTGCGAAGGTGTCGAATCCCTTCGAGGCGGTCCAGGGAGATCCCTCCTTGCGCGCTCGGGCTTGGAGGTCTCGCGCGGTGATGTCGAAGAAGACCGCGTATCCAGCGACGAGATCCAGGGTGTCCTCCGGGTCCACGTCACTCGCTCCACGACCGAGGATCGCCGCGAGTTCCGTCTCCACCTCGACTCGCCTCGATTCGGGGGGCAGGAGAACGGTCCCTCCGCCGGGAAGGAGGGAAGTCGCGGGCTTCAAGAAGAAAATCGGTTCCTCGGGGACGGGATTGCCCATCTCCTTTGCGTGGTCTGCGTAGTTCCGGGCTACACAGAGGATCTTGGGAACGACGAACCGCCGACCTCCGACCGCGAGGGAGCGCGCCATCCGTCACCCCGGGACGCGCCGCCGACGCGATGCAATCTTGAGCCGGACCACCGTCAGGGCCGCCACGGCGAAGGTCACGGCGGCGCCGAACCCGATCAGGTATCCGAGCTCCCCGTACTGGTCCGCGCTCAGCTCGCCGAAGCTCGCGAGGAAGTTGAACGTAGCATGCATGAGGACGGCCACGAGGTAGAAGGGGAAGAAGGCGCCCCGCCGTCCAGTGAGCCAGCCCTTCGCCAACCCGTACCCGACCACGGCGCTCGCGCTCGCGTGGAGGAACGAGGACGAGAAGGACCGGAAGGCGATGACCAAAAGGGACGCGGAGGCTCCGGCCTCCGTGAGGACAGCGAGCCCGTAGAAGAGGTTCTCCGTGGCGGAGAAGCCGAGGCCCGCGGCGGCGCCGTACACGAGCCCGTCCACGCGGACGCGCGCCTGCCGACGGCCCGACCGGGCTCCGAGACCCTTCGCGGCTTCCTCCACAAAGGGCGCCACGATGAGCACGCCGAAGATCGTCTCGGGATCCTGGAACCGCTCCGACAGGATCTCGTACAGGGGCCCAATGTCCTGGAAAAAGGCGAGAAGGATTAGGCTAGCGACGATCGCCACGAGGACGCTGAGGACCGCTCCCCGCGCGAAGGCCTTCAGGACTGCCCGCCACGGCTCCCGTCCGAGACGCTCCGTGTTCCGGATCCACCCGAGGAAGAGGAGGGGGAGGGCAAAGGCGGACCCGGCGAGGACGATTAGAAAGGATAGCGAAGCGTCGACCATCGTCGAGCGACCCCTCAGCGATCCTCCACAATCGTTCCCCGCGTGCGGAGCTTCGCATGGGCGGCCGCAAGACGGGCCACGGGGACCCGGAAGGGAGAGCAGGAGACGTAGTCAAGCCCCGTCTCGTGACAGAACTCGATGCTCTCGGGGTCCCCGCCGTGCTCTCCGCAAATGCCCACCTCGAGGTCAGGCCGGACCTTGCGACCTTTCTGGAGGCCCATCTGCATGAGCCGTCCGACACCCTCCCGGTCGATCCGCTGGAAGGGATTGAAAGGAAGGATCCCGCGGTTCACATAGTCCAAGAGGAATTTCGCCTCCGCATCGTCCCGGCTGTACCCAACAGTGGTCTGCGTCAAGTCGTTCGTCCCGAAGGAGAAGAACTCTGCGTGGGTCGCGATCTCGTCGGCCGTCAGGGCGGCCCGCGGAATCTCGATCATCGTGCCGAACTTGTAGTCAACACGCACGCCCTCCGCGTCCATGACCCGGCGGGCTTCCGCCTCGAGAGCCTCCCGCTCGGCCTTCACTTCGTTCACGTGTCCGACGAGGGGAATCATGATCTCGGGGCGCACGTCCACCCCCTCCCGCCGGAGCTCGCAGGCCGCCTCGAAAATCGCGCGGATCTGCATCTCCGTGATTTCGGGGAACAGGATGCCGAGGCGGCATCCTCGGAGGCCGAGCATGGGGTTCGCCTCGCGCATCCCGCGGACGGCCTCCAGCAGTAGTTCCTTCCGGGGCAGCAGGGCGCGGATCCCTCGGGCGAGATCGCCGTCGCCCGCGCGACGGACCTCATCGAGGAAGCTCCGGTCCTCCTTCGAACGCGAGGTACGTTCGAGAAGGCTCGGATCCCCCTGAGCCAGGGAGAGTTTCGTGACCTCGGAGAGGAGCGTCTCGTGGTTCGGGAAGAACTCATGGAGGAGCGGATCGATGAGCCGGATTGCGCGAATGGGTTTATCCTGGACGGCTTCCCGAGGACCGTTGCCCAGGCCGAGGCGCTGGATGAA
>CAYGBO010000023.1:7662-8738 GCA_964348145.1 uncultured Methanomassiliicoccales archaeon
GATCGATGAGCCGGATGATCACGGGCAGGCCAGCCATCACGCGGAGGATTCCGAGGAAGTCGTCCTTCTGAAGGGCGCCGAGCTTCTTGAGGGAGTCCAGGTAGCGGGGGGTCAGGTCTCTCAGCCGAGCCTCCGTGGCCGCGAGCCGCGATTCGAGCTCCGCCCGCCGGACGCCCTTCGCCGTCTGGAGGCCCTCCTTCAAGGCCTTGCGCTGGGCCGAGGCCCGCCGGAACCCCGGCGCCGCGAGGATCATCTCGTGGACGATCGGGAGCCGATCCGTCTCGAAGAACATGTGCTCCGTGCGGCAGAGGCCTATTCCCTCCGCCCCGAAATGGCGAGCCCTCTCGGCGTCCCTCGCATAGTCCGCGTTGGCCCACACCTGGAGACTTCGGAATTCGTCCGCCCACCCGAGGAGCGTCCGGAGGTCCTCCTCCTGCTCGAAGTTGGGCTCGTGGGTCGGGATGTGGCCTGCAAAGACCTCGCCGGTCCCTCCGTCAATGGACAGGAAGTCACCTCGCCGGATCACCTTGTCCCCCACTCGAAACTCTCCCGCGGCGTAGTCGATGTCGATCGCCTCGCAGCCGGCAACGCACGGCAATCCGAGTCCGCGGGTGACAACCGCCGCGTGGCTCGTTGCCCCGCCCCGGGCCGTCAGGACGCCCTTCGCGTGCAGGATTCCGTGGACGTCGTCCGGCGAGGTCTCCGTGCGTACCAGGATGACCGACTTCTTCGCCTCCTGACCCATGCGCTCCGCCTCGTCCGGCTCGAAGACCACGTTCCCGGAGGCGGCGCCGGGCGAGGCGTTGAGGCCTGAAGCGAGATACCGGCCTTCCTTCCGTGCGGCGACCTTCGCGGTTTCGTCGAACTGGGGCAGGAGGATCTGGACGACGTGGGCCGGTTCGACGCGCATCACGGCCTCCTCCTTCGGAATGGTTCCCTCGCGCGCGAGATCCACGGCAATCTTCACGGCGGCCCGAGGGGCCCGCTTCCCCGTGCGGGTCTGGAGCATCCACAGACGCCCGCGCTCTATCGTGAACTCGACGTCCTGCATGTCGCGGTAGCGCTCCTCCAGGAGC
>CAYGBO010000023.1:8898-9390 GCA_964348145.1 uncultured Methanomassiliicoccales archaeon
CGAACACCATCATCTGCACGTTCGCCGCGGTGCCGAGATCATGCGGGATCTTGTGGAACGTCCGGTAGTCGACGGCTCGCTTCCCGCTCCAGGACCGGAACACGGCGAGGATCGACTCGCGAAGCTGCTCCCATGGATCCCGAGGGAAATCGCGGCCGACCTCCCTTCGGTACAGGTCCTTGAACTCCGTGACGATGCGCCTCAGGTCCCCTTCCGAGAGGCCCGCGTCGGATCGACCCGGCGTCTTCTCCCTGTATCGTCCGAGGATCCCGTCGAAGGCGGCACCATCGACGCCCTTCACGATGCGCCCAAACATGGCGATGAACCGGCGGTAGGAATCCCACGCGAGGCGCTCGTTCGACGTGAGGGCCGCGAGGCCCCGGACCGTCTCGTCCAGGGAGCGATGGACGAGCACGGACTCCCCATCCTCGATCGCGTGGGCGAACGGCACCGGTGGGTGGGCGAAGTCCAGCCCGTGGTCCTCGAGGGGGA
>CAYGBO010000023.1:9400-23273 GCA_964348145.1 uncultured Methanomassiliicoccales archaeon
CTCGTCATTCAGACCGATGTTGAGGATCGTATCCATCATCCCGGGCATCGAGAACTTGGACCCAGATCGCACGGAGAGGAGGAGAGGATTCGATGGGTCTCCGAACCTTCGGGAAACCTTCGTTTCGACTCCAGCGAGGGCGGCCTCCACCTGCTTGAGGAGCCCGGGAGGCATGCGCTGGGAGCGGGTGTACGAGACACAGGCTTTCGTCGTGATCGTGAAGCCCGGCGGGACCGGCAGTCCCAGGCGCGTCATCTCCGCGAGGCCGGCCCCCTTGCCCCCGAGTTGGTCCCGCATCGAGGCGTCGCCTTCCTCGAACGAGTAGACGTACTTGGGGATAGCCCCACCCTGAGGGCTTCGGTAGAGGTCCGGATTATTTAACGGTTCTTTGCCGCGGACGTTTGTCGCGCACCCTCCCGCGTTCGGACAGGGCGTCGAGGAGGCGGATGCAGCGGGCGATCGCGATGAGGGCGTAGACCTCGTGGACCACGGCGACCTTTGTGCCCACGGGCACGACGGCGTCCTCGAGCTTCGTGAGCAGACTTTCGATCGCCGCGTTTGCCTCGCGGATCGCGGCCAGATTCCCCCGACCGCGAAGGTCGGAAGCGAGTTCCCAGAGAGCATCCTCAACGAGGACGGAATGGGTCCGGTACGTCGCTTCGAGGAGCGCATTGCTCCCGTGCACATACTGGCGGCTCGACAGGAACGTCAGCCCTTCGGACAGGCCGCTCATGAGGAGGCGCATCGGGGTAATCTTTTCCGCCGTGAGGACGTTCTCCGCCGCGAGGATGCCAATCGACCCGAGTTCGAAGAGACTCGCCCTCTCGGCGGCCTTGCGGGAGCTCGTGAAACCCCCGATCTCGGCTCCGAACTGGTAGAGTCGGGTGACGGCGTCCAAGGCGGCCTGAGCAGCCTTCGAGCGCAGGACATCCTCGCGCGCGGCGAGCCAGCGCACGGCCACCTGGATTTCCCCACGAAGCCTGCGAACGGACGGCTCGTCAAATCGGGAGAGGACCTCCCGGAGCGCGGCCCGGTATCCCTCGAGGAGGGCCTTCGCCTCCCCCTTCGCCATGGGCCCCGGATGGGCCGGGAAGAAAAAAGACTTCCGCGGGAAACCCTCAGAGCCCCATCTGCCACGCCTTCAGGTCCGCTCGCTTCCGCTCGAGGAACCGGTACACGGTCGCGTGCTCGCTCCCACGCAGGAGCATCAGCACGGCCTCCCTCGCAATCGCCATCTGGAACGAGTCCCCGATGAGGGCGACCGTGTGTCCTGACACGGAGACGTCGACCCCGGTCAGCTCCTCAAGGATTCGCCGCGTCTTCCCGTGGGATCCGATGATCCGCGCCTTGACCTGGGCGATGCGGTTCTTCGAATGCGCGAAGTCCTTGATGTCGAGGACCTCGAGGTAGTCGTCCTCGCGCAGGAGCCGGAGGGCGCGCTCCTCGGAGAACCCGCGCCCGACCGCGAGGACGGCATCCCGCGCCTTGAGGACCAACACGGGATCCCCCGCGCGGGACTCGTCAATCGTGACCTCGCCCGTCTCGGAATCCACCGTGATCTGGGTGCCCGTCTCCTCCTCGAGCCGCCGCTTCGTGGCTCCCTCGGGGCCGATCAGGACGCCGATCCGTTCGCTCGAGATCCGTGCGTAGAGCATTTCATGTCCCCAGGACAGCCGCCTCAAGGCGATCCGGCGTGGTGTCGACGCGGAGTCGGCGGAAGTAGCGGGCGATGTTCTCCACGTCCCTCCGGAACCACTCCGCCGCGACCGGGTGGTCAAGGGGCACGGACTGCCCCACGTCGATCACGACGATCCGGTCCGCCCAGAACAGGAGGTTGTACTCGCTCAGATCCGCGTGCACGAGGGCCGCCTTTCGAATCGCACGCAGATTCTCGACCACGTCTGCGTAGGTGGAGCGGGGGTCCGCGAGGGACGCATCGCGGAGCATGGGAGCCGGCTGCGCATCGTCGCCGATGTAGTCCATGACGAGGATGTTCTCCTGGAGCGCTTCGGGCTGCGGGACGCGGACTCCGGCATCGGCCATCCGGATCAGGTTCTTGTGCTCCTTCTGGGCCCACGCGAGGATCATAGGTTTCGTCGCCTTGCGGACGCCCCGGAATCTCGAATCCCCTTCGATGTACCGGGCGATATTCCGAAACGTGGAGGTGCTGATCCGATAGATCTTCACGGCCTTCGCGCGGCCCTCCCGATCTGTCCCGTGGAACACGTTGGCCTCCTTGCCCGTGGCAACCGGATAGTCCAGGGTCGAGAGGACGCCGTCGCTGATCAGCTTCGCCAGGTTGAGGAGGGCGGCCCGATCGAAGACCTGGTCGTAGGTCTTCCGGGCGTCTGAATCCTTTTCCCGCGTGCGGAAGGCGTCCACCTGGGATTCGAGGTGCCTCAGTTGGCGCTCATCGAGCATACTCGATCATGCCCTACGAGGCACGGCCGCTAAAGCTTTGCGGCGCGGTCAGAAGATGTTGATGGAACTGGGAATCACGCCCTTGCGGGAGAGGTACGTGGACTCCGTCTTCGTGTACCGATGGCGGATGTCGCACTTGTCGTCCTGGAATTCCCAGACGCGGACGACGAGCAGGTCCCCCTCACGGATCCACATGCGTTTCTTGAGCTTGCCCGGGATACGCCCAAGGCGGCTCTTGCCGTCCTGGCACATGACCCGAATGCGCGAGGCTCCGAGGAGTTGGTCCGCAATCCCGAGGATTTCTCCATCCTTCCCTCGGGGCATCCGGACCCGGATGACCTCCTCTCCGACCATCCCGCTCGCGATGGAGAGAAACGAACTTAAACGTTTGCGGCGCGCTTCCGCTCCCGGCGGGACCCGGCTTGCCGCTTCGGTGCGCGCGGCGCCTTCCCTTCTGCCTCGTGGACGGGCTCATAGTGGTATGGGACCGGAGTCGCTTCGAAGAACGTCGCGTCGACGATATCGACTCCCTCTGGAAGGTCGTATTCTTGGTCCTCCACGTATCCGAACCAGTAGACTACGAGACCATCGCCGAACATCTCGCTGTACGGACGGAGCTGCTTCTTGATGTGCCGCCGAACTTCGTAGGGGTCTCCGAATGTCGCCTTGGACTCGATCCAGTACTTGCGACCCCCATTCATCTCGACGGGCTTGTGAAGCAGAATGTCGGGCGTCTTGTCGTACTTCGCCCGGAGTTCCTTCTCCGTCTCGTACTTCAGCCCTCGGGATTCGAGCCAACCCTGGAGCTTTCCCTCGCCCCAGCGGCCGCGGGCATACTGTCGTGCCGTGCCCTCCGGCGAGTATATGATGTCAGCCCGGCAGGCCTCCTTCAGCTCCCGCCGTAATCGTCGATCCTGCACGGAATCCAGTTCCGTGATCATCTTCCAGAACTGCTTTCGGGACGTCTTCCGTTGCTCCAAGATGAGGAGGGCCGTGAGGATGGGCGGGAACTCATACTTCTTGGCGACGTCCGTGAAGCGCGTGCCGTTCTGCCACATCCATGCGAGACGTCGGGCTTGGGCTTTCACGCGGTAGAACTTGCGCGTCGTTTCCCGTACGATCCGCTGCGTGTAGATGACCAATAGCAGCTCCTTGTCATAGCCGAAGTTCTCCGCCAGGAAATCGATGTCCTCGGCCATTGTCAGTTTGCGATAAAGCTCCTGATACTCACTCAACTTCATTGATAAACCACGGAAAGTCAGATCGAAACGGCGAAAGGGACGGAAGAATCAAACCAAGCCTCGCTACTTAAATCTTGCCCATCGATTGGCTTCCGGCCCTCGCATTCTAGCTTCCGCAGCATCAGGGAGGAGGATCGGCGCACGAAGACGCGTTGGGGCCAGTCACGGAGGGATGCCCGATCGCCACGAGTCGTCATCGACCTCGTGGAGGGTGACGAGACGTACGACTTCCCCCGGGCTGAAGCGAAGACATTCCCCCGGGGGCAACGCGGCAATTCGCTCGGCAAGATCGCCGGCAACCACCTGAACGTATCCGAGCACGCGTCGGGAATCAGCGACAACTTCCGGATCGTTCATCCGTGGGAACGAAGACATGCATTCTATTAATATTGCATCGCTCAAAGAATTCCCATCGGAATAGAGGAATCCCCGGGAAGTTTCCTCCGATTCCTTCACGGGGACCGCCCCGACCGAGCGAGTGGGGGGTCGCCGGGTACGGAGGGCCCGGGGAACGGATATATAGCACGGGTCCGATGATTCGCGGCTAGCCGATGCGGACAGATATCTCGAAAATCATCAGCGATGCAGCCTACCAAGCCTACGAGCGGAGGCTCATGCATCAGGTCAAGCAGGGCATGATTCCCGAGCACGTCGCGATCATCATGGATGGGAACCGCCGATTCGCGACGGAGATCGGACTCGGGAACGCCCTGGAAGGACACGAACGCGGACGGGACAAACTCGAAGAGATGCTCGAGTGGTGCCTCGAAGTGGGCGTTCGCATCCTCACGGTGTACGCCTTCTCAACGGAGAACCTCGCTCGGCCCTCGAAGGAGGTTCAGCACCTGATGCACCTGTTCGCGGAGAACTTTCGGAAGGTCGGCGACGATCGACGCGTGCACGCCCATCGCATCCGGGTCAAGGTTTTCGGGAACCGCGATCTCCTTCCCCAAGAGGTCACGGAGGCCATTGACTACGCCGAGTCCCGGACGAAGGACTACGAACGGTATCGGTTCAACCTCGCCGTTGCCTACGGAGGCCGGGAGGAAATCCTGCGCGCAATTCAGGATCTCGTGGCGGACGCCCGGGCCGGCAAGGTGGCCCCCGAGGAGATCGACGCCTCTACACGGCGGATCTGCCGGATCCGGATCTCGTCCTCCGGACGAGCGGGGAGGAGCGGATCTCGAACTTCTTGCTCTGGCAGCTCGCGTACAGCGAGTTGTACTTCGTCGAAGTATACTGGCCCGGATTCCGGAAGATCGATTTCCTGCGGGCCTTGCGCTCCTATCAGATGCGGCAGCGCAGGTACGGTCAGTAGGAGACCGGAGCCCTTAAGTCGAGGTTCCATCTTGACGCGGCCCGATGAAAGGGGAGGTCGTGTATTCCTTCATCTTCGACATTGGCGCGTCCGTCGACCTTGCGGAACTACGGCGACGGGTCGACATGGACTTCCTGTCGGGTCGCGCTCCATCCGAACGCGCCGCGCCCCGGTACGCGCAACTCCCCGAACCGCTCCTCGTGACCCTGGACCGACGAAATCTTGAGACGAACCTCGGCCCCCTCACGGTGGACATCGCCGCCCGTCTGTACGACGTGGGTAGCCTCGCGGTCATGTTCCGCACGCCCTTCGAGGTCTCCTCGCTCCAGGACTTGGTCCCGTACGGGGGCCTCCGAATCGTTCAAGATGGGCGGGAGGAGAGCCTCGAGGAATACGGCGGTAGGATCGCGGCGCGAATCGAGGAGGACGTCGTGCCCTACATGCGGGGAACCTATGAGGTCCGTGCGGCCCCCGAGCCTTACCGAGTGTACTGCGTGACGGAAGGGGACGTGCCGGCCCAGGCCTACGCCGAGTCGAGGCGTCAGGACGTGGCCGCCCTGCTCGGCTCCGAAACCCGCCCCCAGGATCTCAGCGACACGGAAGTGAATGACGCCTGGAAGAACTGGCTCTCCTACTACAAGGAGGACCTCCTGGTGATCGACTGGGATGCCGCCTTCGTCGTGGAACCCACAGGAAAATACGAGGACACCCTGGCAGTCATCGAACTCGCAAACGTCCAGCTCCTGGAGCTTAGGTCGTACGACTCCTTCCTGGACCGCGTCAATGAGAAGGCCTATGACGACCTAGACGACTTGTTCGCGCGGTCTGGCGTCCTGAGATCCGGTCGGGATATGGTGAAACAGCTCGCGGACGTGCGGATGGACCTCGCCGAGCTGAGAGATAAGGTGGAGAACATCTCGAAGTTCTTCGGCGACTGGTATCTCGGCAAGGTCTACCTCGGATGCGCCCTGAAGTTCGAACTCGACTCGTGGCGTCGGATCGTGAACGAGAAGATGCAGGTCCTCAGCGAGATCTACCACGTGGCCCAAGCCGAGGTCACGAATCGACGGATGCTCCTTCTGGAGGCCCTGATCGTTTTGCTCTTCGTCGTGGACCTTGTGCTCATTCTGTATATCGGGTGACGAGCCATCCCGGCGTGCGTCGGTCCGGACTCGACCCCTACGTCCGGGGGGTAGGCCCCGCGACGCCGAGGGTCTCGTATATCCGGTCCACGGCCTGTCGGGCGTGGTCTTCATCGTCCGTCTTCACGAGGACCTTACCGCTCTCGTACAGGGTGAGTTCGGGCTCGCCCTCGAGGATGAGCATGACCTTCACATCGTTCACCCGCCACCCCTCGTCCTGGAGGCGCTGGGCGGTCGCCGACAGGTCGAGCCGGGCGGGCTTCTTGAGGGTCGAGATGAACGCCGTCGCGGTGCGACAGGGCTTCAGCAGGTAGTAGGTCATCGGCCGGCCTCGGAATCACGGGGGTGGGAGCCAGCGGAGCCGTCCTCCTTGAACTTTTCCACTCGAGCGGCCTCCAGGGGGCTCCTGCATAGGGCGTCGAGGTCGAGCTTCTTCTCCTCCGCCAGGACCTGAGAGAGACGGGCATGGGTCGCCGGTGCGGACGGACCGAGGAGATCGCAGATCTCCGGACCCTTCGAGATGTCGTAGGTGCCAATCGTCTTCGCCCGGTCCACGATTTCCTGCTTGTCGAAGCCGATGAGCGGACGGAGGACCGGGCGCCGGGCGGCTTCGTCGATTGCTCGCAGATTCATGAGGGTTTGGCTCGAGACCTGGCCCAGGTTCTCGCCCGTGACGAGGACCTCCGCGTCTTCCCGGTCCGCTAGGACGTCCGCGAGACGGACCATGAGCCGCTTCGTGAGCACGTAGTAGAAGCGGCGGTCGCAGCGGTGGGCCACCTCGGCGAACGCTTCGCCCACTCGTACGACATACAGGGTCGTGAGGCCGATCCGGCCGCACAGCTCTCGCGCCTTTGCAGCCGCAGTGTCGTCCGTAATCGGCTCGAGCGAGAAGTGGGCGGCGACGAGGTCGAGGCCTTGTCGAGCCATGAGGTACCCCGCGACGGGACTGTCGATCCCGCCGCTGAGCAGAAGGACACCCCTCCTCGCCCTCGTCATGTCCCGGCATAGGGGGGATTTGCTTATGCCCTTTTCCGGCGTCTAGCCATCGAGCGTGTAGGAAAGCCGGAGGCGGGACCGCACCTCGGCGACCTCTGAGCGGACGTCCTCCCCTTGGCCCGCGCGGACGATGAGCCCCGCGAGGGCCTTCATGTCCTCTTCCTTCGCCCCCATCCGAGTGATCTCGGCCGTGCCGATCCGTCCGACCGCGTCCACGATCATGTTGTTCGCCTCGAGGCGATCCGCGAAGGCATGGGGCGTGAGGTCCCAGCGATCTCGGAGGGCCGTGACGTCGTAGAGAAGCTGATGGGACTGGGAGTACCCGAGGGACGCGAACTTCACGGGGAACCCCCCGCGATCGAGCTGCCGCCCGAGAGCCTTCGAGTTCGCCACGATCCGTTTCGCATACGCCTCGCCGTGGCTCCTGAGTTCGAGGAGGACTTGGGTCGTGGCCGCGATCCGATGCCAGTGCGCGTTGTCCTCAATCCTCCACAGAAGACCCTTCATGGCCCGCTCAAATACGTCCGAACGGTTCGACAGGAATAGGCCACCCTGTGGACCCGGAAACGATTTGTGCGTGCTCGCGCTCAAGACGTCGGCGCCTTCGACCATGGGCCGTTGAAATTCCCCGCCCGCCATGAGACCAAGGACGTGGGATGCGTCGTAACCGAGGAGAGCGTTCACGTCGTCGCAGGCCCCGCGCAGCCAACGCAGGTTAAAAGGAAAGAGAAGGAAGCTCGACCCAACGAGGACAAGCCTCGGGCGTGTCTCTAGGATCAGATCCACCGTGGCGCTCGTATCGAGATTCCAGGTGCTGACATCGAAGGGCAGGAAGCCCACGCGCAAGCCCAAGTACGCCGGGAGGTAGGTAGGCATGTATCCATCGTAGCCGCCGTGATCCGAGTGGATAATCAGGATTTGGTCTCCGCGATTGCAGGATGACTGAAGGAGGAGCATCCCGGCGAGGTGTCCCGACAGCGGTTTCAAGGACGCGTGGGCGGCCGTGAAAAGCTCCCGGGCCAAGCGTTCTCCGAGGGCCTCGATTTGGTCCGCGAAGCGCGTGCCGCGATACGCATTCCCGACGTCTCCGGCGGGAGACCGGTAGCCAGGGAGCGTATATCGGTGACCGAAGTCAGAGGCGAGCAGGGAGCGCGCCCGTTCACTCATGACGTTCTCGGAGGGCTGGAGGTTGATCGCTTCCCCCCGTCTCCACGCCTCGTGGCTGCGGACGAGCCCCCACAAATCGGCCACGCCACGGGATAAGGCAGAACGCCTATTTGTCCCATGACCGGGGCACGAGGAACCGAGGCGCGATCAGTTGTACAGGTTGAATTCGTCTTTCTCCGGAACCGTGTCCCATTCCTCCCCCGTCTCCTCGAACACGGCGTTGAACAACGCGCTGACAATCTCCCGAAGCTGCTGAATCTCAGTCCGAAGGCGGTGGAGTTCTCGCAGCAGTTCCTCGTTGGACGGTGCCATCCGCGGCCTTCTATACGCGGCTATTACAGGGTAGGTTCTTATCCCTTTGCCTTCGATTCTTGGTGACTATTCTCGTAACGCGCAGGCCTCATCTTTGGACACGTATCATGAGCGCCGGTGGCTGCGGCCCCGATCCCGGCCGCCCCGGCCTCGACCACGGCCTCCGCGGCGCGGTGGCCCCCGACCCGCGCGCCCGCGTTCCCGACCTCCTTTCCCCCGTTCGCGGCCCCTCGCACGAGGAGGGGCACGAGGACGCTCCGGAACGGTCCCACCGCCGAGCTCGCTCGCGGGCACGGAGAGCATGAGGTTGTCGTAGTCCCGGGAGAGCTTCCGACGTTCCGTCCTCTCGCACCTCCCGCAGTAGAGGCCCCGGTCCAGCTGCTCGAGGGGACCCCGACACTCCGGGCACAGGGCCCGCACAACACCGAGGAGCGGCTCGGCTGTCGTGAGCTGCAGGGAGGGTCGGGTCTGGATTACCTTGGCCCGTATGATGTCACCGAGGTGAAACATGTCGTGGATGTCCTCTGTATAGTCCTCGGACACGTTGGAAATGTGAATCGTCCCGTCCGCCTCACCGCTGATCTGGCGATCCCGCCCGTGGATTGCGCTCACGGTTGCCGTCGCCATCATTCCCCGAATGTCGTCAACGACGGCGTAGACAATGTCGCCCGCTTTCAGCTCGGCAGGCGGGTTGAAGGGCCGGATCCGGGCGACGCGGTCCCTCGTGTCCAGGAGTAGGATTCCCGGCATCGACGCGAAGATCAGGCCGTCCCGTTCGTACGTGCCTTCCCCGGGCTCAAACTCTTCCGCGACCGCAACCTCATCGCCCGGGAGCACCATCTTTCGCTCCATGACGCCACCTCGTTCCTCGTCGGTCGCTGGAGAGGCGGCCGTCCGTATTTATTCCTTCGCCGCTTCCGCACGAAGCAAGACGACGGGGACGTCCTTCACGTCCTCGCGGTGGAAGGGGAACGAGCGGAGGAGAGGGAATTCGTATCGGACGCTGTCCGTGACCCGCGCCCCTAGGCGCTCAAAGCGACGTCGGATGAAAGCCTCCGTCTTCGCGTTGTGAAAGGAGTAGAGAACCCGGCCCAGCCGGAGTCCTTGGTCCACGAAAGGAAGGTCCGCATGTCGACGCTGAGACCCGAAAGGCGGATTCATCAGGATCGTATCGAAGGTTCCCCGAAGGTCCCTTGCATCCGCCACCCGCCAGAGGACGTCGACGCGGGCTTTCCTGGCGTTTCGTCGCGCCACGTCCAGGGCCTCGGGATCAACGTCCACGCCGGAGACCTCGGAGGCCCCCATCAGGGCGGCAGCGATCGCCAGCACACCGTTGCCGCATCCCAGATCGAGAACCCTCCGGCCGGACAGGTCGCCCTTTGCGAGGGCAATGTAGGCCACGTCTGCCGCGATGCCGGCCGGGGTGGGATACTGTTCGAGGCCGGGCCGCGGGCGAGGCACGGACTCGAGGGATTGGAGCGCCCGTTCGAGATCGACTTTCTTCGCGGAACCACCTCTGTGTCGCTCCGTGGAAGAGGGCTACCCTTGTTCCAGCGGAGAGGACAACTTCTTGCTCGCCTCGACCCCCGCGGACGTGATGTGCGCCGAGAACTCCGCAGGACCGTGCCAGGCGATCGTCACGAAGCCTTCCTGCTCCAAACGTTGGAGAGTCTCCGAGAGATCGTCGTAATTGAGGCCTCGGAGGATCTCGAGGAACTGCACCTTCTTGAGGCCCATCGTTCCGCGTTTCGCAAGCAGCAGGAGCAGTTTGTCTCTCAGATCCCGTTCCACAGCGCGAGCTTGGTCCATTCGCACGGCGCGTTCCACAATCTCGATAGCGAGGGCGTTGAAGGCATCCCCCACGAACTCGCCGGTCCGGGCCGACGTTAGGATGAATGGAGCGCCAAAGGGCTCCGCCGTCTTCCGAATATCCTCCTCCTGGAGGGCGCGACGGTCGACCAGGTCCTTCTTGTTTACGACAATGTATACGGGGACGTCCCCGGAAATCTCGAGGGCCGCGGGAACCCAGTTGTTCAAGGCGACGAGGCTGTCCTTCCGCGTGATGTCGCACACGGCCATGAGGGCCTGGATTCCATGGAAGTAGGTCTCGCGGACCATGTCCCGGAATCCGCGCTGCCCCATGATGTCGAAAATCGACATCGCCATCCGGACCTCGAGCTCCGCGCCGTAGGGAACCGTGAGCTCGACCTTCGACACCTTCGTGCCCACCGTGTGCAGGTACGAATCCGCGTACTCGTTGAGCACGAACCGCCGAATGAGGGATGTCTTCCCCACACCGCTCTCACCGACGAGAGCCAGTTTCGCCTTCATGCGTCGGACGGAGGGCATCCCGGACTCCCTGCCGGCTCAGTCATGCAGATTGCGACTATAAGGCATTCGCGGACGTTTTCAGGGGTGCGACGAACGATCCATGCTCAGAGAGGTCGCGGGCTCCCGCAGCGCGCAGCCCCGAAGAAATCGCTTCGCCCCCCGACGACCTTCGTCGTTCCGACCCTTCCGCGCGTTTCGCCTTTCAGGAATTGAAATCAGCACAAGCACCGAAGACTTTATCCTTCTGTCGGAGAAAAGCGTTCTCGTGCGACCGTTACCTCCCACTCCGCGCATTCCTGTTCCCAACTGGCTGATCGCATGGTCCAAGACCCGGGCCCTTTTCCTTACGATGGCCCAGGACCCTTGGGTGTTTCGGCCGAACTGAACGGTCCCACGAAATCCTTTCTCCCGCGGAGCGTCAATCGAGACGCAGATGTCAGCCGCTTGAGGTCAAGGTGGCTCCCAGGGCGCGGAGGGCATGTTCTAGTGTGTCGATTGACCGGAGGAAGTCATGGATGGAGACAAGCTCCTTAGGTCCATGGTCTAGCCGGGGATTTCCGGGACCGTAGGAAGCCATGGGGATCGGCCAGACCCGGGCAGCGTGGTTCATGTCCGAGGTCCCGCCCTTGAGCACGTATTCGGGACGGCCTCCACAGCGCCGGATGCCGGCCACGAGGGCCCGCACGACGGGGTTGCCCTTGTGAACACGGACCGCGTCGATCGTGCGCGACCACCGGATCTCCGGGCATGCGGCCTCCAGATCGTCCCAGTCGAAGCCCTCCGGGAACCGCACGTCGACTTCAAATTCCGCGGACTCTCGCTCCGTGTCGCGGACGGGATTCCAGCGCACGATCCGACACGACGGGGAATCGAACATGGTCGGACCCGTCCGGGTGGCAATCAGGTCCCGGAGCCGAGCAGCCACGACGACGGCCTGATCGAGGGGGCCCGCGTCGGGCGCGGACGGATGAGTCGGGACGGAACTCCCTCGAAAGAAGCCGATCCGCTGGCCCCGGTAGCCGACCGTCACACGATTCCAGCCACTAGGCTCCCCGACGATCAAGGCATCGGGAGGCGAGGTGCGCAGCAGGGAGAGCGTGCCGCGAGAATCCGCCTCCTCGCCCACGGCCGCAACCACGGTGAGATTTCCCGACGGCTTGGATCCCACGCGGGCGGCCGCAAGGAGACCCGCAGTCAGCGCTGCCTTCGCATCGACGGCTCCGCGTCCTGAGATCCAGTCCCCCTCGGATCGGACGGGCAGGAATCCGGACACGGTGTCGATGTGACCGAGGAACATCGCGTGAGGGCCGCCGTGCCCGATCCTCGCAATCACGTTCCCCACGGCGTCCCACTCGACTCGGAACCCCAATCGGGACGCGTGCTCCGCGAAGATGGCGCACGCTGGCTCCTCGTGCCCCGACGGGCTCGGAGCCTCGAGGAGATCGAGCAGGACGCGGGCCTCATCCACCGACGAGCGCCTCCTCGAACGCCTTCGCCGCCCGACGCAGGTCTTCCGCCCCGATCACGAGGGGGGGTAGGAAGCGCACGGTCGTGGAGCCGGCGGAGATCGCGAGGACCTTTCGTTTCATCATCCCCTGCAGCACGGGCGCGGCCTTGCCTCGGAGCTCCGCCGCCACCATGAGTCCAATCCCCCGTACCTCCCGGACGGAGGGGGAGTCAATGGAACGGAGGTCCTTGAGGAAGGCCTGTCCGAGGCGAGACGCCCGTTCCCACAGCCGCTCTCGGACGATCACGTCGATCGCGGCTGTCCCCGCCGCGCACGCAATCGGATTCCCCCCGAACGTGGAGTAGTGGCTCCCCCGCAGGCGGCCGTGGAGGGCCTCGCTCACGAGGGTGGCTCCCATGGGAAAGCCGGCCCCGAGAGACTTGGCGAGACATAGGACGTCGGGCGATACCCTGGCCCGTTCGGAGGCGAACATCCGTCCCGTCCGGCCGAATCCCGTCTGGACCTCGTCGAGGATGAGGATGGCCCCCCGGTCGTCGCACAGGTCGCGGGCCGCACGAAGGAACGCGGGATCGGCAACGTGAACACCGCCCTCGCCCTGCACGGGTTCAAGGATGACCGCGGCGGTCGTCGGTCCCACGGAAGCTTTCAGCGCCTCGACGTCGTTGAAGGGCACGAAGTCGACGTCGGGGAGGAGGGGCTCGAAGCCCTCCCGGATTTCCTTCTTCCACGAGACACTGAGAGCCCCCAGGGTCCGCCCGTGGAAGGAACGGTACGCCGCGACGAACTTCGGGCGCCGGCTCGCGGACCGCGCGAACTTGAGGGCCGCCTCGACAGCCTCCGTCCCCGAGTTGCAGAGGAACGCGCGCTCGAGCGGATCGGGGGCAACCTCGAGGAGGCGCGCGAGGAACCTCCTCCGAGTCTCGTTCCGAAGGGCGGAGCTCGCGAACAGGAGGTCCTCCGCCTGTTCCCGAATCGCGCGGACGACGTCCGGGTGGGCATGGCCGACGTTGCACGCGCCGTGGCTCGCGCCGCAGTCGAGGTACGCGGCGCCATCGACGTCGTAGAGCCAAGCCCCCTCCCCGCGGACGATGTCGAGATCCCGTTGGGGGAACATGGCGACGCGCATCTCGGCCTCCGGACGATTCACTCAATCACCGTCCCTTGGCCTCGCAGGGCAGCCTGCACGGGATCGGACCGGCGTGAATCTCCGATGACGACTCGGCCCACGCCTCCGGCGAGGGCCTCCTGAGCTGCGAGGAGTTTCTTCTTCATCCCGCCCGAGGCACCCGCGAGGATCCCCCCGAGGTCCCTTCGCCGTATCGAGGCTACGACGCTCGACGGATCGGACGGATCCCGCAGGAACCCCGGGACGTTCGTGAGGAGGAGGAGGACCTTCGCTCCGAGGGCGGATGCCACCTTGGCGGCGAGGCGATCCGCATCCGCGTTCAGGGGAACCCCTTCCGTCGGATCGTAGATG
>CAYGBO010000023.1:23283-26806 GCA_964348145.1 uncultured Methanomassiliicoccales archaeon
GCCCGCGAACTGGGTCCGAACCACGTTGCCGCTGGCATCGAAGGTTGTCGTCGTCGGATCGTAGATGGGCGGAGAGATAACGGGCACGTATCCAGCGCTCAGGAGACTGTGCAGGAGCCCGACGTTCACGAAATCCACGACGCCGCTGCGGTCGTCCCGGAGGACCTTGACCCGATCGCCTTCCACGGCCCGAATCGCGGTCTTGCGACGTCCCTCGAGGAGGCGACCGTCCACGCCGCTCAGTCCGATCGCGGGGATCCCTGCCGCCTGAAGGGCAGCGACAAGGTTCACGTTGACGCGTCCCGCCATGGCCATCGCGATGACGTCCACCGAGGGCGCGTCTGTGTACCGACTCCGGTATCCGGAGGGAGAGGTCACGTATCGAGGGGGCCTTCCTAGGGCCACGGATAGCTCATCCGCCGCTCCGGACCCGCCGTGGACGAGGACGTAGGGCCCCACGTCGTGGAGATCCCGGAGGACATTCGCGGGGTCGTTCCCGTCGCTTCCGCCGATCTTGATCACGTACATCGATACCCTCGTCACGCTGGATGCAGGCCGGGGAAGGCAAGGCCCGCCCGCTCGTCGAAGCCCGCCATGAGGTTGAAGCACTGCAGTGCGTTCCCGGCGGCCCCCTTCATGAGGTTGTCGAGGGCCGCGACGGCCACGACATGGCCGTCCTCCGCCGCGAAGCCCACGTCGCAGAAATTGGAGCCGGCGAGGATCTTCGGGTCGGGATACCGATGAATCCCACCCGGGTCCTCCACGATCCGGACGAAAGGCTCGTGCCCGTAGGCCTCCCGATAGATCGTCCAAAGGACCTTCCGCTCGAGGCCGTCGGGGACGAACGCGTGGGCGGTGGCGAGGATTCCCCGGACCGCCTCCACCGCGTGGATCGTGAGGTGGACCCGACCGCCGAGTCCGAGCTCCTGTTCGATTTCCGCCGTGTGGCGGTGTCCCGTCGGGGAGTACAGGCGCATCGCCCCCGATCGTTCGGGATGGTGGGAGGCTCGCGTCTCCCTTCGGCCACCCGCGGAGGAACCCGTCTTAGCGTCCACCACGATCTGGCCCGAACCGAGCCGACCCGAGCGGACGAGGGGCGCGAGGGCGAGGATCGATGCGGAGGCCGTGCAGCCCGCCACGGCGACCCGCGTCGCGCGGCGAAGCTCCTCCCGATGGAGCTCGGGGAGTCCGTAGACGAAGGTCGAAAGCTGCCCGGGTGCGGGATGCTGGACGTCGTAGTAGCGGGCGTACGCGTCCGGGGCCTTGAGACGGAAGTCCGCGCTCAGGTCGACGACGAGGCGTGCTTTCGAGGCATACATCTCCATGGAACCCATGGAGGTGCCGTGGGGAAGGGCGAGGAACAGGGCGTCCCCAGGGATGAGTTCGGATGGCGCGGAGAAGAGGAGGTCCGTGACACGGCGGAGGTTCGGATGGGCCTTCCACACCGGCTTCCCCGCGAAACTCTCCGAGACGGCCTGGACGATCTCGACCTCCGGATGGCCCAGGAGGAGGCGGAGGAGCTCGCCCCCCGTGTACCCCGCCGCCCCGAGGACGGAGACCCTCATCGACGGGCAACCTCCCGGACGTACTCCCACACCTTCGCCGCGAGCTCGGGACCCACGGCCTCCACGGAGGCACGGAACTCCATCGCGTGGTTCACCTCGTGGACGAGGAGCTGGCCTTCCCGATCGGGCATGATGTCGACCCCGAGGACGCCGCCTCCCACCGCTGCGGCCGCGCGGAGGCTCAAATCCTCCACCTCCTTCGTGATCGGGTGAGGCTCGCACACGGCCCCGCGGGACGCATTCGTGACCCAGGAGGAAGAGACGCGACGGACCGCGGAGACGACGCGTTCGCCGATCACATGACTCCGGAGGTCGTAGCTCGGCTTGTCCACATATTCTTGTACGTAGAAGATCTGGTGCATGTAATGGCCCAGGATGGCCTTGTGCTCGAGGAGTTGCTCTGCCTGCTCTCGATCCGTCACCTTGGCGATGAGCCGTCCCCAGGAGCCCACGACGGGCTTGAGTACCGCGGGGTAGCCGACCTCGTGGATCGCCTTCAATGCGGCCTCCGGGGAGAAGGTTACGAAGGTCTTTGGCGTCGGCAGGCCCGCGGCCGCGAGGGTCACGCTCGTGAGTGCCTTGTCGCCGCAGGTCGCGATCACGTTCGACGCGTTCACGACCGGGATCCCATGGTGCTCCAGGAACCGAGCGCAGTAGGTCGAGCGGGAGTGGCTCATGCAGCGGTTCAGGACCGCATCGAAGGAGCGCCCGTCCGCGTTCAGGCCTAGGACGAGGTCCGCATCTCGAAGCCGCACGACGTCGTCCCCTCGGCGTCGAGCAGCGTCGAGGAGCAGTTTCTCATCCCGCCGGATCGTCGTGTACAGCAGGCCGAGCCGGGCCGATTCACTCCCCCCAATCTTCTTGCGTCTCCGGTGCAAGGGCGACGACGAGGGGCTCGAGGGAACGGACCTCGAGTTCCGTCCCGCAATCCCTACAGGTCAGGATCTCGCCCTGCTCCGCTTTGTCGGTCGTGACACCCGCTCCGCACGTCGGACATGTGTTCGTTTCAACACCTCCAGAACTTCAGGACCCACCGCGAGAAAACCCGAAGCCCTAGAGAGCGCCCGCCCCGGGCCGCGGCGGTTTCGGCGGAAGGGCCACGGGGGGCCTCATGGGCCAGCCTCCCCGGACAGGACCTCCGAAATCCGTCGGTTCTTCTTCGCGATGAGATTGAAATGGTAGGCCTGCCGGCCGAGGGCGGCCTCCGCGTCCTCCATCTGGGCGGCCAGCTGGGCGGGCCCCGTGCCCCCGTGGGTCACGATCGCACCGACGGCGCCGACCGGGGTGAGGAGGGCGACGGCGTCGTCTTCGAAGAGACGCGACGTCTTCCGCAGGGCGGAGCGCCTCGCCTCCTCGTCGGGCGCAGCGGCGATCGCGGGTAGATTCTCCTTCACGAGTTCGTAGGCGGCCCGGTAGGCCATCCCTTTCGCCACGAGATGCTCCACGAGCAACACACCGGCCTCCGAGGGGCCGAGGCGGGAGGCCATCGCGTCGACATCGAATTCGACGTGGGCCACGACTTCCGCGAGGATGTCGAGGGCCGCGCCCACGGAATCGATCGCATGGAACGCGGGCGCCTTATCCGCCTGGAAATCGCGATGATATCCGAGAGGGAGTCCCTTGAGGATCGTGAGGAGGGTTACGAGATCCCCGACGACGGCGCCGGCCTGCCCCCGAGAGAGCTCGAGGACATCAGGGTTCCGCTTGTTGGGAAGGAGGCTGCTTCCGGCCGTGTGGCCGTCAGCGGGAGAGGCAAAGCCGAACTCCCGGGTGGACCAGAGGATGAGTTCCTCGCACAGGCTGCTCAGGTGGACCGCCAAGAGGGCGAGGTCCGCCGTGACCTCCACGAGGAAGTCCCGGTCGCTCGTGGCGTCGACGGAATTCGCAAAGGAGCGGTCGAAGCCGAGGAGCGTGGCCGTAATCTTCGTATCGAGGGGGAGAGAACTCCCCGCGATCGC
>CAYGBO010000024.1:0-2264 GCA_964348145.1 uncultured Methanomassiliicoccales archaeon
TGGGGGATGCAGTAAAACAGAATTCCGCGAGTGCCTTTCTCGGGCGCGAAGGATTGGTTGCTGTACACGATCGCGTCCATCGTCTGGACGAGGAATTCGACATTCGAGTTCTCATCTTTGTCCAAGAGGCCTGTGTCGACCTGGACGTTGCCGTCTCGGTCATTAATTGTGAAGGTATGAGGGATGCCGGCGGTCGGCTCCGTATTGCGGAAGGTCACATTGAGGATGATTGGCACTTGAGGGATCACGACTTCCTCGGGGAGGAAAACGAACTCCCCGGCTTCCGTGGTTCCGTTTACTGCGATCCACAACCTCGGTATGAAGTCGTTTTGCTGGGCCGCTGCGAGAAAGGGCGCGACGGGGGCGACAGAAACCGCAAGTAAGCCTACCGCTATCGCAATTGTGACGCTCCTCATCCCACGACCCTCGGGACCCCGATGGCAAGTGGTCGCTCGGTGGGGCGGCTGCGACAAAGAAGGTTCCCTATTTATACGTTGTGTGCTTCGCAAAATTCGGAGGGATGTCCGCGCGTCACGAGGCGCTTTTCCCAGATAGAAACCGAGGAGGAAGAATCGATATCCTAGATTTTATATAAAGAGCATTATACTCATAGTTGGAGACTCCTGTCGCGCGGCATGCGGGCGCGGATTGAGCACTGTCAAAACCTTTAAAAGCAGCCCGAGTTCTCCCCGCCGCGCTCCATGAAAAAGGAGGATACTCTCCATAGAATCAAGGATGCAGAGGGCCGGGTCCAGCGATCCAAGGAGGAGGCCCTGGCAGAACGGGAGAAGATCCTCCGCAGTGCCCGCCGCGAGGCGATCGAGCTCCGAGAAGCCCTCCGGCGGGAATCCGAGAGGCGGGAGGCCCAACTCCTGCAGGAAGCGGGCGCCGCCACGGCTCGAGAGAAGGAGCGGATACTGGCGGCCGGACGGGAGAAGGCCGAGAGGCTGATGAGTCAGGCCGAGGCGAACCTGGAACGCGCCGTCGAGAGGCTCATTGAGAAGTTCAAGGGTGCGATCAATGCTTAGGCCCGCACCGATGTCTCGGGCCCTGATCGTCGGCCCTCGGGATTTGCTGGAAGACGTCATCGAGGCGTTGTACGAACTCAAGTTGCTCCACATCGTGGACCATCCCGAGGGAGAGCACGACATCCACATCGGGAAGCCGCTCGCCCAGGCAACCCAGGCTTCCGAGTTGCTCGTGAAGCTTCGGTCGATCGCGTCCGTGCTACGAGTCGACGAATCGGCCGTCGTGCCGTCGGAATCGGTGTCGGAGGACATCCGGGAGAAAATTCTTTCCCTCGAGCTGAACATCGGAGAAGAGGAGGCCGCCAAGAAGAAAACCGAGGCCCTGCTCTCCGACCTCGAGCGCCGAATCGAGCAGATTACCCCCTTTGCGAAGCTTCCCTTGACCCTTTCCGACTACCGAGGGTACGAGACCCTTGAGGTCCTTGTGGGCAAAGTCCCCCGACCAATCCTGGACCTCGAACAGGTCACGACGGAGTACGAAGCCTTCGAAGCGGACGGTCTTCTCGCCGTCTTCGTCGCCAAGAACCATGCTCCCGCGATGCGAGCACACCTCGCCGACCGCGGGTTCTCGAGCATCTCCGTACCCGATGAAGACGGCGACCCGGCGGCCCTCCATGCGGGGCTCACCGGAGAGAAGGAACGCTGGGAACGGCGGAGGGCGGAAATCGAAGAGAGGCTCGGAACCTTACGAGAGCGGTACGCTGGATTCCTCGTGGCCGCGAAGGCTCATCTCGAAGTGCAAGTCGAGAAGGCGGAGGTACCCCTGCGGTTCGCGGTAACAGAGCACAGCTTCGTGATCGAGGGATGGGTCCCTGAGGAAACCCTCCGCAAACTGAAGGTGGAGCTGGACCTGTTCCCGACCGTGCTCGTGTCCGAACTCGAATCGGAGGAACGTGCCTCGGATCCTCCCGTCCTCCTCCGTAACGCCCGACCGATACGTCCCTTCGAGATGCTTGTGAAGCTGTTTTCGATTCCCAGCTACAAGGAAATCGACCCGACCGTCGTTATCGCCTTTGCATTCCCCATCTTTTTCGGAATCATGATTGGCGACGCAGGCTACGGACTCGCCTGGCTGCTCTTTGGGCTGTGGTTGCTGCGCAAGGTTCGGGACCCGGGACCCTTTCGCGACCTCATCGTCGCGATCACGTGGGGCGGATTCTTCGCCTTCGTATTCGGCACATTCTTCTTCGCTGAGGCCTTCGGCATCCCATTCCACCCGCCTCCCGAGATTCACAC
>CAYGBO010000024.1:2274-12115 GCA_964348145.1 uncultured Methanomassiliicoccales archaeon
TTGGCGCAACTTCGTCGAGGGGCAAGCGCCCTCCGAATCTGTCACGTGGTCGAGCATCCTGGGCTTCGAGATCCCGATCCACGCCTCAATCGAGAAACTACACCAAGTGACGGATTTCATCGTCCTGTCGCTCTTAGCCGCCTACTTCCATCTTGGCATTGCCTTCGCGATTGGCTTCTTCAACGAGATCGGTCATAGCAAGAAGCACGCGGTTGGCAAGGTCGCGTGGTTGACCATCCTAACCGGGATCTTCGTGATCCTTATGGTCCGGGCTGCGCGCTGGCCGGGGATGGGACAGGAGATTTGGGACGGCCTCTTTGGCTGGTTTCCCCGAGAAGGTTTTCCCTATGAGAGCCTCGGCTTCACTCCCTCGAATCCGATTCCCTCTCTGTCCGTCTACATGCTCGTCTTTGGCATAGGACTGCTCCTTGCCACGGAAGGCGGGCTCCATATCATGGAAGTGTTCGGACTCGTGGCGAACTTGGTGTCGTACGCGCGGCTCGCGGCGGTCGGCATTGCGAAAGCTGCCATGGCCTTTGCCTTCAACACGATCGTCCTCGAGACGGCCATCTTCACGTGGATGGATCGCGGGGACGTCCTGATGCTCATCGTGGGTCTTGTCGTGGCGTTCGTCTTCCACCTCATCGTATTCCTCCTTGGCGCCATTTCTGCCGCGATCCAGTCCATCCGGCTCAACTATGTCGAGTTCTTCATCAAGTTCTTCAAGGGTGCGGGCACGTTGTTCCGACCCTTTGGATTGAAAGCGCAACCGGAGGTGTGAAACCACATGGCAGTAGCAGCAGAAGCACAAGGACTCGTCGCCGTGGCGGCCGCCATCACGATGGTGGGCACGGCCCTGGCGACGGCCTGGGCAGAGAAGGTGATCGGAGCGGCGTCGGTGGGTGCCTTGGCGGAGAAACCCGAGCTGTTCGGCAGGGTGCTGCCGCTCATCGTGATCCCGGAGACGATTGTCATCTTCGGGCTGATTATCGCGTTCCTGCTGATGGGCCAGCTTGCGACCTGAGCGGGTGGAGCCCGCATGACCCTGGAGACAGTCCTTCGGAGCATCTTGGACAAGGGCCAGGCGGAGGCCTCGAGGATCCTCGAGGAAGCCCGCGCGGAACGCGAGCGCATGCTCTCCGAAATCCGGGCGGAAGGGGCGAGGGAGATGGCGGAGATGGAAACGAGAGCCCGGCAGATTGCCGATCGACGGCGTGTGCAGGAGCTCGCCCGGGGCGAACTTGAGGCAAGGAAGATCGTCCTGGCCGCTCAGAAGGAGGCCCTCGACGTAGTATACAGCCGTGCTCTGGGTCAGCTTGCGGAATTGAAGGAAAACGAGACCCTTCTGCGGACGCTCCTCGAGGCGAACGAAAGGGAGTGGAAGCGCGGCGGCAGGATCTTCTCGAAGGCGCGGCACGAAAGGTTCATTCGGACCCTTGTGGGTTCCCGGTACGCGGGTCACATCGACTGCACAGGCGGCGTCGTGATTGAGTCCGCAGATGGCAGTCGGCGCGTCGACCTGAGATACGAGTCGATCCTGCGCGAGGTATGGGACGATTCCGTGAAGGAGGTGGCAGAAATCCTATGGCCCTCCCAGCCGTCCGGGACCTGAGCGAAAGCATCTCCCGAGGCTATCGCTGGGTGCGGGATCGAATCCCCCTCGAGTCGGGGAACTACCCCTACGTGACTGCCCGGGTCAGCGCGAAGCGCGCCCTTCTCCTCCCCGGGGAGACGTACGCCCGCCTCCTGCAAATGGACATCCCACAGATCGCCCGGTTCCTCGGGGAGCGCGAATACAAAGCGCAAATGATCGCCCTGGGTGCTCGGTACGCGGGGGTGGATCTGATCGAGATGGCCATGGCGCGAAACCTTGCGGAGACGTACACGCAGATCTATGAGTTCTGCGAGGGCGGGCTTCGGACGATGGTCGCTCGCTACCTAGACCGCTGGGATCTGCAGAACATCAAGACAATCGTGCGGGCGAAGGCGCATGGAGCGTCCCGGACGGAAGTCGAGGAGGACCTGGTTCCGGCGGGGAGCTTCGAGGCCGACTTCCTTGCCGGCCTCTTGGAGGCAGAAACCCTCAGGGAGGTCTTCGACGAGCTTGAAGGCACGATCTACGCCCGAGCTCTCCTGCTTCTGGGGATGCGGCCGCCAGAGATAGCAAACTGGGCGGTTTGGGAGGATCTCGTCTCAAAGCTGTACTACGACGAGCTCCTCGCGTCCGTCCCACCCTCCACGGATGCAAACCGTCTCATGCGAGAGTTCATTCAACGGGAAATCGACATCGTGAATCTCAAGACGCTCCTCCGGGTGTGGGCCGCGCGGGCATCCTTCGATCGCGAAATCTTCCTCTCGGGCGGGATCGAAATGGACGAGGAAGATCTGGCCGAAATGGCGACCCTCGACCACGAACGGCTCGTGAAGCGACTCGAACGCTACTCCTTCTTCGAGGCAATCGCCCCCGATTTGGAACGGGTCCGGGTAACCGGCGTGGGCGTCCTTATTCGCAGGGTCGAAAAGGTACACCTCATTCAGGCGGCGCGCTACGCGCACCTCCACCCATTGTCGATACTCCCGGTCCTTGATTATATCGTCCGAAAGGACCGCGAGGTCCAGAACATCCGGCTCATCGCCAGGGGCAAGGAGAGCGGTCTCTCTAATGATGTGATCCGCGATCTATTGGTGGTGTAGATGGAGCTCGCCGCGGTGGGCCGGGACGATTTCGTGCAGGGATTCCAGCTCGCCGGAATCCGGAAGACGGTGGTCTCGACCCGGGAGGAGCTGGAGAAGAAGATCGCAGAGACCATAGAAGATGTGGAGGTCGGAATCCTCGTCCTAGACATGGGCGACCTCCAGAGACTCAGCCATGGGATGCGACGTCGGCTCGAGACCGTGGCTCGGCCCGTCGTCATCGCGGTTGGCGGAATCGAATCAGAAGACCTCCGGACGAAGATACGACGTGCTATCGGAGTCGATTTGCTCAAGTAAGGTGAGCGACGTGGCAGTGAGCGCGAGCATGAATGCGAAAGCGAAAGGACGAGGGGAGATCGTCCGGGTCGCCGGGCCCGTCGTCACAGCGACGGGCTTGCGCGCCCGGATGTACGACGTCATGCTCGTCGGGCAGGAGCAACTCCTGGGGGAAGTGATCCGAATTGCCGGAGACAAGACGACCGTCCAGGTCTACGAGGAGACCTCGGGCGTCAAGCCGGGTGAACCCGTCGTGGACACGGGTCGGCCGCTCACCGTCGAACTCGGCCCCGGGCTCCTTGGAAACATCTACGATGGGATTCAGCGACCCCTTCCCATTTTGAAGGAGGTCATGGGGGATTTCATCCAGCGAGGAGTCCAAGCGCCCGCCCTCAACCGCGAGAAGCTTTGGGAATTCACCCCGGCCGTGAGGGAGGGTCAGTCGGTGGAGGGAGGCGCGGTTCTCGGCACCGTCCCGGAAGCGAAGAACGTTGAGCATCGGGTCCTTGTCCCTCCGGGTGTCTCCGGCGCGGTCGCGCGTATCCGGAGCGGCGCGATGAAGGTCGACGACTCTGCCGTGGAACTCGAGGACGGACGGAAACTCACTCTCAAGCACGACTGGCCCGCCCGCCAGCCCCGACCTGTCAAGGACCGCCTCATGCCCACGATCCCCCTCATCACGGGCCAACGGGTCATGGACTTCCTCTTCCCCGTGGCGAAGGGCGGCACGGCCGCGATCCCCGGAGGGTTCGGGACGGGCAAGACGGTGTCGGAACAACAGTTGTCGAAATGGTGCGACGCCCAGGTTGTGATCTACATCGGCTGCGGGGAGCGGGGGAACGAGATGACGGAGGTACTCACCACGTTCCCGAAGCTCGAGGATCCATACACGGGCGCTCCGCTCATGGAGCGGATGGCCCTCATCGCGAACACCAGCAACATGCCGGTCGCCGCCAGGGAGGCGAGCGTGTACACCGGGATGACTCTCGCGGAGTACTACCGGGACATGGGCTACAACGTGGCCCTCATGGCCGATTCGACCTCGCGCTGGGCCGAAGCAATGCGGGAGCTATCTAGCCGTCTTGAGGAGATGCCGGGCGAGGAGGGTTTCCCCGCCCACCTCTCCGCCCGACTGAGCGAGTTCTATGAACGATCGGGGCGGGTGACGACCTTGAACGACCGAGAAGGGTCCGTCACTGTCGTCGGGGCTGTCTCCCCGAGCGGCGGAGACTTCTCGGAACCGGTCACGCAGGGCACGCTCCGGATCGCGAAGGTGTTCTGGGCCTTGGATACGGCCCTCCGCGCACGACGTCACTTTCCCGCGATCAACTGGCTCACCTCCTACAGTCTGTACAGCACGATCCTCGATGACTTTTTCCGGACGAAGGTAAACGAGGAATGGCCGAAGCTCCGGGCATGGACCCAACGGACCCTCCAGGAGGAGGCAGAACTCGAAGAGATCGTGCGGCTCGTGGGCGCGGACGCCCTACCGCCGGAGCAGCAGCTCACCCTTGAAGTCGCCCGGATGATCCGAGAAATCTTCCTGCAGCAGAACGCCTATCATCCCATTGACACCTTCTGCCCGCCGGAGCGCCAGTTCAAGCTCATCTCGGCAATCCGCCGCTACGCGGATCTCGGAGAGAAGGCGGTCGCCCTCGACGTACCGGTGAAGGAGATCGCAGGCATTCACTCGCGAGAGCTGCTGACGCGCGTCAAGTACGAGGAGAAGTTCGACCAGGAACTCGAGAAGACGCTCACCCAGATGGAGGATGAGTTCAAGAGGCTGGAGGCACGCTGATGGCGAGGGAATACCGGACAATCATCCAGGTTGCGGGCCCCCTGATTTTCGTCGAGAAAACGGAGCCTGTGGGCTACAACGAACTCGTGGAGGTTCAGCTTCCCGGTGGGGGTCGGAAGCGCGGGCAAGTGCTGGATTCATCCCGTGAGATTGTCGTCGTACAGATCTTCGAGGGGACGGCGGGAATCGACCGACAGGCAAGCGTGAAGTTCCTCGGGGAAACGATCAAACTATCCGTTTCGAAAGACATGCTGGGACGCGTCCTCATGGGCGCTGGCGAGCCGGCGGATGGCGGCCCGCCGATCGTCCCGGAGAAACGCGTCCAGATTACGGGCTCCGCGATCAACCCCTACTCCCGGGAGCATCCCGCGGAGTTCATCCAAACAGGTATTTCCACGATTGATGGGCTGAACACGCTCGTCCGTGGACAGAAGCTACCCCTGTTCTCAGGAGCCGGTTTGCCCCACAATGAACTCGCCTTGCAGATAGCGAGGCAGGCGAAGGTCCTCGGGAGCCAGGAGCCTTTCGGTGTCGTCTTTGCCGCGATGGGCATCACCCACGAGGAGGCCCGCGTCTTCATGAACGACTTCGAGCGCACGGGCGCTCTGAAGCGCGCGGTCCTCTTCCTGAACCTCGCGGACGATCCGGCCGTGGAGCGGCTCATTACCCCCCGTATGGCCCTCACCGCGGCGGAGTTCCTTGCCTACGAAGTTGGCATGCATGTCCTGGTGATCCTGACGGACATGACGAACTACGCGGAGGCCCTTCGTCAGATCGGCGCGGCCCGGGAGGAGGTACCCGGGCGTCGGGGCTACCCGGGCTACATGTACACGGACCTCGCGACGATCTACGAGCGCGCGGGTCGAATTCAGGGGCGCGCGGGCAGCATCACCCAGATTCCGATCATGTCCATCCCCGACGACGACTGGACCGATCCGATCGCTGATCTCACGGGGTACATCACGGAGGGCCAGATTGCCGTGAACCGTGAGCTCCACCGGAAGGGCATCTACCCACCCGTCGATCCTCTTCCCTCGTTATCCAGGCTCATGGATGCGGGAATCGGGAAGGGGCGGACGCGGGAGGACCACAAGCAGGTTTCCGATCAGCTGTACGCAGCATACGCGGAGGGGAAGGACGTGCGGGGCCTTGTGGCGATCGTCGGGAGGGAGGCCCTTTCCGAGCGGGACCGCAAAATGCTCGAATTCGCGGATCGCTTCGAACAGGAGTTCATCCGACAGGGTCCGGAGGAGGATCGGGCCATCGAGGACACCCTCGAGATCGGCTGGAAGCTCCTCGCCACGATCGAGGAAGCATGGCTCACGAAGATCGACCGCAAGACCCTAGAGAAGTACCACCCCGCCCGTCGTGGGGCCGTGAAGGTGAGCGCCTAGATGGTCCTCGCGCAGTACAAGCCGACTCGCTCCCAACTCCTTCAGCTCCGACGAATCCGGCGCATGGCCGAGCGCGGTCACCGCCTACTGAAGCTGAAGCGAGATGCCCTGATCGTGGAATTCTTCCGCGTCCTCGATCGTGCGAAAACGCTCCGGTCGGATCTCGCGGAGAAGTACCGGGTCGCCGAGCAGCGGCTTGCGGTCGCCCGGGCGATCGAGGGTTCCATCGGGGTCAAGTCCGCGGCCTTCGCCCTCCGAGAGGTTCCCACCCTCGACCTGAAGACGAAGAACGTGATGGGAATCATCGTCCCGAAGATCGACGCAAAGAGCGTGAGGAAGAAACTCGAGCAGAGAGGATACGGCGTCATCACAACGTCGGCCCGAATCGACGAAGCCGCCGAGGCCTACGAAGCCCTCGTTGAGGACGTCATCGTGGCCGCGGAGATCGAGACGACAATGCGTCGGCTCATCGAGGAAATCGAGAAGGTGAAGCGACGGGTGAACGCCCTGGAATACCGAGTGATCCCGGAGCTCAAGGGGACAGAGACCTTCATCCGACAGCGCCTGGAGGAGATGGAGCGAGACAATTTCATGCGCCTCAAGCGGTTCAAGGCCGCATGATCGACAGGGCGAAGGCGATCTGGAGCGATTCAGTCACCCGCGCTCGCATCCTTCGTTGGCTTTGGATCGTCTCGAGCGCGTTCACCTTGGCCGGGTTCGCCATCATCGCTTACCTTCTTCTGTTTGGCCGCTGAAACCCCCTTCCCCGCGGGAATCGGCGTAGGCTGAGGAGTCAGGCTCGGATTCACTCTCGACTGAACTGATCCTCCGCGACGAGTGCCCCGAGGCGGTGGAAGGCCTCCTCGACGTGCTCGCCCGTTTTCGCAGATGTCCGCAGAAACTCAGACCCGAACGCCTTCGCGACCTGAGCCACCTCCCGATCGGCAAACTGGGCATCCGAGATCAGATCCGACTTGTTGACCGCGATCAGGACTGGGACCTTCCCGACGACGCGGTCTACACCGTCGATCCACTCGTCCAGGTCGTCGAGGGTTCTTCGGCGCACGAGATCGCATACGGCGAGGATTCCGTTCGCGCCGTAGAAGTACGCGTCCCTCAGGAGTTCCTGAAACTCCTTCGTCCCCATGATATCCCATATCGCCATGTCGATGTCAACGACACGATCGTGCTCAGGCTGGAGAACTCGCACCTGCTTCTTCGACACCTTCGTGCCGATAGTCATGAGATAGTGATCATCGAACATGTTGAGGACGTACCGGCGGATGAGGGATGTCTTTCCGACCGACTTGTTTCCGACGAGACAGATCTTCGACTTGAGACGCTTCGTCTCGGTCATGCGGGGCTCACCCGTGGACAGAGAGACCATCATGCTGGAACGGGGTTACTTAACCCTTCTCCGCTCGTTTTCCTGCCTGATTCAACGCGCGGCGATGAGCCCCTGTCGTTCGAGAGCGAGGCCTCCCAGCCGGTGAAAGACCTCGGCCACGTTCTCGCCCGTCTTTGCGGATGTGTAGAAATAAGGCGCGTCGAAGGCCCGCACGGCCTGCTCGACTTCCTTCTCGCCGTACAGGATCATGACTTCGTCCTTCAGGTCGATCTTGTTGATCACGTACACGACGGGGATTTCGCCGACGACGTTGTACACGCTCTGGATCCAGTCATCGAGTTCCTTCAAGGTCGAGTACCGTGTGAGGTCCGCGACGGCCAAGATCGCCTTGGCCCCGTGGAAGAAGGCATCCTTGAGCAGGTCCCGGAAGCCCTTTTCGCCCATGATGTCCCAGACGGTCATGTCCATGAGGAGGCGCGTGGCTCCGTCGGGAGCCGTGTACGTCTCCTCGTGTTTCGAGACCTTGGCCCCAAGGGTCGTGATGTACCGGTCGTTAAATTCATCGAGTACGTAGCGCCTGACGAGACTCGTCTTCCCTACGGCGGCCTCACCCACCAGGCAAACCTTCGTCTTGATGCGCTCGACGTCCGGCATGGCTGGGGTCTCGCGCCGATTTGCCTTTCCTTATATAAGAGTAGTGAACCCATTGCCAAAGCGAGAGAACCTTTTTCCCGAGGGTGCCCTTCGCGTGGTCGATGCGGCTCGAGCATCGGGTCATCCTTGCGCTGGACACTCCGAGCGTCGAACGCGCTCGAGGCATCGTGGACAAGGTCCACGACACAGTGGATGGGGTGAAGGTGGGGTGGCCCCTTCTCCTCGCAGGCGGCTTGTCGACGATCCGCGAACTATCCCGCTTTGCTTACGTCCTCGCCGACCTTAAGGTAGCCGACATCCCGAGCACGAATCGGCACATCGTCGGCCAAGTCGTGGACGCGGGCGCGTCCGGGGTCGTATGCCACGCCTTCGCCGGGGAGGATTCCGTCCGCGCCTGCAAGGAAGCCACCGGGTCTGCGGAACTCTTCGTGGTCACAGAGATGAGCCACCCGGGCGGTGCAGAGTTCACGGCACCCCACGCGGAGTCCTTCGCCCGGCTCGCCGTGCGGATCGGGGCGGCGGGCATCATCGCACCGGCTACCCGGCCCGAGCGACTTCGCGTCCTTCGAGACCTCGTCGGTTCACGAATCATCCTCTCGCCCGGGGTGGGCGCCCAAGGTGGTCGAGTTCGCGATGCTATCGCAAACGGAGCCGACGCGGTGATCGTGGGACGATCCATCCTCGAGGCAGCGGATCCCTTGGTGGCTGCCAAGGAGATCGCTCGTGAGGCGACCGGCGGTCGAGTCACCCGCTGAAGCATAATCCCGGACAGACGTAGGAGGCCCCGAATGAGAATCGCTCCTCTGGCGGCTGACAGTCTGGGCGCGCGTTCCATGGCGACCCTCGTGGAAACACCCGACGTAACGATCCTCATTGATCCAGGGGTTCGCCTCGGTCCGTACCGTTACGATCTGCCACCCCATCCGAAGGAGGAGGATCGGAAACGGGAACTTTGGCAGCGGATCAAGGCGGCGTCCAAGAAAGCCCACGTCCTCACCGTGAGCCACTATCACTACGATCACCATAACCCGGACGCGCCCTCCATCTTCCGGGGCAAGATCGCTTTCCTCAAGAATGGCAAGCTTCACATCAACCGGAGCCAGCGGGAGCGAGCGGGCGCGTTCGTGCGGGCCTTGAAGTCCTACCCGAAGGAAATCCAGGTCGCGGACGGGAGCGATATGGACTTCGGTGGCACGGAACTCACCTTTTCCCCCGCCGTGCCTCATGGCTACACAGACGAGCTCGGCTTTGTGGTAATGACCCGTGTCGCCCGCCACGGGGACGTGTTCGTCCACACATCGGACGTCTTGGGCCCACCTCTGAAGCCCCAGCTGTCTTTCATCCTCGATTCCGATCCCACGGTCCTCTATGTGGATGGGCCGATGACCCACATGCCCGCGAACTATCCCGAAGAGCAGACCCGACGGTCGATCGCGAACCTCCGCCGCATTGTGCGAAGCACCCGACTGCGAACCCTCATCTTGGATCACCACGCCCTTCGAGATCGAGAGTGGCGTACGCGGATGGCGCCCGTGCTTGACTCAGGAGACGAGCACGGCGTCGATGTGCGTACGGCGGCCGGCTTCCTCGGGAAGGCCGTGGATACCCTCGAAGCGAATCGCGACCGTCTCTACGGGTTCCGCACATAGTCGAACATCGCCCTTGATTCGCCGGGCG
>CAYGBO010000024.1:12125-12613 GCA_964348145.1 uncultured Methanomassiliicoccales archaeon
TTGGAGGATCATCGTTCCCTGGGCTTTCCTCGCGAGCCTCGGCCCGCAAACAATATGAGGAGCCGTCCGCTTCGGACGATCGTCATGGTCAAAGAGCATCACTGTCCAAATTGTGGTCCGCAGCCGTGCAACGCACAGGCGAGCCGGACCCATGTGTGCCCGAAGTGCGTGGCCCGCTGGGAGGAGGACGTGGAAGGAGCCGGTTCCGCGCCCGCCACGAAGGCATCCGCCGCGTAGACCTGTCGGTGCACCGAGGAGGCACCGTGGAGCCTGAGGACGGCATCCGCGAAACCCTCGCCGAAATCCACCGTGAGGTTGCGTGCCGCGTCTGCCGAGGGGACATCAAGCGGTGTCGGATCGCAATCTGCCCGTACCTTGCGTCCGTGCGTGACTGGTTCCGAGAACGATCGGATCTTCGGGCGACGAACCTCTTCGGTGCGTCGCCGCCTGGGGCGGATTCTGCTCTACGTCCTCCTGGTGTCTGGTTG
>CAYGBO010000024.1:12623-15008 GCA_964348145.1 uncultured Methanomassiliicoccales archaeon
GGGCCCTTGGTGCCCCCCGTCCGGGGCGATGACACCTCGATCCTCGACGCGTCCGAGTCGTGGCTCTCCTACCGCTTGCCGGAGATACTTCGCTTCCGCCTGACCCTTGTCCGCGGGAAGGCCCCCCGAAGGGTCGTTGAGGCGAGAAACCCGGATCCCATCCTCGCAACTGTCCAGGAGGCGGCCATGGCTTCACGTCCCATCGACACGGAGATGTGGTTCGTGAGGAAACCCGTCCTCGTGAGCCCGTTTTCCGCGAGGGCACCGCCGAGCGGGCCGAGCGCGGACATCCAGAAGGTCGACCTCGCCGACAACCCGTCCGTCCCGAGGCGCGTTGACGCCGTTGTGTCGGATACGGATCTCCGGGCGGCGGAGGCAGTCGCGGATCTGTACGCCCACGGAATCCCCCAGACACAAATCACGCGTGTCCTCTCCGTGGGACTCCTCGGCTCGAGAGACCGGCGACGGCTCGTCCCGACGGAATGGTCGATCACGGCGGTGGACGACATCCTCGCGAAGGGCCTCGTCGACCGCGTACGCGACTTCCCGTGGATTTCCCGCTTCGAGGTCTACAGCGCCTCGGCGGTCTCGAACAACGTCGCGATCCTCTTGTTCCCCCAGGCGTTCATGTTCGAGGGCCTCGAGGCGTGGAATCTGGCTGCGAACCCAACGCCCCTCCACGACCATGAGTTCACGAAGGGGCGGAAGACCTATCCAGGCCAGCTTGCGGGCGCGTACCACGCGACCCGGCTGCCCGTCCTCGAGCACCTCTCCGCACGGCGCCGACAGGCGGGTGCGATCGTGTGCATGGAGGTCTACGATGACTGGGTACCCCTCGGGGTGTGGCGGTACCGCGAGCTCGCCCGTGCCGCGCTCCGTCAACGGCCCGCCGCCTTCGACGGTCTCGAGGAGGCGGAAGCGGAACTCGGGGTTCGTCTTCGGCTCCCTCTGCAAAACTGGTGGCGGGCGAGCGTGTTACGAAGCTACGTGAGAGGACAGAGGCGGATCACGCAATACAGCTGAGACGACCTAGAGGCGCTTCACGCGCCGATACCACGCTCGGAGCTTCGGGTACCGCGCGGGGAGCTTCAGGCCGGCATACTCCATCGCGAAGGCATTCCCGTATATCGCGAAGTCGAACGCAGATGGGGCGTCCACGAGGAGATAGTCGCGTCGCCGGAGACAAGCCTCAAGCAGCGAGAAGTACGGATGGAGGCTCTCCCAGACCGGTTGGGGATTCCGGCGTGTTTCCTCGAATCGCCCATAGGCCTGCTCCCATGTCTCCGTGAAGTTCCATCGCTCCACGGGATCCTTGAATCGGCGTGCGAGGAAGGGAGCCACGAGGGCCCACAGCCGGTCCTCGAAGAAGTCGTACTCCCATGCCTCGAGGATCTTGCTCACTTCCCGGCTTCCGTCGGGATAGGCGGAGGGCTTCGGCCGCACCCGCTCGAGGTGGTCGACCGCCTTCGTCCATGGGACGCCTCGACGGCCGTCCCGGAGGAAGGGCACGTAGTCTTGGCGCGTCTCCCGCAGGAGCCGGACCTTGTCATGATACGGGACGGGGATCCGGCGGTAGCGGAGGCCTTTGTAGTCCATGAGCTTCCGCACCTTCGCGCAGTACGGGCTGTAGGCCTCATCGTATAAGATGATCAAGTTCTCGGTCCCCCTTGCTGGACCGGGGGAAGCTCGTGCAAGTATTCCATCCTTCCGAAGATTCTCCGCGTTCGTGCACGATAGGTTATTAGGGCGGACTGTATCTTTCCTCTTGCAGCGTCCCGCAACCCGGGACGCCGGACCTCCCCGCCTCCGAGGGCGACGGGAATCGTCCGGAAAGGGCTGTTTCGCCGGGGCATCGGGACGACCGACTCGAGCGACAGGTCAATACTACAGGTACGCGAACGCCGGGTATATACTGCCGATAAGGAGACTTCAGATGGAACCGATTCCAAGGTTCAATCGTCCGGTGTGGATGAGCAATGGCCTCCCCCCTCGAGTACCTCGCGGATCCCGTCATGGTCATTCTCATCGCGATTCTTGTCTTCGTCGTGCGGGTGCTCTACTTGGCTAAACGGTTGAAAACAGCGGCCCAGAGCCCGAGCCTCGCGGACCTCCGAGCGCTCGAAAAGGCGAAGGAGGCCCTCGACGCGCACAAGGAATCCTTGGGAGATGCGAAAGATACCCTCTCTGGGAACCTCGAAGGGGCGCGGGACACACTTCGGCACTACCGACGCCCGCTCCAAGCGGCGCGGACGAATCGCCAGGATGCGATTCGCGCTGGCATGGAACAGAAAGCCTTTGAGGAGTCGAAGAAACTGGGCACAAGGGTGGTCGAGCAAGCGCGCTCCAACCAGGACTACGAAAGGGCCAAGAAGCTTGCGCGGGAAC
>CAYGBO010000024.1:15018-25114 GCA_964348145.1 uncultured Methanomassiliicoccales archaeon
GTCGAGGACGTCGCTGACCACGGCCCCGACGTCCACCGGGGCGAGGGGAGCCACGCGTCACCCGATCAGCCCGTGCTCGAACTTCACACCCGTCTCGCGCAAATGCGCACGTTCATTTGGCGCACGACACCCCTTTATGTCGTGTTCGCCGCCGTCGGCCTGTACGCCTCCGGGTTTCAGCTCACGCCGAACTTGGTGGTCCTCGTAGGGCTGCTCGCCGCCTTTGGGGTGCTCGATGCCGTCGCACTCGCACAGATCCGCGGAATCGAGACCTCGGCCCTGAATGGTACCGGAGACCTTGACGCCATTCAAGGTCGGATCGCGAGACTCCACCGGATCCTCCTCCTGGGCGGATCGGCCCTCGGTATCCTGTTCGTCGCCGCCTTCCTGTTTCTACTGCTGGGCTGAAGGAACACCCCATTTTTCCGGTAGCTACTGGGACCTTGACGACGTCCCGCGACGACAACGTTCAAGAATCTTGCGTGAGGGGACTTCGCACGGTCCAAATCCCGCCGCCCACAGACCTTTAATAGAACTCCCCCGTACATGCGTCGCCTCCCATCCCCCGGAGGCGATGTGGTACTGTGGATTTGATGTGGCTCCTGATTCCGGCGGCGATCGCAGCGTTCCTGCTGCGCACCGTGATGATCGCCCGAAGGCTCAGAGTGGCGGCCGAGAACCCTTCGCCCGCGGACCTTCGTGCGTTCCGTCAGGCGAAGGACAGCCTACGGGCGCACCGCGAGCACCTCGAGGAAGCCGTCGCCGGCACGAAGCAGCATCTCCGCCAAGCGCGACGCGTGTCCGCGCCTCTGCGACCCACCCTGCCGACGTCCGCACTTCGGGACGGCGAGGAGAGCGAGGGGCTGGGAGCGGCTCGAGAGACTTGAGTCGCCTCACGGGAAGATTCATGGGATGGAAGTCCCACTGCGGTCTCCATGGGGTCCGACGTCAAGGAGCTCCTCGAATTCAAGGCGCGATACGAGGACCTTGGAAAGGCACGGGCCCTGCTTTCGGGCGCGGAACGGGTAGGGACGTTCCGGCAGGTGGACACGTACTTCGCCCTCGGTAATCGCCGGCTCAAACTGAGGGCCGTCGAGGGAGAGAAGGAAGGTCATCTCGTTTACTATGAGCGGCCGGACACGACCGGCGTGAAGGAAAGCCGCGTGCGCCTGGCTCTCCTGCCCGATTCTGTGTCCGTACGTGACATTCTCGCGCAGGTCCTGCCCATCCAGGTTGAGGTGCGGAAGACTCGGGAAATTTACCGCTTCCAACGCGTTCAGATCCACCTCGACACCGTGCAGGGACTCGGGCGGTTCATCGAGTTCGAGAAAGTGCTCGAGGAAGGATCCGAGAAGGAGGCCGCACGACGCCAGCTTGAGGAGCTACGTGGGTACTTCCAGATCCCTGACGAGGACGGTATGGCCTCCTCCTACTCGGATCTGCTTGAGCGCGGATGACCGCACGGGTGACAATGGCGGGGGCCGAGCCTCGGACGATCCAGCAGGGCGTCCCCGCCCGCCTCCCGATACCGGGGTAGCCCGGCCGAGCTCAGACACCTTTATGAAAAACGGATTTCTTCGAATGCGGATGGTCTTCGCCTGGCTCGCGAGAGCGGATCAGTTTCTCGCGAAGTACCGTGGGGACGGAGGCCGGATCCCGTATGCGGAGCTCGGCCAAGATCCCTCCCTTCAGGAAATCATGGACGGGATTGCCTCCCAGGATCCCAAGGCCTTCCGCGACAAGTCGGACTCTCTGGCCTTCTATCTTAACGCCTACAACCTCGCAGCCCTCGCGATCGTGGCGCGCATGGTCAATCGTGATGCCGACTTCCTGCAGCATGGCCTCACGAGATGGCGAAATCGAATCCGCTTCTTCTTTCTCGAGCGGGTCCGCGTCGCCTCGCGATGGCGGACCCTGTTCGGCCTGGAGTTCCTGACGATCCGACGTCGCCATCGAGACCCTCGGGTCCACTTCGCCCTTTTCTGCGCGACCGGGAGCTGCCCTCCCCTGAAGGGTGGGACGTATGAGGCAGACCGCCTTGAGCGGGACCTCGAAGCGGCAGCGAAGAATTTTGTACGCCCCTCGGTGGGCTACTCGTTGGACCGAGAGAGGCGCGTCATCACCTTCAATCCGATCTTCAAGTGGTATCGTCGCGACTTTCGGCGCCTGGGGGGGCCCATCGGCGTCCTCGAGACGTGGGGACCGGGCGACGATGCGCAGTTCGTGCGTGTGAATCGAACTAGGACAAAATTCGCGCCCTACGACTGGAATCTCACTTGATCGTGCTCCCCCAGCTAGGAACGCCGGTGAAAGGGTTCGACCCAAGGGTTATGAGGCTTTCATCCTTGCAAGAGGATGGCTTCCAATGGTTTCTCTCCCCCAGTTTCTGGGACCGGCCCGGGCCCTTTGCCCGGAGTGCCTTCGGGAGGCCCCGGGTGGGTACTACACGGAGGACGATCGCGTCGTCCTTCGACGTGCCTGCAAAGAACACGGTCCCTCGGCTTCCGCGTTCTGGGAGGACATCGGCCACTATCAGTGGACGATGGAGATGGAAGCGAGGGCCGGGTCCAACGGGAATTCTGCCTGCTGCGCCCCGGGTACACCCGGATGCGGGAATGATAACGGAACCAAGCGTTGCATGACGGTAATCCCGATCACGGACGGCTGCAACCTCGAATGCCCGTACTGTTTCGCGGCTTCGAGTCCCCGAATGGACCATCGTCCTATAGGAGAAATCAAAAGAATGCTGAGCGGAGCCCTCCAGGAGAACGGCGGGCCGACCCCGCTGCAGCTGAGCGGCGGGGAGCCCACGGTACACCCCGATCTCTTCCACATCGTGCGAGCGGCACGCGATCTGGGCTACCGGCACATTGAGGTGAACACGAACGGGATTCAGATCGCGCACCGAGACGGGTTTGCGCAGGAGCTGCATGCGGCCGGCGTGGACGTCTTGTATCTCCAGTTCGACGGACTCCGGCCTGAATCCTACGTCTCCACGCGGGGTCTCGACCTCGTTCAGGCGAAGCGCAGGGCCGTGGCACACGCCCGAGCCGCCGACCTCAGTATCGTCCTCGCTCCGACCATCGTGAAGGACCGCAACGACCACGAGTTGGGAGACATCCTACGGTTCGCACTTGAGAACAGAGACGTAGTGCGGGGCGTGAACTTCCAGCCCGTACGCCACTTCGGCCGGTTCGCGGAGGACACGGGCCACCTGAGCCCTGACATGGTTGCGAAGCGGATCTCGGAGCAGACCGCGTACCTCAGGCCGGAGGACATGCTCCCCTTTCCCTGCTGCAGTTCCGCCTGCTATCTCGCAACCGTGCTGCTCCCCGTGCCCGCCGGCGCTTTGCCATTGACGCGCTTCGTGCGGGAGCCGGCATTCCTGGACGCCCTCCGCGGCGTCGGCGACCGGATGTTCATGGACCTCCTCGCGGGGACCGGTGACGCGGCAGCCGTCGTCGAGTCGGTTGCCTGCGGCTGTCAACTCCCCCTTGCCGGTCTGGGTTCGAAGTTACTACGGGACACCGTGACCGTCGCCGTCACAAGTTTCATGGACGCCCACACAGCGGATCTCGACCGGATGGGGCGCTGCTGCGTGCGCGTCGCCACGCGATCGGGCCGTCTCGCCCCGTTCTGCGGGTACTACCTCACGGACGCAAGGGGGGCGTATGCATGGCGGAACCGACACTACCCCGAGGACCGCGCCCTGCCCATCGAGAGGCACGCTCCGCTGGCGTCTTCATGATACCCACTACCCCCGACATCCCGGCGAACGCGTCCCCGCCTGACTGGTCCTGGATGACCGCCCTTATGGGACCTTTCGTGCACCCCGGGGGCGAAGCGCTGAGCCGCCGCGTCCTTGAACTCGCCTCCGTGGAGGATAGGAGCATTCTCTTGGATCTCGGCGCCGGGGCCGGGGCCACCGTGGACCTCGCGAGACGTCTGTGGCCGGGGCTGAAAGCGTTCGCCCTGGATCCGAACCCGTTTCCCTTATCAGCCCCACGCCCCAGCGGGGGAGCCGCGGTTCGGGCCGAGGGAGGACACCTACCGATACGAGGCGGATCCGTCGACGCGCTGATCTCGGAATGCGCACTCTGCCTCTTGGGTCCCCTCGACTCGACGCTAGAGGAGGCTGCCCGCGTTGTGCGATCGGAGGGCCGGCTGGTCTTTAGCGACTTCTACGGGACCGAACGGCTGACTTGGTCCTCCGAACCCCTGGCCCTGTGGGCGTGCGTGCTCAATGCCTCCCGCAAGGAGGAAATCCTGTCGGCCTTGGGCCGAGCTGGTTTCGAGAGGCCCTCTCTTGAGGACCATACCTCCTCCCTATGGGAAATTGAGGAGCGTGTCCAGAAAAGGGTCGATGTGATCGGCCTCGTGAGTGCCCTCGCCTTGTCCACGAACGATCCGTTCTGGCGGGCGGCCGAAACGTTCCTGGATGAGGTGCGGCGGGAGCGGGATGCCGGCCGGATGCGGTACGGGATTTTCAGTGCCGAACGGCCTTGACCCCCTCTGGATCCCCCTGATCCATGCCCGCGGGGCTGCAAGGAGACACGCCTCATCCCCGTCGTATGGAGAAGCTTCGAGTTCCGGGCGTCCCGGGGACTGAACTCATGGGGTCAGTCGGTTACCCTCGCCACGAGGAGCTCGACCCTTAGATTTGTGCCTCCCTTGCGAAGCATCGCACTGACCGGACAGTACCTCGACTCCGCGAGGGCGAGAGCACGCTCGGCCTTCTCGCAATCAGTCGCTTGGAGGTGGACTTCGACCTCGATGGCATCGAAGACCCTCGGTGCCTCCTTCCTCTCTGTCCCGCGCACGAGGATCCGTAGATCTCGGAAGGGGACTCGCATCGTGTCCAGGATTTCGGCGAGCATCGAGCCCAAGCAGGCTCCGAGCGCACCCAAGACGCTCTCCATTGCGGCGGGCCCGCGGAGGCCAGCCGAGTCGAACACCATTCGGTGCCCTGAGGTGTGCACCTCGAAGACCCGGTCCTCGAGCCACTGAGCCTTCGCGGACTGTTTTTCGCCCTTGGGCCTATTGCTTCGGGGACCCATGGACTTGTTGCATGTGCTGCTCGAGTTCCTGCTTGTCCTTGAAGGTCATTCCGCAACACGTGAGTTCTTCGGCCATAGCCACCGAGCAGGCCTAGACGCGGACCGTCTAAAAGGGTTCGTTTGACGGGTTTGCCGACGGATTCAACGATTCAATTCGGAGGATGCCCGCCCGAGAACCATGGCCGGGTTCTCAGCCATTCCGCCTCTGGAGGTGAATCGTCTTCCTCCCGGGAACCCCGTCGGGCCCGAAAGCGGCACTGTGAATTCTCGGTCTGATCTTACCCTACTCCCCAGCCCATGCGCAGTCGAAATGGGCTAGGGGAGGCCCACGGCCGAAGGGGACTGCCGCCGTGTCCTATTGGGGTGGCGGGGTCGACGGTGGCGCTGCGGGTGGCGCCGCGTACATCGCCGCAGGGGGAGTGGGTTTCCAGACGAGGCCCAGGATTCCACCAATAAGGCCCAGAATGAGCCCTAGGAAGAATCCCGCGCCGCCGAACCAGCTCACGATTGACAGGACGAGCACGAGGGCCCCGAAGATCTTCGCTTGCGCAGGTTTCACATACATCAGGACGCCGAATACGATAACGAGGAGACCCACCACGATTCCGATTATGGCCAACGTCTGTACGGCCGCGGTCACCACGCCCGGATCCACGGTTCCGCCGTCCGTCGGAATCTGCCCGAAGCCTCCGAGGAGACCCTCAAAAATGCTCGCGAGGACGAGGAACACGATCCCACCCAGAAGGATAAACACACCACCAATCACAGACAGAACCATTGCTGCTGTTGGCTTCTCGCCAGCCACGGAGTTTCCTCCGGGGGGCGCATGACTCGCCACTATATAAATAGATTCTCACCCAATAAAAGCCAATCTCACCCGATGGCAATCCGCTGGCGGGATTCCCGACATGGGCCACGGATCGATGATTCCCGGTTCAGGGGGTCAGGGAGAACGCGGTGTACGCCGAGGAGCAGGGTGCCCCCTCCGAGATGAGAAGAGTGCTGCCCGTGAGGTCCAGGATGATGGAAACGATCGTTTCGTAAGACTCGGAATGCGGAAGCGAGGGATCCGGGTGACGGCAGATGGACCGGGGCTGTCCATCGTGGTCGCGCAGAACCCTCTTCACGCCTTCGAGATCGAGTTTCCTGGACCGGCCCAACGACGCGCCCAAGAGGCGGTTCACCCGCTCTTGGCGCTGGTGAGTGGAAGTCCTCTCGTCCAGGAGGGGTTCCGTGATGCCCAACCCCTCGGGATCGTGAAAGTGGTTTGCGTGGGTCAGCACGCCCTCTCGCGGCTTCAGCTCCCGGCTGCCCACGGGGGAGGTCTCCAGGTCGAGGAGCCGTCCGCCGACGCCGTCCGCCTGGCCAAGGAGGAAGTTCGCAGAGCATGAGCCGGGGGGCTCCCGCACTCGACGCGAGCCCTCGTCGATCGTCCCGCACCGCAGGATCTGCCAGCATCGGACGTGAAAGGGCATCCCGAGTCGGTCCCAGCGGTCCCGGTCGGAGTGGAGGCCGTTGACGAGTAGTCCCAAACCTCGAGAATTGAGGCCGATCTTCCCGCCCACGATCCCGGCCTCCGTGAACGCAAGGACCTCCGGCCCGTTGCCCACGCGTCCCTGGAGAATCAGCCCTCGCACACCGGAAATCCAGTCCCAGTTCTGGGCCATGATCAGCCTTCCGCCGCGGATCCGGGAAGGCAGGACCGCGAGCGCTGTGCATCCCTCGGGGGGAGCAGGGGCCGCCCCCGTTTGCCCCCGTCGGGCGTACTCGCTGTACGCAATCTCGTACCGAACGTTGAGAGCGACGATGTCATGCAATTCCTCTTGGGAACCCGCCGCCACTCCTTCCATGGTCTCCGCGTACTCTTCATCCGCATCCCGGATGACCCGCTCGTAGGCCCGAGCCCGGTCGAGGACCTCGTCCCTCCGGAGGCCCCATTCTTTCCGGAAACGGTCGAAGTATAGCCTCCGGTTTGCCGCAATGAGACCCTTCGCGCCACGGCCAATCTCGACTCCGACCTGCTTCGCCGTGCCTTCCGCCTTGAGGTACGGGATGCGGGACGTCAAGGCGCCCTCCCCGCCTTTCCTATCGCGGCATTCGAGGACGCGTTCCCTGTCACCACGACCTTCACCTTAGGGAATTCCTCTCGGATCCGGAGGAGCATGGCCGCCTTGAGCCACTTCCCGAGGCCTCGCCCCCGGTAGAGCTCCCTCACGCCGGTCATGCCCTGTCGGATCAAGCTCTCTTCCCCAGGGAGGTACCACATTTCCGTGAGTCCGGAGATGTCCCCATCGGCCTCGCGGGTCATCGCGGTCAGCAGGGTTCCCCCGATCGCGTGGATGTTGCTTTCCCACTCCCGGAATCCTTCGGGCGTGAAGACGACGTCGTTCATGCTTAGCGCATCGAAAGGTTGCTGGTTGAACACCTCGGTATACACCCTGCAGTAGTCCTTGAGGAGGACCTCATCGATACCGTCGATGCACCAATGGAGGCTCGACCTCGGGGAGCGCGCGGGACCCTCTCTGGCCCATCCTTCGACCATCCGCCAGTCCAACCGATCCAGCTGTAATCGGTTCTCTCGCCGTGTCTGAACCGCGGCGAATCCGACCCTCTCCAGGAAGGCTTTCCCGTCCGGCTCGTGGGTGTACGTCGCGAGAGTTGACTTCCCGAAGCCCCGGGCGAGTTCGGCCGACTTCGCGAGAAGCGCGGTCCCGATTCCCCGCCTTCGGTAGGGCGCGAGGACCGCGAGAGTCATCCACGCGAGATGAGGGTTCTTGTCATAGGTGGGGGAGCCCTCCTTGAATACCTCGAATTCTAGGAAGCCAACCTGGGGACCGGGCGCCTGCTCGACAATCACGGCAAAGCGGTGGAAATCCGTCATGGGATCCGACTGTTTCATCATCGTCTCTACGGTTTCGTCGTCCAAGAGCGGATCCTCAGGCTCCGTCTCCTGATGCCGTGTCCGGCGATACGCGTGGAAGCGGGCCCACTCCTGCCGGCTTGCCCTGCCGGGTTCAAAGGGTACAATCACGGTTCCCATGGACGCTCCCCGAGCCCCCTTGCGCTACGTAAGCCTTTCCGGGTTCCGCCCTTCGCGAGGTTCTCCTCGAGGGCCACCCTCGCGAATGTCAGGTCGTGTTCGACGCCGGTCCCCGAAAGAGCCTGACGCCGGAGCCGAACCGGTTCTCGGGCGCCCGGCTACAGGCCGGCTACCATGCCCGGCGCGCGAACTGCAATCCGTAGGACACCCAGTACACTGCGAGGGCGGCTCCCAAGGCGAGCAGGGAGGAAATCAAAATCGCCAGGTTCTGGAACAGGTCAAATCCCTGGGACCAGAAGGCAAGGTACAGGATGACGAAAATCAGCCATGCAGTTCCCAAGACGATAGAAGCGATGATACGCCACCGGAGGCCGGACATCGCCTCGTTCTCCCGGTTACGGACGGGTTCCTCGGCTCGCTCTTCATCTCGGTCCATGCGCTCCCCCTCAAGCCCTCCCATGAATACGGTGAAACGATAAAAAGGGAGCGGCGGACGCCCTCGTGCAGCACAGGCTTATGAGGGGTGATGAGGTAGCCGGGGCGAGGCCGATCCATGGTTCATGTAACCGACGACGGAATCTTCGACGCGTCGCTGGAGAAGATTTGGCGGTTCATCGCGGACGACCGCGAGGGAGTGCATGACCACAAGTCCATCGCCTCCTCAAAGGTTCTCAAACAGGAGGGCAACATCCTCGTCCAGGAAATCGAGAGGCGAGATCCCGATGGCAGGAGCACCCATATGGAGACCTGGAAATTCACGATGAACCCTCCGAAGGGGTTCGAGATGGAAGCCCTTGCGGGCCCGACGAAAGGGACGAAGTACACGCATACGTATACGTCCATGGGCGACAAAACCCGGGTGGACGTCTCAGGGGACTTCCATGTCGCGGGACTGAACGACGCCTCCACGAAGAAGGCCGCTCTTGCGATGCTCGAGGAATTCTTCAACGAGGACAACGCCAATCTCAAACGTTATCAGTAGGGATCGGGCCTTCGATCAAGGATTCACCGACCCGCGGACGATCGAAGGTTGTTCCGCGCGGGTGCATTTGAATCGCACAGCGGCAAAGGAAGCTCGGAGTCACCTTCAGCCTGCCACACCTGCCCCCGTCGGCTTCCCGGTGTGGGCAGCACGAAGTCGGGCGACCTCCCGCTCCAGGTCGAAATCGAGGTCGTCCCGCTTGAGAATGCCCATGTCCAGGTGCGGGGGCAGGCGGAAGGGCACCCTGGGTTCCTCCCCATCGGGGGATTCACGAGAAATCGCCATGGGAAGGCGAAGGAAGGAGGTGCCCTAGTCACTTGCGGCAGAAAACTCACTTCTGATTAGCACCGTCGAAAACGGGCGGACGACATCCCCCGATACTTCCTGTCCGTCCTCACCACGAGAAAGTGCTCCTGACTGGGAGCAGACGTGCGCCATGGATTGCCTGTCAGACGTGGCCAGATCACGCAGCAAAGGGTCCACGACATCGCGAACATCATGAACGAGATCGGTTTGACATGACCGGCCGGCGATTCTCCGCCAGCTCTCCACCCGTACGATCACGGTCTGCACATGGCCGAGAGGCGTGATCATCCGATCTTTGGGACTCAGAGTCTAGTCTAGTCCGCGGTATCCTTGCGAGCGGTGGCGATTTCCGTGACACGCACCTCCTCCCGGAGGACGAAGTAGAGCACGCGGTAGTCGCCAACCCGGACCCGGTACAGCGGGGGATCGTCGTGACTCCAGAGAGGGCGGATGTCCGCGCCGGGTCGAGGACGGATCGGATCATCCTCGAGGACCTTGAGTTGCTCTCTGATTCTGCGGTTGGCATCGCGAGGCAACCGCTCAAGCTGACGTATGGCCGTCTTCGACAGGAAAACCCTACGCTTCGTCAAGGGGGACGAACTCCTCCGTCTCGAGGATGCGCTTCTCTCGCTCGTACAGTAGCCGGGCCTCCGCGTCCCGGACGAGGCGGCGGAGGAGCTCGTTGTACGTCTCTCCCTTCGAAGCGAGGCG
>CAYGBO010000024.1:25220-25435 GCA_964348145.1 uncultured Methanomassiliicoccales archaeon
AGTGGACCCATACGGGTATGCTTTCGGTGGGAGAAGACCCACGCGGGTCGTGCCCCAGGAATAGTTTCGTCCGTGTCAGCAGCTGCGCGATCCGAGAGAGGGGCGGGCTCCCGGTGCCCGGACCAGGATGTGGTGGTATCCGTACCCGTGTTCGTCAAACCACTCGTCCGCCTCGTCGACCGCTTCGAATCCTTCGGCGGCGAGCCAGCGGCGGA
>CAYGBO010000025.1:0-14034 GCA_964348145.1 uncultured Methanomassiliicoccales archaeon
TCCTTCGGCATGGATGCGCGCGAGGGCCTGCTTTCCGATGAAGTCAGCCTTCTTATCGAGGTCGACGAGACGCCCCAGTCCGACCTCGTACGGGTTGGTCTCCAGATTCATGTCCGCCCCGTAGTTCAGGATGCCGGCCTCGATTCGGCGGATGTCTGAGGGGGCGGCGGCGCGGATCCCGTACGGCCTGCCCGCGTCCATGACCCGATCCCAGAGTTCGTCCCCTCGGCGGCCGTCCCGGAGGAACAGCTCGTATCCGATTTCCCCCGACCAGCCCGTGCGGGACACGACGAGGGGGATGTCATGAAGAGGCAGCTCGACAACCCGATAGTAGGACAGATCGAGGATCTTCGGGCCGAAGAGGGCTTTCATGACATGCTTCGATTTCGGGCCCTGGATCTGAAGGGGTGAGGCATCCGGCTCCCTGATGTCGACGTCTAGGTCCGCAAACACGGCCACGCCCTTTGCCCACAGGAGAACGTCGCTGTCGGAGGTCGAGAGCCAGAAGCGATCGCGGCCCAGGCGTAGGAGGACCGGGTCGTTCAGGATCCCGCCCGTCTCCGTCGTCAGGATCGTGTACCTGGCCTGGCCCACAGCACATTTCGACAGGTTGCGAGGCGTGAGCAGGTTCACGAAGTCGACCGCATCCCGCCCCGAGATCTCCACGGTCCGCTCCCCCGCGACGTCCCACAGAGTCACACCATTGACGAGGTGCCAGTACTCGTTCACGGGATCGTCGTAGTAGATCGGCAGCAGCATGTGGTTGTACACCGTGTAAGCTTTGCAGCCGGACCGTTGCGTGGCCTCGAAGAAGGGCGACCGCCGCAGGCGGGCGCCGCGGGGCGCGATCGCCGCACCGGAGGGTCGAGCCATGCGTGCCGCCTCCATCCTTATCGAACGGATGGATACGGGTCGTGGTCGGGAAGCCCGTCCATCTATAAAGGCGTCCCGTGGAAGGTCGGCCTCCCGGGAGGAGCGCTACGATCAGCGGGCCACAATCTCCGAGGACTCCCGGGCAACGGGGCGATCCGTGCGAACCGAAGGGGTTATACCGAAACGCCCTTTCCTTCCCACTCACGCGCAGACGGAGGCGCGTCGATTCGCGGGAGTCGTTGGCGTCCCGCACGGGCGGATGAACTCGTCCCGGGAGGTTGAAGGGTGCCGAAGGACGCGACGAGGGCTCAAGAGGCAGTCGCACGGGCCCGTCGGTTCGTGGCCGAGCAAGTGAAACCCCGGATCGAGGAGTGGCACCGCGCCGCGCGCTATCCTCGGGACGCCGTGCGCGCCTCCGGTCTCACGGGACTATTCTGCCCTGTCGAAGCGGGTGGCCTTGACCTGTCGTACCCCGAAGGCATGGCCGTGTTCGAGGAGCTGGGACGGGGCGACGCGGCCCTCGCCTTCTCCCTGTCGATGCACAACGCGGTCGCGGCAGCCGCGACCCGACACGGCGACGCGGAGTTGCGCGGTCGCTGGGGTGGCCCGCTCGCCCGAGGTCAGGCGCTGGGGGGTTTCTCCCTTACGGAGCCCCAAGCCGGCTCCGATGCCACCGCCCTCACGACCCTCGCGGTCCCCACGAAGGACGGCTGGCGAATCACGGGCCGGAAGGCGTGGGCGTCCCTCGCGGGCGAGGCGGACGTGTTCCTAGTTGTCTGCAAGACCTCCAAGGAATCGGGACACCACGACATCGCGATGCTCGCCGTGGAGCGAGAGGGAGGCGGGGTGAGTTTCTCGGAGCCCTATCGAAAACCCAGGGCTGACTTCCTGCCCATCGCGGACATGATCTTGGCGGAAGCCCCGGGGCGCCTCGTGGCGCCCCGGGGCAAAGGGATGCGAGCCGCCCTGGCGGCGATCGACGTGGCCCGCTGCGATATTGCGGCGATCGCGAATGGCTTGCATGCGGAGGCTCTTGACGTCGCGTTGCGTTATGCCCGAGACAGACGTGCCTTCGGCCAGCGCGTCCTCGATTTCCAGGGAATCCAGTGGAAGCTCGCGGATGCGTTGACCGAGTTGGAGGCGGGCCGTCTCCTGACCCAGCGCGCGGCGAGGTGCCTTGGCACGCCCGAGGGACCCGTTGCCGTCGCCCATGCGAAACGGTTTGGTCCCGATGCCGCCCTCCGCGCCGCGATCCTCTGCAGTGAGATCCTGGGTGCCTATGGATGGCTCGAGGACTACCCACTGGCGAGATTCATCGATCTTGCGAAAATGCTCCAAGTGGTAGACGGTACGGCGGAGATCCAGCAGCTCGTGATTGCGCGAGACCTCCTACGCCGTGCGCGGGACTTGTAGGTCGAACGCAACGGTAAAGGTCGATGCTTCCCATGTCCCTCGGGTCCGGAGGGGCGAGGTTGTCAATCAAGGAGCGGATGATGGACAAGATGTTGGAGGGCATGAGCAGCGAGGAGAAGAGGCAGATGATGGACAGAATGATGGAGAAGTTCTTCGCGAACATGACCTCCGAGGATAAGCGGGAGATGATGCAGGGTATGATGCCCAAGATGATGGCGGGGATGATGGAGAGCATGTCCTCGATGATGGGGGAAGGCGCTCCTGGCAAGATGGAGGTCTCCGAGGAGATGTTCGACATGATGCGTTCCTGTTGTGCGAGCATGGGATTCGAACTCCGGAGGCGGGAGTCCCGGGACCGCGATTGAGATATCGATTCGATTCCATGTCTCGACGACAGAAGGGGCCAGGTGACCGCCGTACGCCCCCTTCTGTTCTCGACGGCATTGGACTGAGCGTCCTACCTGGCGCAATGCGCCTGCTTGGACTTGCTCCGGTGGGGTGTCGCCGTCTCACCAAATCCCGCGCCAACGTCCTCGCCGGGCGAATCATTCTCGACGCGGGCTGTGTCGTTTCTGCGCCCTTGCCGACCTTCTCAGGCCCCCCGCTTGCGCGGGGCCACCGCTCGTAGGAGGGGGGACGTTCCTCAGCGACCCGATGGGTCACCGTCAGCCGTCCGCGGTCTCCTGGCCGAACAAACCCAACATACGTACACTATTTGGACTTTGCCGATGGATCCGGCGTATCCGTCGCGGGCCTAACGCTTTATGTCGGCGACGCATCGGCGCCCGGCGTGCCAGGGGACCGGCGTGCGCTCCTCGCGATATCCACGTATCACCTCGCGAACGACGGCGCCGTCACGGTGATGGCGGGTCAGATCACCGTCCTCCGGAGCGTCTTCCAGTTCGGGGCCTTCGAAATCGGTTTGCTCACCGGCACGGCCCTCCTCGTCACCGCGCTATTCCAGATTGTGTTCGGTATTGCATCGGATCGGCGGGACCCCGCACGATTCCTTTCCATCGGCATCCTGATCTTTGGCGTCGGATCCATCCTCGTCGCCACTTCGACGTCCTTCCTCATGCTCCTCGCGATCATCGCATTCTCCAGGATCGGCGCGAGCTTCTATCACCCGGTGGGGATCGCGTGGATTGGGCGGGAATTTGAGGGAGCGAGCCTCGATCGCTCCATGGGGTTCCAGTCGGCCTTCGGAGACTCCGGCGTCATTCTGGGCATGGCGAGCGGCGCCGTCCTCGGTGTCGGCGTCGGCTGGCAGTCCCCCTTCCTCTTGTGGGGAGGCATCAACCTCGCCGCCGTCGCCTTCGCCCTCTGGCTCGTCCGGGGTCGCGTGCCGTCACCGCCCGCAGTGTGGGCCTCCCGAGGCGACTACAGGGCGATGATCCGCGATGTCCGCCTGTGGCTCTTCCCCCTCGCCCTCGGGGGCGCCGCCTTCTTCATCTTCACATCCTTCGGGCCGCCTCTTCTGAAGGACAAGTTCCTCCTGCCCGACGCGTACGCGGGCGTCGCGATTGCGATTTGGATTCTCGCGGGCGCCCTCGCCGCCTTCTTCTTCGGCCGCCTGAGCGAGCGGTTCGGTCGCTTCCGAACTCTCGTCAGCTGCTACGGATTCCTCGCGATCGCCTGTCTCACGGGCGCCCTGTCGTCGAATGTAATCCTGGTCCTCGCGGCGTTCTGGACCCTGGGATCCGCCCTCTTCGTCACGTATCCGGCCCTCTTCTCCTTCGTCTCCGAGGCGAGTCATCGGCGGGTCCAGGGCGCGGCGTTCGGGTTCATCTTCGCGTTCCAGCTCCTCGGCGGTGCCCTGGGATCCTTCGGTGCGGGAGCCTTTGCGGAGGCCTTCCGGAGGACGGCGGACCTGGAGTCCACCGCGCCCTTCTACCTCTGCGGCTTCCTCGCGATCGCCGGCTTCGCATACCTGCTTGTGCTTCGAAGGCGGATCGTGAACGCGGGGAGGGCCAAGGTCCCAGTGGCTCCCGTCCTCTGAGGGGGATCACAGGAGCCGCTTCGGCTTCGACCTCATCCGCGCGGCGATCCCGAGGGCCACTCCGGCCAGGGCGGGTAGGACGTGCAGCAGAAAGGAGAATGCCTCCCGCCTCAGGTTCACCACGAGGAACATGACGAGGGTGAAGAGCCCCGCCCCGGAGCCCAGGATGATGAAGAGCCGGCCCGTTCGGACCTGGTCCCTGTAGATCAGGTAGCCTCCGAGCAGGACGGCGACCCCACCCAGGGATGCGATCGCGACGAAGACGAAGGCGAGTCCGAATAGGATCGGATTCGGGCCGAGCCAGTCCGTGAGCAAAAGGAAGAAGTGGTTCACGCCCCGGGCGCCGTTGAAGCCCGTGAGGAGAAGGAGAACGCCGGCCAATGCCGCAAGGGACGCGGCCTGCCCGTTCCGCCGCATCGGGTCAACGTCCCACGGTGGCGGCCTGGAGGGTCTTCAGGTTGTCCGGGTGAGCGGCGAAGTAGGATCGCACGGGCTCCAGCGCCCGGTTGAGCTCCGCCGCCACGGCCGCCTTCAGGTCCTTGGGGTGCAGCTCGCCCCGTCCGTACGCGGCCGTGAGGTCCGCGAAGGATTCGCAGACCATGTCGCCCCCGTACTTCGCATCTCGAGTCACGGTCAGCCGCCCGAGACGGGGAAAGAGGATCATCCTCGCAATGTCCAGGATCGGATTCCCCTCCGCGGTCTCTGTGGGGCAATACGCCTTCGAGATCTTCCGATCCACTTCCTCCGGTGTGTCGTCGAGGAGGATGCTCGTGTCGGGATCCGACTTCGACATCTTCGTATCGATGGGGTCCATGCGGGCGCCGCCCTGGAGGCCCGTGAGGAGGGGCGTGTGCAGGGCGACGACCTGCTTCCATCCCAGCTTCGGCGCGAGGTCGCGATACAGCATGTGGGCGTGCCGCTGGTCCATGCCCCCGTAGGCGAGGTCCAGGTCCATCCAGTGGATGTCGGCCACCTGCATCGCCGGGTAGATGAGCTTCGAAGCATCGAGGTTCGCCGCGCTCTCCTTGCGACCCATGATCGTGAGGGCCCGCCGGATTCGGGCGAGGCTCGACGCCTTCGACACCTGGAGGACCGACTTCCAGTAATCCCGCTCCGAGACGAACTCGTTCGCGTAGAGGTACTCCACGGAATCCGGAACGCCGAGAGCCCGGAAGCCGTCTTTGAAGTACTCTCCGCAGGCCTGGATGACCCCGAGATCGCCGCCGAGCTTGTCGTTGATGTAAGCGTGCCAGTCCGCGAGCAGGACGATCGTGTGGAACCCCGCGCGGGCGAGGTCCGTGATCTTCGAGGACACGATGAACCCGGTCCCGATGTGCATGAGGCCGGAAGGCTCAAGCCCGATGTAGGCCCGCGGCGTTCCTCCGCGGCCGAGGACGTCCCGAAGCTCATCGCGGGTGACGACCTCGTGGGCGCCGCGGAGCACCAGCTCGGCGCGCTCGTCCACCGACATAGCACCACGCAACCCGGAGGCCCGGATAAAGGTTTCAGCCCTTCGTCTTCTCTTTGACCTTCCGGGCGGCTTCCTCCACCTTGCCCGCGACCTTCGAAACGGCGGGCTTCGCGGTCTCCACGGCCTTCTCCGCGGTCTCCCGCGTGACCCGGGCGGTCGTGTCAATGGCCGGCTTCACCGACTTCGCGACTTCCTTCGTGGCGCGCACGGTTTGATCCGCGAGGGGCTTCAGGGTCCTACCGACCCCCTCGACCGCGGGGCGCACCGTCTTGGTGGCTTTGTCGACGGTCGGCTCAAGCGCCTTTGCCGTCCGGTCTACTGCGGAGGCTCCGGCGTCGGCGAATCGCTTTGCCGCGCGCGAGAAGCTACCCGCGAGGCGCCGAATCTCGCTCCCGTCGAGTGGGACGCCGCACGACGGACACGAAGACACATCCTCCCCAACGGATGCTCCGCAGTTCGGACAGTCCATGGATTCACCGGTTGCTCAAGGCGACGGTGCCAGAAAGGCCTTTCGGTGGCGGGGCGACGCGCGCTTCCACCACGGCATGGATGATTCCGGGGGCGTAGGATTTCACGGCCCGAGTCTGGGTCCGCAAGATCCGGACTCCGGCGTCCCGGGCCGAGGCTCCAAGCGGGGCGAGGGGACCGTTCCGCCAGTTCCGTCGGGGGCCGAGCGTGTGGTAAACCACGGTCCCCTCGTTGCGCAGGCATTGGAAGGCGACGTCGAGGTACGCGGGAGCGTCGAAGTGCCCCAAAAGGACCCAGTCCGCGACGCCGCGGGGAGCCGTCCGCCGGCAATCGCCGAGGCGAGGGATCACGGTCGACACCCGATTCAGCCGCAGATTTTCCAGAAGGTATCCGAAGGACACCGGGTTCAGCTCGCATGCATAAATCGTCTTTGGGCGGGCACGGACCGCGATGGGCAGCGTGAAGTAGCCGATTCCCGCGAAGAGATCCGCGACGACCGCGCCGGGCGGGATCCGCCGCGCGATCGATGTCCGTTCCGCAAGGTTCCCCGATGAGAACATCACGCGGGCGACGTCGAGCTTGTAGCGCACGCCGTCCTCCACGTGGATCGTCTCTGTTCCGTCCCCCCACAGGACCCGGACGTCCGGCTGTCGCATCGGGCCGTGGATTCCGGAGACGTCCTCGAGCACCGTCCGTACGCCCAAGGTCTCCCCGCAGATCTGGCCGATCGCCTTCCTGTGGCGTCGTGCCCTTGGAGGGAGGCGCACGAAGAGTACATCGCCCAGGCGCTCCCAGCGTGACGGCGCGAGGTCCGGCGGGATGCCCGCATCCCCGACGCGAGATCGTAGCTCCTCCCGGGGATTTCGGGGTCGCGGACGTGGCGCCAGGCCGTCCACATCGGCGAGGTGGGCGTCGTACCGGCTCAGGTCCTCGGGGGGCTCCGAACGAATAGGAATCAGGACGACACCGTCCCGCTTCGCCATCCGCATGGACCGATCGACGGCTCCCGTCGCGTGAAGCTCGCGGCGGAGGGCCTCGGCACGCGCGGAGGGCACGACGACGACACGCACGGCACCGTCCATGTCCGTTCTTGTCCTTGACCATTCTCTTCGATACGTATATGAAGGCCCATCCGCTTCGCCGCGTTCGATGCGGGCGCCGGCCCTTGCCTTCGCCCTCCTCCTGGTCCTCGTGCCCTTCTCCGTCTCCTCGGCGGGGGCGGAGGACTTCGGCGCGGTGGGCCGGGTGAACAAACTCATCCGCGTATTCGAGACCCCCCAGCTCGCACCTGGCGAGAGCGGCATCTTCCGATTCGAACTCAACTCGACGTACACGGAGCCGATTTTCAACGTCACTCTCAACGCCAGCGTCTACATGTACGCGACGATCGAGGAGTCCGTGCCCGTGGACGACACGTGGTCCTTCTCGTACCCCCGATTCCTCGAGAGCGGGGGACGGGAGATCGAGTGGCGCCTCGGCGCGGTGCAGGCCCGGAATGCCACCCCCTTGAACTTCACGGTCCTGACCGCGAAAGATTCCCGGGACATGCCCCACGGGAGCGTCTTCAGCCAGGCGACGTACTTCGTCCGCTTCCGGCTCGAGTTCGAAGGGAACGAGAGTGGGTCTCTCCGCCGCTACGTCATGGCCTCCCGAGGATTCTTCACAGATGAGCAGTGGGCCGAGGCGAGGAACGAGTCGAACATCGACCCATGCAATCCGCCGTGGTGCCGGGGGAACGTGAACCTGACGATCCTCGGAGTCGACGGCCTCATCCCCGACTCCTCGTTCGGGGTCAAGGAACCGATTCCGCAGTGGCCCTACTACGCGCTCATCGCCGCGGCGGCGGGCTTCCTCATCCTAGCGTTCCTGTTCTGGGTCGAGGAAAACCCGGGTTCGTATCCCCGGGTCGAGGCATGGTGGGCGAGGACCCGCGGGCGCTTCGCGCGCATCCGTCCTTCTCGCCGACGCCCCCGGGAACGAGGGGACTGAGCAAACGTTTTTAGCGACCCGGACTCTGTCCCGGGCGTGGCCGAAGTCTCCTTCCCACGCAGGGTGGCGTTCGCCTTCTATGCGGCCCTCTTCCTCGCGGGAATCCTCTTCTACCTCGCCTGGGGGCTCCTCTATGGGGCCTGGAACCTCCTCGCGGCAGACTGGATCGGTGCCTACGCGGTCACCGTGATCCTCGTCGGCTTTGGCCTCGTGGGCATGCTCCTCTACAGGGACTAGTAGACCTTCGCTGCGTACGCCACCTGTTTCGTCGGCTCTCCGCAGGCGATGCACGCGCCTTCGAACGGCTCCGCGTAGAAGGGTGTCCCGAGGAGGTCAATCCCTGCGCGCTCCGTGATCGCCTTGCCGCAGGGCTCCTTTCCGCACCAGCCGACTCGGTTGAAGCCCGGCTTTGCGTCCTCGAGGGAACGGATCGAGAAGGTGTTCTCTCGGAGGACCTTCTCCGCCCTCTCCCACATGGCGACCTGCATGATCTCGAGGACGGAGCGCAGCCGGTCCGGCAGCCCGTCTCGGGGCAGCTCCTTCTTCTCCCCGGTGTCCCGACGGACGACGGTGACGACGCCCTTCGCCACATCCCGAGGCCCGATCTCGACCCGCAGGGGCACGCCCCGGGCTTCCCAGTAGTAGAACTTCTCCCCGGGACGGACGTCCCGGTCGTCGAGCTTCACGCGCATGCGCTCCCGGAGTTCGAGGAACAGCTTCTGGGCCTCCTCCTGCATCTCTTCCTGACGTCCCTTCTCGAGGATCGGCACGAGGACCGCCTGGACGGGCGCGACGGGGGGAGGGAGCACGAGTCCCTTTTCGTCCCCGTGAATCGCAATGATCGCGCCGAGGACGCGCTCGCTCATGCCGTCCGTCGTCTGGTGCACATGGCGATGCTCGCCCGTGTCCGTCTCGTACGTGATATCGTAGACCTTCGCGAAGTTGTCGCCGTACTGATGGAAGGTCGCGATCTGTAGGGCCCGTCCGGACGGGAGGAGGGTGTCCGCGCCGAGGCTGTACTGGGCACCGGGAAACTTGTCCCACTCGGGCCGCACGCTCACGAGATAGGGCAGGCAGAAGAGGCGCATGAGGCGCTCGTTGATCTGCAGGTCCTCGTGAATCTGCTGCTCCGCGTCCCCGTAGGTCGCGTGGGCCGTGTGGGCCTCGAAGAAGTGGATCTCGCGGACGCGCATGAAGGTGCGCGTCATCTTCGTCTCGTAGCGGAACACGGGGACGATCTGGTAGACCTTCAGGGGCAGGTCTGCGTGGCTGCGGACCCAGAGCTTGAACATGGGGTACATCGCCGTCTCCGACGTCGGGCGAAGGACAAGCTTCACGTCGAGCTCGTTGAACCCGCCGTGGGTGACCCAGAACACCTCTCCTTCGAAGCCCTTCAGGTGGACGGCCTCCTTGTGGAACTCCCCCTCGGGCACGAGGACGGGGAAGCTGACCTCCCCATGGCCCGTGCCGTTGAATTCCTCGCGCATCGCGTCGTCGATGAGCCTCGCGATCGCCCAACCGTAGGGTCGCCAGACGTTCATTCCCTTGATGGGGTAGCGCTTGTCGCTGAGTTCCGCCTTGTCGATGAGCTCGCCGTACCAGTCGCTGAAATCCTCTTCCTTTCGCATGGGAATTGGACCGCCAAAGAACGGCCTCGATAATACCCTTACGGTGTGGTGATAGGGCGCGACAACGAGGCTCGGCGGGAGGAATCCGCGATACTAGCCCGTGCGTGCCTCGAACAGTTCGATCCAGATTCCGTTTGGGTCTTGGACGAACCCGACGATGTACTTCGGCCTCTTCTCGACCTCTCCGCATCGACGGGCGCCGTGCTGGACGAGTTTCTCTACGGTCCCGGGAACGTCCTTCACCTCGAAGGCGAGGTGGTCCAGCTCGCTCCCCACCCGGTAGGTAGCGTTCGGATACCAGTTCAGCTCGAGAAGCTGTTCGGAGCCGGGGCTCCTGAGGGCCGCGACCTCCCCCTTCGTTTCCTGAATCCGATGCCGATCGAGGAGCTCCATTGACAGCCCGTCCACGTAGAAGCGGATCGACGCGTCCATGTCCTTGACCTCGACGCCCGTGTACGCGAACTTCAAGGGGATCCCTCGGTCCGCGAGGGACATGGGGTCTATTTCAGCGTTTTCCGCGGAGCTGAGGGGGTGAAATCGTCCGCACGGGGAACCCCCTGCCGGAGTCCGATGGCATCAATGCCCGCCTTCAGGTTGGTGGCTCCGGGAACCGGAAGCCGCAGTAGAAGCAGGTCCAATCCCGCTTGTGGACGGCGGTCCCGCACTGAGGGCATACTTTCTTTCCTTCCGGCGGGGACTCTGGCGTCTCGACTCCGACCGTTCCTGGTTCCGTGGGCCCCCCGGGAGCAGTCGGCGGGGACGCCTTCGGCCGACCTGCCGCGTCGAGACGTCGGCTCGCGTAAAGGTATCCGATGAGGATCAGGGCGCCCACGAGGATGAGGGCCAAGATCCCGAGAACAAGGGCGAACTCTCCGAAGGGCTGGGGTCGCACGATCCCAAAGGGCCCGCTCGAGTCTGAGGCCCGCGCACCGAAAGGATCCGTGACGTCCACCGTCAGGATGGCGTCCGAGGCAACGACGTCGGGGACGGACCACTCGAAGGAGGTCGCCCCCGCAAGGCCGTCGAGGAGGGTCGAGGTCGTGCCCGCGTAGGTCACATTCACCCATACCTCGAGGACCTCCGTCTCGAACAGATCGTCCGACATATTCCATCGCACGGTGAAGGGTGCCCCGGCCTGCAGCGTCTCGCCTCCCACCGGGGTGAGGAGAGCGACCGAGGGCGGCCCGTTCGGCGGCAATCCGGGTTCGATGTCGATGCGGAAGTCCGAGGGCATGTTCGTGTCCCGGCAGTCGGGGGACCGGGTGAGGATACGACCGATCCCGGGCGCAGCGGCGTCGCCCATGATCGTGTTCCCTGGCTCCCAGGTGAGGGTGCCCCCCACGGTCGCGTTGTACTCGACCCGATCCACGACAATGTCGCGTCCCCCCGCAGACGCGTTGAGCCCGCCCGGATTCTCGAAGACGAGCTTCATTGCGTCTCCTTTCGGGTCGAGAAATGCATCCGAACCGAGATCGATGCGCACGTCTCCCCGGGCGGGGACTGTCCCAGTAAGCGCGAGCCGAGGACCGTCGTAGCGGTTCGGCCGATTGAGTTCCAGAAAGTACCGGCTCAAATCGACGGCCGCGAGCGTGGGGTTGCAGACGTAGGCGGACTGGTTTCCGCCTCGCGCGGGTTGCGTCACCAGGCCTCGAATTTTGAGCGGATTCGGGGTCGTCCCGAGGGCCCCGAGATGGAGGTTCTGCGTGACGGTGAATCCCTTGTGCCATTCCATCGTTTCCTGGAACACCTCCGCGGAGGCCGTGAAGTCCCCCGCAGCGAAGAGGACGAGATCGCCGTCGTCCGCGCCCTCCTTCCGCCATGGCGTCTCGGAGGCGTTTCCGATCCTCCAGTTCCCTTCCGTGAGGACGGAGTAGGAACCCAGGGCATCGAATACCCTCGTCCCGTTCGAGTAATCGACCCCGTCGACGAACGTGTGGATCGGCGTGCCCAACGGCAAGGGAGAGCCGAGGCCATCAAGGGCGAATCCCTGGGTGCGCATGGGGACGTCAGGAGGCGCCGTCACGGAGGACGCCAAGAGGAGGACAACCAAGGAAAGGGCAACGGAGGTGCCGAGCCCAGACGCGCGGCGTGGGGGCCTTTGTGCCCTCGTCCGAGACCGACGACCTGCGGTTCTCACGATTGTCTCGCCCTGGCACTCTTCACGGGTCGACCGAGGCGCGGCCGGCGAATCGCAACAGCCCCGCCCAGGACGGACAACAACCCCGCGGCAATTCCGAGTATGCCGAACGTCCAACCGATGTACGCTACGGACAACAGGACTCCCACCACGCCGAGGATGATGATGAGGAAGGCCGCGTTGAGTCGGCCAAGTCGCAGGGAGTACATGCCGACGAAGCACCCGATGGACAGCACGAAGGGGCCCATGAGACTCGCAAGGGTGAGCCACCGGTATCCGGCAGCGTCAAGGGTCTCGAGCAGGGTTTCCCAGCGTATGATATCGCCGAGCGTCCCCTCAATGAATTCCTTGAGGGCAACGAGATGGAGAGGGATGGCGGCCAGATACAGGAATCCGCTGACGAGCGCGAACTTGGCGCCGAGCCGCGCCTGTTCGAGTTGGAGGACATGCGCGGTCATGATGGCCTCCTCCAGGGTAGGTGGTGGCACCGGAGGGATTGTGGAGGGGCCGAGGGATATCATTCCCTTCCCAGAGCCGGAAGAGGTCTGCGTCGAAGGGGAGGGGGACGGTTCCACCATCGATGTCCCGAACACCGGAGAACCCAGGGACAGATAAACTTAGGTGTCCCCGACGACTGGGTACATCGTCTTCGGGAGCTGGTCCTTCTTTTCCCTTCCGGACTCGGACGGTTCCTAAACCTTTAACTCGCCGTGGAGCTTCATCGCCCATCCAGGACAAGATGTATGTCAGAACTCGTCGAGTGCGTCCCGAATTTCTCTGAGGGTAGACGCAAGGAAGTCGTTGATGCCCTCGCGGAAGCCATCGCGTCCGTGCGAGGAGTTCGAATCCTGGACCGCGAGATGGATGTGGAGCACAACCGATCGGTGATCACCTTCGTTGGTGATCGAAGGGGGGTCGCGGAGGCGGCCTTTGCAGGCGCACAGAAGGCCGTAGAGCTCATCGACCTGAACGTGCACCGAGGGATTCACCCCCGAGTGGGGGCCCTCGACGTCCTCCCTTTTGTCCCCCTCGCGGGCGTCACGATGGGGGACTGCGTTTCCATCGCCCGATCCGTGGCGCGGCGAATCGGGGAGGAGCTTGGGCTCCCCGTGTATCTCTACGAAGCCGCGGCCCTTCGGCCCGACCGGAGTTCGCTGCCCGACCTTCGCAGGGGGGAATTCGAAGGACTAAGGCGGGACATTGAGACGAATCCGGATCGGAAACCGGACTTCGGCCCTTCGAGGATACATCCCACGGCCGGCGCCTGCATCGTGGGTGCCCGACCCGTTTTGATCGCCTGGAATGTGAATCTCGGTACCACGGACGTGTCCATTGCGAGGCGTATCGCGGGGGCCATTCGGGAGCGCGACGGAGGCTTCCCCGCAGTGCGAGCGAAGGGCTTCGAGTTGAAGGGCCGAGGCATCGTCCAGGTTTCGATGAACATGCTGGACTTCCGGGTGACCTCCTTGACGAAAGTCTTCGAGACGATCCGCGGATTGGCCGCTCAGGAGGGGGTTGACATCGTCGAAAGCGAGATCATCGGTCTCGTCCCCCTCAGCGCAATCCTCGATGGAGCGAAGGCTTATCTCAAGCTGACGAGCTTCCGAGAAGACCAAGTTTTGGAGAGCCGGCTGTGGGAGTAAGAGAGAGATCACTCGGTGAATTCCTCGAGTCCGTCGCGGCGGCGACTCCGACGCCCGCGGGAGGGAGCGTCGCGGCTCTCGCGGGCGCGTTGTCGATCGCCTTGAGTCGCATGGCGATGGGGCTGGCCCTGGCGAAGGAAGGAGACAAGGCCCGGGAGGTCGGTCTCCGAAGCCTCGAAACGCGAGCTCAGGATGTTCAGAGACGACTCGAGGAGCTCGTCGAGGAAGACGCGAAAGCCTTCGAGGCGGTCCTCGCGGCGAGGAGGATGCCGCGGACGAACGATTCGGAGAGAGCCCTACGAGTGGAGAGAATGCAGGCCGCGTATCGGATTGCGACCAGGATCCCCCTCGAGACGGCACAAGGATGCCTGGAGGCGCTGAAAATCGCCGACGAGGCGACGCAGAAGGGAAGC
>CAYGBO010000025.1:14044-19106 GCA_964348145.1 uncultured Methanomassiliicoccales archaeon
ATGGTGGCCGAGAACAGCACGCCCTGCATCAGCGGCAACAGACCGGAGCTTCCCAAGGTCGCCTCCATCTTCTGGACCCGGCCCGACGAGGCGACGCAGAACGGAAGCCGGAGCGCGATTACGGATGTGGGCGTGGCCATCGCACTCGCGGAGGCAGGGATGCGCGGCGCGAGCCTAAACTGCCGGGTGAATCTCGCGGCCATCAGGGACGAAGCGTTTCGAGATGAGACGGAACGCCGATTGCGGGAGTTCCTGGACCGCGGCGAAGAGATTCGTCAGCGTGCCGCGGGATTCGTGGACGAAGGACTCTAACCTGTCGTCGGCATCCTGATTGCCTGGCTCGCGTCACCCACAGGGATTTCCGGCTCGACGAGATGGCAGGCGACCCAGACATTCTCGCGAATCGCCCTCAGGGTTGGCTCTGCGGGGGTGTGGAGCTTGAGATGCAGGGAGCCGTCCGCGGGCTGCATCAAGCGAACCGCCGCCAGCGCGGGCCGCGTTCCGCCGAGAGTTTCGATACGGCCACGGAGATATCGTTCCAAGCCGGCCGGATCGCCCGTGCTTATCTGAAGGGAGAAGGGGCCGTCTACCTGGACCCCACCGAGGGTGCGCACCAAGGGATGGCGAGGAGCGTCTTCCTCAAACAACCGGAGGAGGTCCTCCCGAACCTCCCCCGCGTTCCATCCGCAGATGCCTGCAGCCATCGGACAGCGCGGATGGAAGCGGCATCCCTCTGGAATCTCAATGGCGTCGGGCCGTTCACCCTTCAGGATGATCTTTTCTCGCCGCATGTCTGGGTTGGGCGTCGGTACCACGGAGATGAGGGATTTCGTGTAGGGGTGGCGTGGATGCCGGATGACCTCGGGACCATCTCCCATCTCGACGATCTTGCCCAGGTACATGACGGCCAATCGATCCGCAATGATCCACGCGAGACCCAGGTCGTGGGTGATGAAGAGGTACGTCAGGTTGCGCTTCTTCCTGAGGTCCAACAGGAGGGCCAAGATCTCAGTACGGACGCTCGCGTCCAGCATACTGACGGGTTCGTCGGCAACGATGAATTCCGGGTCGACGACGAGGGCCGCTGCTATGCCGACGCGCTGCCTCTGACCTCCGGACAGCTCATGGGGGTAGCGGAACATGAATTCAGTGGCGGGTCTCAGACCTACGTCCTCGAGCGCATTGCGGACGACCGCTTCTGCTTCCACCTCCGTCTCGACGATCTTGTTTGCGAGGAGGGGTTCTGCGACAATGTCGAATATGGACATCTTGGGATTGAGGGACTCGTAGGGGTCCTGATAGATGATCTGCATCTTCCTGCGAAGTTCGTGGAGCTGGTCCGTGGTCCAGCGAGTGAGATCGTATTGAGCGAGCAACTCCTCCCTCAGCTGTCTGAGCTCCCACAGCTCGAGATGGGGTAGGCCGCGTTTCCTCATCCCGGCGACCTGATTCTTTGCGGAGAGAAGCCGGGACGCCGTTCGCGCCTGCTTTCTCCTTTCCTTGCCGCGAAACCGTTCGAGCCTCGCCCGAAGTTGTCGAAGCTCGGCCTCGGTTCCGAGAATCTCGACCTTCAGGATGCTCTCTTCTTTGTGACGGAGCTTCTGCTCGAGTTCTCGGACCTCCCCCTGACCTGCCGGATCCTCCGCTCTTTCCTGCCCGTGCATCCTCGCGAGACGGCGCTCAATCCGGCGGACCCGTCGCTCCCGTTTCCTCGTGCCGGCCCCGAAGGCTTCCGCTCGGCGGAGTCGGTACGTTGCCTCCTTCTGGGCCTTGTTCAGCGACTCCAACCGCCTCGCTCGCCTCGGCGTGAACCATCGCCCCTTGGTGCGGAGGAGTTCGACCCGTTCGCGATCCCGTCTCAGGGAGGGGGCGATCGCGCTGGCACCGGCGTTCCGCAGTGCTGCCAAACGCTCTTCGAAGATGGCGATCGTCTTCTCAAGCTTCTCGCGCTGTATCGTGGCAGAGACCGCCTTCCATGGGTACATGAGCCCCACGATGAGGCCTTTCTGGGCTTGGAGGGCCGCAAACTGGCGCCGGACCTTGCGCACCTCATGCGGCGCCAAGGGCGGAAGGGCCCGCTCTAGCTCCTCGATGCGCCGCTCGAGGGCCTCGAAGAGCCCTCGCTTCTCCTCGCCCATGCCAGACAGGATGCGTCCGGAAGTCGCATCGACAAGCCTCAGGATCGCCTTGCCCGTAGTTGTCTTGCCGCACCCGGACTCTCCGACAAGGCAGAAGATTTCCCCCCGTGAGACGTCGAAGGAAATTTCGTCCAAGGCCCGCACATTCTTCCGTTCCTTTCCCAGGAATCCCGCCACAAGGCCGATGCGGACGGGAAACCATACCTTCAAATTCTGGACGGAAAGGAGTCGTTCCAGATCCCTCACCCCGAAGGAGCGCGCAACAAACATGCGGCAAGGTGGCCATCTCCTGTCTCGTACAAGGGCGGGATTACCTTTGTGCAATCATTGAAGGCGAGGGGGCATCGGGGATGAAACCGGCATCCGGATGGCGGGGAGAGGAGGTCGGGAGGCTGGCCGGGGATCCAGGGGGGAAGATCCCGCGGGCCGTAGATGTCCGGAAAGGACCCGATGAGGCCCTGAGTGTACGGGTGCTGAGGATCGCGGAAGACCTCCGCGGAGGGACCGTATTCCACAAGCTTTCCGCCGTACATGATGGCCACCTTCTCACACGTCTCCGCGATCACCGACAGGTCGTGAGAGATCAGAATCATCGAAAGGTCGAGCTCCTCCTTGAGCTTCTTCAGCAGTTCGAGGATCTGCGCTTGGATCATGACATCCAGAGCTGTCACAGGCTCATCCGCGATGATGATCTTCGGCCGGCATGCGAGTGCCATTGCAATCATGACGCGTTGCCGCATGCCGCCGGAGAACTCGTGCGGGTATTCATCCTTGCGAGTGGGGCTAATTCCCACCAGCGAGAGGAGCTCGTCGACGCGTCCCTGGGCCTCATCGAAGGACACCTGATCGTGCAGGGCGATCGCTTCCGCGATCTGCCAACTAACCCGGCGGACGGGATTGAGCGCGTTCATTGCGCCCTGAAACACGATTGATATGTGCTTCCATCGGACCCTGCGCAAGTCGGACTCCTTCGCAGACACAAGATCCCTTCCATCATAGCGGATACGACCGCCCACAATCCGACCGTTTCTAGGGAGGAGGCGGACGACAGACAAAGCCGCCGTCGTCTTCCCGCAGCCCGATTCTCCGGCCAAGCCTAAGGACTCGCCCTTTTGAAGCTCGAAGCTTACATCCTCGACGGCGTGGACGATTCCCGAGCGTGTATCGAAGTACGTCTTCAGATGGTCGATTTCAAGGAGAGCCGTAGATTCACCGTTCCCTGAGGCGCGGATTGAGGATTTCGTCCAGCGCGTAACCGAGGAGCGAAAAACCGAGGACGACAACGACAAGGGCCAGACCCGGCATGACGATCCAAGCCCATTTCCCAATCAAGAATGCACTCGCCCGATCTGCTTCGTAGAGGATGACGCCCCAGCTGAGGTTGCTGGGATCCACTCGCCCGAGGTAGGCGAGGCTACTCTCCGAGAGAATCGCGATTGCCACGGTCAGGATCGTGTTCGCGAACACGAGAGGAAAGACATTTGGGAACACGTGCTTGCCGAGGATTGCGAAGGTCCTCGCCCCCGCGGCTCGAGCGCGCTCCACGAAGGCTCGCTCCTTGACAGACAGGACCTGGGCGCGGACGACGCGAGCGGTGAAATTCCAGCTTGTGAGCCCGATGGCAATGATGATGACGTCCAAAGTGAGCCGTCCACCCAGGACGGCTGCGAGCACAATCAGCAGGGCAAGCCACGGGATCGAGAGGAACACATCGTTCACTCGCATGAGGGCTTCGTCGCGCCACCCGCTCCAGTATCCGGAGGCGAGCCCCACAACAGTCCCGAGCACAGCCGCGATCACACTCGAGAGGACCCCCACAAGCAGGGACACTCGCGTGCCCCAGATGACGCGGGCCATGATGTCCTTCCCGACGTTTTCCGTGCCAAAGGGATGGTCCCAGGAGGGGTCGAGTCGGGGTTCAAAGATTCTGGCTTCGGGATGAGCGATCGGCAGGAGGGGGGCTGCGAGTGCGAGAATGGAAAAGAACACGAGGATTCCGACTCCCACGGCGCCCATCCGATTCCGCAAGACCGATGTGACCACTCCCGAGAACTTCCGAAGGCCAAGTCTCAGCTTCTCTCGCCGTACGTCCGTCAGGCCCAACTTGACTCGGAGCCAACGGGAAAGTATGTAGGAATCGAACGCCATGACGTCCCCTCACGTGATCTTGATTCTCGGATCAATTTTGACGAGTATGAGATCGGCAAGGAAATTCGCGAGCACTACCGCCACCCCGCCCAGGACGACGATGAACTGAATGACGGGCAGGTCGAGGGCGTCAATCGCTTCAATCGTCCTCCATCCAATTCCTTCGTAGGAGAACACGACTTCGACTTGGTAGGCGCCCCCGAACACATAGGCCATGTTGAGAGCGATGAGCGTGACCATCGGCGGCATACCGTTGGGGAGGATGTGTCTTCGCAGTATCATGCGTTCAGCAAGACCTTTGGCGCGGGCTGTGACCACGTAATCCTCCGTTCCCACATCGATGAGGGAATTGCGCATCACGAGGGATATCCCCGCCACGGTCCCAAGAGCTAAAGTCGTGGCCGGTAAGACGAGATGATACAGGGCGCTTAGGATCTGATCGGCTTGCCATTGGAAGGGATACCCTAGGTCATGGTCAAATTCACCGCTCGTCGGGAAGACAGGCCACCAGTTGAGACCGAACTGCCGCTGGGTTAGTCCGAGCTGCAGGACGAGACCGAGCCAGAAGATCGGCATGCCGTAAAAGAAAAGCCCGAAGGCCGTCATCCCTAGATCAAAGGGCCGGCCTCGGCGCTGAGCCGATAGGGCACCGATCACCATGCCCAGGAAGATCGTGATGACCGTGGACGTTCCGACGAGAACGAGGGTCCAGGATGGTCGGTAGAGAGACCGTGGACGAGACCCAGGAGCAGCCCCTGGAGATTCCGCGGGCCCAG
>CAYGBO010000025.1:19116-22895 GCA_964348145.1 uncultured Methanomassiliicoccales archaeon
CTGACGCCCCAGTCACCCGTAACCGTGTTGCGCAAGTAGAGAAAGAAGCGGACCACCGGGTGCAGCACCTCGCCCGTGACAGGATCGCACAGGCCGAACCGGATGCAGTTCTGCTCTCGGAGTTCAGGCGGTACACCCGGCAACTTAGGCGTCAGCAACTGGACTGGATCGCCCATCCCTTGGATGAGGAAGAAGTTCAAGGCCATGATCCCGAAGATCGTGATGCCCGCGTTCCGCGCCCGGCGGAGAATGATCCTTCGGATCTCCTTCATCTCAGCAACCGGTCAGTCCCCACTCGCGTGCGTATGCCCGGTCACAGCAAAAAGCTTCGCGATGCAAGGTCCCTCGTCGGAAGAGCAGCCTTCACTCCTCCCTGCGCTCCCGGTGGATTCGCCACAGCGAGCGGGTCAGTAGCAGTCCGGGCAGGCCCAAGATGACGGCCAAGGTGCCATAGTCCCACAGGTCCCAAGGGTCCGAAAACGTCTGGAGGGGTGCCGGTACGACGATCACAATGCCAGCCCGCCTCTCGTGATCCAAGCTGACTGTCCCGTTCTCCGTACGCTGAAGGTACGCCCTGTGATCCGTCAACGTGACGTTGATCGTGTACGTCCCCGGCTGTGTGTAGGTGTGATTGATCCGGAGCGCCGACATTTCGTCTGCGGCTGTGTCGACATTTATCTGCGTTCGATTTCCATCGCCGAAGTCAATCCTCAGGTCGAGAGTATCACCCTCCGCGTCGCTCATGTTGACCCATAGGGCGAAGGTCTCGTTGAGAGCTACGGTATCACCCTCACGGTCCCGTACGGTCACGCGCAGGAGAACAGGTTCCTCGACGATTCCTTTCTGTTCCTCAGACACGACCGCAACCGGTGACGTGTTGGGTCGCACGTCAATTCTGCGGGAGCTGTTCATCCAGTGGTCACCGTGCGGCTCACAGGTAGTCACGTTGAAGCAGAATATCTTGTCTGAACCATCCGTGGCCCACAAGGTCACGTTGTAGGACCCAGGCTGTGTGTAGGTATGAGAGCTGCTCACAGTGGCATTCGTGGAGTTCTGGGGCTCCGTCAGGGAGCCATCTCCAAAATCCCAGTAATAGGTCATCGAATCGCCCTCGGTGTCGTTCAGGGTGCCAACAGCCGGGACGACATCCCCGACCTTCCACCTGCTTCCAAGGGTCGGGTTCATGACCCTCACCTGTGGCCACCAGTCGGTTGACAGTGTGAACTGAACCTCAACCGGTTGTTCCAAGCTGATGTTGTGCCCGAGAACCCCGTCGTCCACATAGACGAGGAACGAGACGTTCACAACCCTGGGCGTTTCGTTGAGGGGCAAGTCGTACTGGTGGGTCACGGAAATCTCGACATCCGCTCCGGCGGGGCCCGTCTCGTTCACCGTGATCGTGCCGTCTCCCCAGTCCCACGTCACCGTGAGACTGTGGTCGTCCGTGTCCCTTACGGCGATGTCCACGGCGAACAGGGGGACCACTGGATCCGGGAACGTGATTTCGGGTTCGACCGCATACACACTGGAGGGGGCTCTCGCGAAAGTCGGTTCGGCGTTCCGGTTCACGTAGATTCTCCAGATTCGTTGCTCGATGACTCCACTGACATTCCATAGCTCGGCCCTGATCCAGTAGATCGAGGAGTCAGGACCCAAGCCGGAGAAGTTGCCCAGTCGGTCGTAGGTCCAGTTCGTGTCAACCCACACTGTGTCGCTCGTTCCCGGCGGGGTGACTTCGACCGTCTTCACCGGACTATCGGGGTTGACGGGGGGAGGGAAGCTGGTCGCGAGGTAATAGTCAAAATAGAAGACGACCGTGAAGTTCTCCGTCAGGTTCTGTCCCTGAAGGTCCGAGACATTCAGGGTGAAAACGACGGATAGGTTGAGGTAGGCCGGCCTGGCAAGGTTTAATTCACCGCATGTGAAGTTCGAGTCGAACCGGGGGTCGGGCACGTAGTAACATCCGGCGATCCGGGGCGACGCGAGAGAGTCCGTCGAAATGCTCCGTACGCTCCCGTCGTAGAAGGCCCCAGCCGGGCCGGCTATAGGGAGGATGAAGGACGCAAGGAGCAGCGCGAAGAAGCCCGAGACCCAAGCCCTGGATCCGATCGATACCACTCGCATCCGCTGAATCGCGGCCAGCCTCCTCCAACCAAGTCCACACAGGTTGCGCGGAGTTCATTGCAAATAGTGACCCTGGCTATAAAGCCCTATTCCCCGAGGGGCCCATGTCTCCCCGCCCCGTGGATCGACCGTGTTTCTTGACACCCCTTTTTCTCTCGGCTGTCACGAGCGCTCCACCTTTCTGCCAACCTCCTCGTTGGCACGGACCGGATCCGCGCCAGGGGCGTCACGGACTGCCCCGAACGCTATCGGACATGCGAACGACCCCAGGAGGACAATGGGAAGATATATGAGCGGACCGGACGTTACCACTGCCGCATCGAAGTCATGCGACAGGAGCCGTTTTGTGGTGGCTTCGACAGGAGGAGTGGGGCGTGACAGATATCCAAGATGTCAGTGTCGGTTCAGGGTCGCGTTGGGCTAGGGTCTTGAGCATTGTCCTTGTCATGGTCCTCGTGACCTCGGGCTTGGCCATCCTCGCCCTTGCGCAAAGGGTTGCGGCCGAGCCGCCGGGGCCCACGCCGACGCAGGCGCATCCTGTACGGGTGCTCAAGGCCGGAGTCGTGAACTATATTATTACCACGCTGAACCCCATCGACATCGAATATACCGATGAGTGGGTTCTCATCTATAGTGTCTATGAAACTCTCATCGGAAGTGACGAGAAACTCATGAATGATCGCGGCCTCGCCGTGCGCTGGAACCAGGTGAACGACACCACGTACGAGTTCTGGATCGTGAAGAACGCGTACTGGACGGATCCGAGGACGTGTATTGCTCCGGATGGCACGTTCAAGTACGCCCCACCCTACGTTACGTGCGACAAGAGCCATCCAGTCACGGGCGACGACGTCGCATGGTCATACAACTTCTTCATCGCGAATGTACAGAACCTCGGATTGTTCGGAGACGGCATCCGAGAGATGAAAGAAGCCCGGCTCGATCCGGCGGATCCCTACCATGTGGAAATCGAGTTCAAATTCCCCTTCGCACCCGCCCTCGAGGTCTTCTCGTCGATGTTCATCCTGCCCCGACATATCTGGGAGCCTGGCGGAAGGAACTACGCGAACGACCTCCCCATCGGCTCCGGACCGTATATGGTCCGACCCGGGCCCAACTGTCCGAGTCGGTGCGACAAGCTCATCGGGGGCCTTTCCTATCCGCTCACCCTGGACCGCAATCCGGACTGGCACGGGCCGGAGTCGCAAGGGAAACAGGTTTTCCACGATACGATCGTCTACGAACAGTATCTCACAACGGCTGCCATGGTGCAGGATCTCGTTCTAGGGAAGCTCGATGTTGCCCTGGGACCTTCTGCCGAGGAATACGAGATCTTCCTCGCTGGCAAGCCCGGGATTTTCCGACAGAGCGTTCCCACCGGTTTCATCGGCCTGATGGGAGTCAATGTGCTGTCAACACAGGCGCGGACCTGGCTCAAGAGCCAGCAGCCTGGCCGATTCAGCGGCTCGAACAACCAGGTCCTTCTGATCCCGGAGGTCCGCTATGCCCTTCACATGGCCACGGACCGAGATAAGATGATTCAGAATGCGTTCCTCGGCCATGCGACCATCGCGGACACCTTGATTCCCCCTGCGAATCCATGGTCCTGGGACTACCCGGATTACGAGGGCTCCTTGACCGACCTGAACGGCGAC
>CAYGBO010000025.1:22905-23996 GCA_964348145.1 uncultured Methanomassiliicoccales archaeon
GGGCTCCGGAAGGCCGCAGCGCCAACGGGCGAAAGCACGGCGCGGAGGAGTTCCCTGAGAGCACCAAGATGGCGAGGGATCTGCTCCATCAGGCCGGATGGCTCTATGATTGCTCGGGTAATCTCGACACGGGGACCGCCGTACCGCTCTGTCGGTTGGACGGAGCAGGTCGACCCGTGGATGAGCTCCGGTTCCGCTACTACACGCCGAGCGACTCACCGTTCTGGAGGCCGGCCGCCGAGGGCGTCGTGGAGGACGCAGCGAAGGCGGGCATCCAGCTGGACTTCCAGCAGTGGTCGTTGACGCAGATGGGCACCTTCTGGTGGAACCTGGACTACGACATCTGGCTGTGGGACTGGGACTTCTTCGTCATCGGAGATCCGTCCTTCGGGTACCTCTCCGTGCAGACGTGTATCAGTCTCCTCGAGGGAACCTTGAATGACAACGGCTATTGTCCGACGGACGATCCGAGAGGGTTCCCCTACGGAACGTGGACCTATGACGAGCAGTACAACGCGTCGGTCCGGGTGTTCGATCGGGCCCAGAGGGAGCCGATGGTCAACGCCATGCTCAAGGAAATCTACGACTTCGCCTCCTACAACCTGCCCTTCTGGCTCGACCAGCTTTTCGCGATGAACGAGCTCCGCTTCACGAACTGGGGCGTACGGCCGGGCGAGCCCGCTTGGCGAGATAACCCAGGGATACCACCCGTCGTCGGCTATTCCTATGTCCTGGGCCAGACGGTCTACCCCGTCAACCAGAGGCCCCCACAGGTTCCAGGGCTTCCCGCGTTCCAGGGTTTCGCGGGGAAGGCCGTCCAGTTCGCGGTGACCGCGACGGATCCCGAAGGTCTGCCGCTCAACTACCGCTGGGACTTCGACGCGAACGTGGACGGGGATGGGGACGGAATCCCCGAAAACGACAACCAGGCGGCTGGGTCGTCCCCCACCTTCACATACGGCTCCGCGGGAACCTACACGGTCACGGTGCGGGTCTCGGAGGATCCGGCGAGCGGTGGGGAATGGTTCACGGTGCGCAACGCGACGGTGACCGTCCTCCCGCCCAGCACGGGCGGGCCGACGATTCAGGGA
>CAYGBO010000026.1:0-3657 GCA_964348145.1 uncultured Methanomassiliicoccales archaeon
TCGCGCGCGAAATGTCGGGATGCTCGAGAACCCCCTTGCTCTCCGATCCGAACACGAGCCGGTCTGGCCTCTCCGCGTAGTAGAGCGGCTTGATCCCGATGCGATCGCGGGCCAGCACGAGTCGGCGTCGTCGCGTGTCCCAGAGCCCGAACGCGAAGAATCCGCGGAGGCGCTCGACACATAGCGGCCCCCACGTCTCGTACGCGTGCACGACCACCTCGGCATCGCTCCCGCTGACGAACCGGTGACCCCGGCCCGCGTGACCATGTAGGTGTTCAGCATCGCCCTCCTCCTGATTGGCGCCTCTCTCCTCGGCGTGGCCGGGTCGACGGGAGGGCATGAGCGGGGGCAGGGGTGGATTGCCCTGATAATCCTCGCCATCTTGCTGTGGGGCGCCTGGGGTGTGCTCGAAAAGCTCGCGATCCTCGACATCGGCTTCGCCGGGACGGCCGGACTGTACGTGCTCGTGTCCACCCCGCTCTATCTCCTCTTCGCTTTGCGGACCGGGAAGGAGGCCCCGCCCTGGGAGCGTAGGTCCGTGCTCGCGGCCCAACCGCCGCTGCTGCTGTTCGCCGCCGCAGGCATCACGATGTTCCTCGCGATTGGACTCGGACCCGTCGCGATCGTCGTGCCCTTGACGACGACGTACCCGCTCGTGGCGATCCTCGTCCGTCGGCTCTGGAAGTCGGAGCGCATGACCTCTGCCCAGACCTTCGCGATCGCCCTGGCGATGCTCGGCGCGTTGCTCATAAGCCTGTCGCCGTGATCGTGGACAAAGGCCGGAGAAGGCCTTCACGGTGTCCGCCGGACGCAGGGTCCTCCCGGTACGCTTGCCTTCGGCTCGCCCCGAGGGTTCCGAGCCTGGCTACCCGCCACGCCGCTTCAGGACGTCCCGCGCGGCCTCCACGATCCTCTCTACGGTGAGGCCGTACTTCGTCAGAAGTTCCTCCGCGTCGCCGCTCTCCCCGAACACGTCCTGCACGCCCACGGAGGCCATCGGTACCGGATGGTCTCGGACCACGACGGCAGCGACCGCGCTCCCGATGCCGTGCACGAGCGTGTGCTCCTCTGCGGTCACAAGGCCTCCAGTCTCCCGGGCGGCCTTCTGAATCGTCACCGCGTCGAGGGGTTTGATGGTCACGAGGTTGATCACCCGGGCGTCCACGCCTTCCTTCTCGAGAGCCTCGGCGGCGAGCAGGCAGCGGGCGACCATGAGGCCTGTCCCGATGAGAGTCACGTCCGATCCGTCCCGCAGCACCCACGCGGGTCCGATCCGGAAGCTGTCGTCCCTCGAGGTGACCGACGGGACGCTCGCCCGGGAGAATCGACAGTACACCGGGCCCCTCACCTCGGCCGCTGCGTCCACGCACTTGGCCGTCTGGGGACCGTCCGCGGGCACGAGGACCGTCATCCTCGGCAGGCCTCGCATGAGTCCGATGTCCTCGTTCATCTGGTGCGTCGCCCCATCCATGCCAACGCTAATTCCCGCGTGGGAGCAGAAGATCTTCACGTTCAGGTTCGTGTACGCGACGTTCTGGCGGACGACGTTGTATGTGTGTCCGCTACCGAAGACGCTATAGGTGGCCGCAAAGGGGATTTTGCCTGATGCGGCGAGGCCTGCAGCCACGGAGATCATATTCGGCTCTGCGATGCCAAACTGGTAGAAGCGATCCGGAAACACTCTCCCAAATTCGAGGGAATGAAGGGATTCCGTCGTGTCCGCGCCGACGACGACGACGTCCTGATTGCGTCGCCCCAGTTCAACGAGGGCTCGGCCGAAGTAGACCCGCTGGCTCTCCTTCTTCCAGGGTCCCGTGGAGGTCACGGGGGGACCTCCAGCTCCCTCAGGGCCTGACGAAGCTCCTCGTCCGAAGTTGCCGCGCCGTGGTACTTAATCTTGTGTTCCATCCATGAGACGCCCTTCCCCTTGACCGTTCGTGCGATAATAATCGTAGGTCGGCCCCTCGTCCGTTGGGCTTCTTCGAAGGCCGCGTGGATCTGGCGGAAGTCGTGCCCGTCAATGGTCAAGACGTCCCAGTTCATCGCCGCCCACTTCTCCGCGAGGGGTTCGAGAGGCATGATGTCCTCGGTCCGGCCTTCCTGCTGAATCCCGTTCCGATCAATGATCGCCGTAAGGTTGTCGAGCCCGTACTTCGCGGCGGACATGGCGGCCTCCCATGTCTGCCCAACGTCCTGCTCCCCGTCTCCCAGGAGACAGTACACCCTCCATGCTTTGTGATCCATCCGTGCGGCGAGAGCCATGCCGACGGAAAAGGAAAGACCCTGTCCCTCTGCGCCCGCAGCATTCTCGACACCGGGCGTGGTCCCGAGTTCGGGATGGCCCTGAAGGCGACTATTGATCTTCCGGAAGCTGAGGAGCTCCTCCACGGGGAAGAAACCCTTCTCCGCGAGAGCCGCGTACCACACGGGGCACGCATGGCCCTTGCTCATAACGAAACGGTCCCGATCGGGCCACCCTGGGTTTTGGGGATCCACTCGCAGCACGTGGAAGTAGAGGGCCGTGATGATGTCCGCAGCGGACATGGACCCGCCCGGGTGGCCGCTCTGCACGTTGTGTGTCATCCGGATCGTGTGGCGTCGCAGGACCGTGGCCTGCTTCTTGAGACTCAGGATCGTCTCTTCCGAGAGGTCCCCCATGGCTCGCCTCCCCGACTGGTCACGCCCGAGGACGGCCCGAAGATGACCTAGGCCTTTTAAGGGCTTTGGTCGTTCCGAAGCCCGAGAGCCAGGGACGCGGATTCGATCGGCAGTCGCTCCCCGTGTGGCAGGAATCTGCGGAAAGGTCCCGCGCGCGGGACGGTCCCGGGTGTCTTTCGTGGACCGGACCCGAGCGGCTTCGACTCGCGTTCGCAAAAGTACATGAACTACGAGCAAGTTGGCATATGCTACGAGGGTCGTGGGATGCGGCTGAAACATTCCTTCTGGCTCGTGAGCGTCGTGGTTATCGCGGTGGGGGTTGTCCTGGCCGTCCTCGTGAACTCAGGCATGATCCTTCCGCGCACCGTCCCTCCGGAAGGTGTCGGACCGACCTCCCTCGTCACCCCTGTGTGGTCCGTGGGCGACCGATGGACGTACAACGTCACGGTTTCGGCGGACCCGAAGGGCGACGATTCAGGGTCCGATCGACATCTTTTCGTCGGTTCCGTGACGAAGGAGGTTGTGGGCATCGTGGGGGAGGCGGAAGAGAATCGGGCATACAATGTCACGACCCAGGCCAACATCGGCGGGATCTGGACGACCCCCATGGAGAATCTCCCGCCCGTCCAGGTCAGCTCCGCACAGATTGAACACTACGCGTGGTACCGCGTCGAGGATCTGGCGAAGGTCAGAGAGGTGCTCTCCGCACACTTCTCTGGTCTCGTGCCGTTCGGACCGAACACCGTCCTCGTGAGCTTCACCGCCCAGATGGAAGCTGTGTACGAGCCCGTGTGGGACAGCTGGTCCTTCCCCATCGATGAGAACGAAACCTGGAACGTGACCAGTGACGCCCATATACGGATCACGTCCGAACTCCTCATCGAAGGGGGCGACGCTCGTTTCGCGGCCGAGCACGACCTCTCCTTTTCCGAAGCCTTGAACTATTCCATGATGAGCGACGGCTTCGAGGACGTCGTCACGCCCGCAGGAACCTTTTCC
>CAYGBO010000026.1:3667-8207 GCA_964348145.1 uncultured Methanomassiliicoccales archaeon
GGCTTCGTATATATATGACGGTACGTTTTTAAGCTGCAGATGTCCGCCTTCCTAAAGCCCCCCGAGGATGGCCAGCTCGACGGGATTCTCCAGATGGCGCTCCTCCTTGGCGGGGACGCGAACTCGATGCGCCACGCATCCCTCGAAATGTGGTTCAGCGAAGAGGTCGGGAACGTCGTCCGCATCGTGGCTCAAGCGGCCGGCGACCACGCGGTCCGGGTGCAAGTCATCCTGGAATCGTTCCACCGAGCCTGAGGTCAGCCGTCGCACGCGAACCCTTATCCCGGCGAGGACCATTCGGCGGCCCGATGGGCGTCAAGATCGCCCCTTCGATCCTGTCCGCGCGGTTTGACCGTCTCGGCGAGCAGATCAAGGAGGCGGACCGGGCGGGGGCCGACATGATTCACATCGACATCATGGACGGGCACTTCGTCCCGAACCTCACGATGGGGCCCGCCCTCGTGAAGTCCATTCGGCCGGTCACGAAGCTTCCGTTCGACGCACACCTCATGGTCACCCGGCCCCAGGAGTTCGTGAAGTCGTTCGCCGAGGCGGGAGTGGACGACCTCACGGTGCACGTGGAAAGCGATCACGACGTGAAGGCGACCCTGAAGGCGATTCGGGACCAAGGGGTGTCGGCTGGTGTCGTCGTGAATCCCTCGACGTCCTTGGAAAAGGCGATTCCTTACCTCAGCGACGTGGACCTTTTGCTCGTCATGACCGTCCAACCGGGCTTTGCCGGGCAAACCTTCCGCCACGATGTGATCCCGAAGATACGGGAAGCCCGGGCGCACGTGGATCGTGAGGGCCTTCCCGTCGAGATTCAGGTCGACGGGGGGATCAAGGTCGATACGGCGCCTGTCGCCTCGGGAGCGGGGGCGGACATCGTCGTGTCGGGATCCGGCATCTTCCCGGATCGCATCGCGGAGAACTTGAGGGACATGCGTCGTGCGATTGAGACGGCAGGGCGGCGTCTCTGAGCCACGCTGAAGGGCAGGAACTGCATCCACGGGCAGGCAGGAACGACTGACGCTCGGATCAGAATCGGACCGATGGTTCCACGAAACTGCTGCCTTCCGGAAGGGACGGGTGCGGCCTGCGCATACTCGTCTTCGAAAGGCTCAAGCGTCTCTCCTTCGTCGCGGCCTTCGTTCCTCGATTCGTCCCGCATCCAGCGAATCTATGTCGCAAACCTTTATACCCACGTGTCCATCGCGGCCGCCGTCCCATGCCTTTCCAGACGTATGCCACGGTTGGCTTCGCGATTCCCGTGGCGCTGCTTCTCGTGAATCTGATTCTCGGGTACGGGGGTATCCTTGCGACGATCGGCCTATTCGTGTGGCTCGGCCTCGCCATCATGCTCGTGCCCACGGAAGACCTACCCTAGGTCTTGTACAACTCGTCCCCAATCACGTCGAGCTCGATCCATTCGTCGATGGAGCGAACGTCCTCCAAGAGGACCGTTACCATCTCGCCGTGTTCGTCCTCAACGATGAAGGAATCCAAGACATCCTCGGATTCGACCGTGTCGCGGACGATCCCGACGAAGTCGCCTTGGGCGTCCACGACGTTGAGCCCCGAGAACAGGTCGACGACGGATCCTCGAAGCAGAACGCGATCGATGACGCGGTCGATGAACCGTCGTCCGAGACGCAAACGGCCCACAGGACCCGCACCTAAAACGAGGAATTGATCCTCCTCCGAGGCCACATAGCCAAGCTCCACGCCTTCCGTGTCGACCACAGCCTGGCCGATGAGGGACGGACCCCTCCGCGCCACCCGATGACAACCTCCTCGGACCGCTGAACCGATGGAGCCCGAACGGCCGGCCGATGCCCCGCGCATACTTGAAGCTTTTCGGGTTCGCGCGTCCAGGCTTCCAAGCCAAATGGTTATCGTCGTCGATATCGATGTCGCTTGGTTTATACCCGCCACCTCACCATCGTGCGCCGTCTCCCTTTCCTTCGCGAGCGAAGGGAATCCGGTCGGAATCCATGCCTGTGTGTGGCCTGTGCGAAGCGGAGGTCCCCGACGGATGGGACGCGTGCGGAGCGTGCGGGCACCCGCTCGACCGCCCCCTCACGGCCCGCAGCACGTCCGGCGTCGCCCAACGAGCCCTCGCATCCGCGCGAAAGGTCCTCGCCGCGGAGGCGTCCAGTTCCGTGGATCTCTCATTCGCTCGCCACCTCCTGGAACGAGCAGAGCAGACGGACGCGGCAGGCGACACGGGCCGAGCCGTCGACCTCGCCCGCGCCGTACGACGCGCAATCGATCTCGTGAAAAGGAGGGGTCGCGTCGAGGAAGCCCTCGCGCGCGCGGATGTCGTACTTAAGGAGGCTCGTGACGCGGGGATCGAGACCGTCGCGTTCCAGCGGAATGTCGGGCGGGCGCGATCCAGTGCAGCCCGGGGCGACTATCGGGGTGCGGAGAACCTCCTCCGCCGCCTTTCCACGAGGACCCTCGAGCAGCGGAGGGACAAGGAACTCGAGTCCGCGCTCGAGAAGGCGGCGAGCCGATTGCGGCGGGCCAAGGAACGGGGAGCATCCGTCTCCGAGTCGGAGTCTATCCTGAACCAGGCGCGCAAGGCCCTTGCTTCGCGCGAATACGGCAGGGTGAGAACGCTTGCGGCCAAAGCGATCGAAAAGGCCGGGGGCGCGCGACGCTTCGCGCGCGCCGAGGCGATTCTGAACCGCGTGGCGATGGAAGTCGAAGCGGCTCGGAAGGCCGGTGTACCGATCATCGAGGCCCGAAAGACGCTGACGCAGGCCCGGGACGCCCTGCGACGTCGCCTCTATGCTGACGTCCAGAAACTGGCCCAGCGCGGCCGTCAACAGCTCCGGGACGCCCGTCGGCTGGGCACCGTGGAGCGCATCCTCTCCGATGCGGAGAGGCAGACGGGCAAGGCGAGGCGTCGAGGCGTCGATGTATCGCGCGCGGAGTCGCTCCTTGAGCGTGCCAATGCGGCCCTGAGGGCTCGAGACCTTGCGAGGATTCGACCTCTCGCCAAAGACGTGAAAGATGCGGTGCGCGAGGCCACTCTCCTCAAGAAAGTCCAGGACGCGTTCGCCCGTGTCCTGCTCGATGCGGAGGACCTTCGCCGCGGGGGAGCAGATACAACCCGGCTCGACGAAATCCTGGCCAGTGTATCCGATGCGATTGAGGCGAAAGATCGCTCTGCCGCCCAGAAACGCCTTGCCGAGGCGCGCCGCGTTACGGAGTCGACCCGCGAGGCCCACCACCGTGAAGTCATCGAGCGGACTATTACAATCATCCTGGCGAACGCGCCTCGGGGTCTCGATCCCAAACTGGCCCGGGAACTCCTTCGAAAGGTGGACGATGCGACCTCCTTGGGGGAGCAGCTCGACGTCCAAGCGCTCATCGACCAGCGAGTATTGGCCTCGGAGGCGGAGCGTCAGGCCTGGCTCGAAGAAAGAATCCTCCGGAGCCGCGATCTCACCGTCGAGCTACGCAAAGCGGGTCAGGACACGAAGGCGATGGAAGGCAAACTCGCGGATGCAGCGTCCGCGATCGAAAGCCGGGACTTCAATCAGGCGGACGCGCTGATCAGCGCCGCGGAGCATGACATCCAGGCCTTGCGAGAGACAGTTCGGAACGAGGCGGCGGGGACCCTAGGGCACGCGCGGGGCCACATGGCCCACGCGCAGTCCGGGGGAATCCCGATTGACGCAGCCATCCGGAAAATCCATGAGGCCGAGGCTGCCTTTGCGGAGAGCCGATACGGCGACTCGATTTCCCTGAGCCGCGACTGTATTGCAACCATCGACGACGCAGCGCGCTCCGCTCGAGAGGAACGCACCCGGTCGGAAGACGAGAAGCTCCGCGCGCGACAGGAACGCATCGAGGCCATCCGCAAACGGATGGAGGATGTCCGCGCAGAGATGGAGGACCTGATCCGCGGCAACATCGGGCTCGCCCAGGCCTTGGAGGCCCTCGAAGCAGCCAGACGGGCCATTGAAACGGACGCCCTCGAAGAAGCGGATCGTCATGTATCATCCGCAGAAGGCCTCGTCCAAGGCGCGAAGACCGCCCTCCATCAGCATGCGGCCGAGACGCTCGCCCGCGTACGTCGAGAGGCGGAGAATGCGGAACATCTTGGATACCTGACCGACGAGATGGAGGACCTTCTTGCTCAGGCGGAAGGGGATTTGCTGGAGGGCCGTCCGACGAAAGCCCTGGAAGCCGCCGGCGCTCTACGGAGCGCCCTTGAAGGGGCGTGGAAGGAAAGGCAGGCAGAGGAACACCGGACCACGATGGAGAAGACTTGGACCGCGGCAGGAAGGTTGCTCACCGTTCAGCGCCTCATCAATGACCTTCGAAGGGCGGACATCGACATGGCCGGTGCTGAGGAGGCGCTTCGGAAGGCGAATCAAGCCCTCAGGCAGGAGGAGTTCGAGCAGGCAAACGAAGCCCTCAGCGAACTGGATTCGGTGGCTAGCGAGATCATTGAGGAACTCGGTCTGGCGACCCGGGCCCTGCCCGCGGAGTTTACCCGGGCCGGTAGATTCGATGCGACCTTTTT
>CAYGBO010000026.1:8217-13910 GCA_964348145.1 uncultured Methanomassiliicoccales archaeon
CTGGCGACCCGGGCCCTCGTGTCAAGGGCGAACCTCCGAATCCACGACGCGAAGGAGGCCGGACTCGATGTCGAGGAGGCTCGTGGGCTCCTTAACCTAGCGGAGAACTTCTTGGAGCGGGGCGAATTCGATGCTGCGATTGAATACGCGAGGACCGCGGAGAAGTCCGTGGAGGAGGCGCGCCAGGCACTCGCATCGGCAGAGACGGACAGAAGCCAGCAGGCGCGGGACTCCGCTTCGGCCAACCTCGCCTCGATGAGGAAGACCATTTCTGACCTAGGACGAGCGGACATTGCCATCATGGACGCCGAGGCCGCGATGGAACGAGCGGAGGCTGCTTTCCAGGCGGGCCGGTTCGGAGACGTCGCTCAAGAGCTCGCGGAGATCCGGGAGACGGCGGAGAGCTTGACCGTGGGCCTGGAGGCCGCGGCGAAGGACCTCGTCCGAGTTGCGGAACAAGAAGTCTCGGAGGCTGAGGAGAGCGGCCTGTCCGATGTCCGCGTGGGTTACGTGCTGGCAAATGCGAAGCAGGCAGTTGCCGACCATCGATACATTGAGGCCATCGAGTACAAGAAGGTCATCGAAGACATTCTCGAGCGCTCGAGGCACATCGAGGCCACGAGACGCCTTGGCGACGCGTTGCGGGAGCTCGAAGCCCAAATCGAAGCCCAGGCGAAACTGGGCGTGGAACTCCGACTCGGCTCCGATTTGCTCGGGAAAGCAAAGGAACGGTTGGCGAGAGGAGACACGAGGGCCGTGGAGGACTACGTTGACAGAATCACCGAAGACATCGAACTCGCGCGAAAAACCTACCTTGAAGGCATCGTGAAGGAGATGGAGGGCCTCTTCGGAGAGTGTGAAGCTCAGGGGCTCCCGCCCGAGGACGTTGAGACGTTGCGGGCTCGCGCAGCCGACGCCGCTCGAGCAGACGATCTCGAGGAGGTCTATCGGATCCGAGCCGATCTCAAGGAGCGGCTCCTCGAAGGGCGGCAACAGACGCTCCTCAAGAAGGCGGGCGAGGAAATCCAGGCGGTCGACAATCTTCTCGTCCAGTCGGAGAAAGTGGGCGTCCCCGTCACGGACGCAAAGGCTCACCTGAAGGACGCGCAGCAAGCCATCGAGGCAGGGGAAGTGGAGCGGTTCCAAGGGGAACTGGGCCTTGCTCGGTCAGCCCTCAACGAGGCGAGAAAGGCTCATTTCGTTCAGCGTTACGAGTCGCGTCTCCACAGCGTTTCCACAATGATTGCCGATGCGAAGCGCCTCGGCGCGGAAGTCCAAGAAGCAGAAGGGGCACTATTCCAGGCCGAGAAGGCTCTGGAGTCGAACGATATGGCGATGGCAGACGTCCTCGTGAAGCAGGCTGAGGTGGCCATCGGGATACAGATTCAGAACTTCATCAAGAACCGCTATCCCAATCTCGTCCTCCATTTGCCGTCTTCGGGCCTGCAAGCGAACGTATGGAACCGGTATGTGTTCGACATCGAGAACAGGGGCAAGCTCCCCGCCCGAAATGTGCAGATCCAAATCGTGGGCGACTTGGAGACGAAGGGCATGTCGCCGATCCCTGAGATCGGACCCGAGGAGGAACGGACCGTCGCGATTGGAGTGAAGCCCACGCAGTCGGGCACGGTACCCGTCGAGGTCGCAGTGTCGTACCAGCGCATGTTCGACGAGAACCAGTACGAACTCAAGGATGCGAAGGATTTCAAGGTCGAGGCAGAGGGAACGTATCTCGTGGAGGACGTATTCCTGATTCACGAAGACGGGCGGCTCATCTGCCACCAATCCCGGAAGTTCCGGGAGTCCATCGACGAAGACATCTTCTCCGGAATGCTGACCGTCGTCCAGGATTTCATCCGGGATTCCTTCAAACGCTCACGAACCGCCCTCCGACGTCTGGAATTTGGCGACTCGAAGATCCTCATCGAGCGATCGCCTCACACCTACCTCGCAGCCGTCCTCATCGGCCAGGAGCCACGGCTACTCCCCTTCTACATGATTGAGGTACTCCGAGAAGTGGAGGATCGGTACGGTGCAATCCTCGACCGATGGACGGGGATGATGAAGGCTTTGGAGGGAATCGAAGAGGTCATCGCAAAGCTGATCTACGTGGCCGCGGACACGAGGGCGGACTTGGGGGCTCTCAAGGGGAGTCCCGTCACCATGACGGCTCGCGTGAGCGACGCCCGCTGGCGCGAGGAAACCCAGAAGATCAACGAATTCCTCCAAGAAGCACAGTCGAGCTTGGAGACAGATATCCACCTCTCGTGGGAATTCATCGAGAAGGCGAAACAACAGGCCGAAGCGACCCAGGGGCAGCTGCAGAGCCGCATGGAGGCTCTCCTGGAAGCGACGCAGGATACGATCAGGGAGATGAAGACGATCGGGGCGGACACCAGCCAAGCTGAACTCCTCATGAAAGAGGCGAAGGAGGCGATGGAGGAAGGGAAGTACGAGCGCGTGGTCGAGATCCAGAAGGGGCTCCACGAATCCCTCGAGCGGGTGAAGGGACAGTTCGCCGCAAAGAAAGTCGAGGTTGAACTCGCAAGTCTGATCAACGACATCCAGATCGCCAAGAGCCAGAACCTTGACGTGGCTGAGGCGGAATCCTACCTCACGAAAATCGACAATGCGCTCCAGCGGAAGAACTACCGCCAGATGGAGGACTACCTACGACGCGCGAAAGACTCCCTCGTGCGACAACGCCGCCGAAGCATCCTTGATCGAGCTCGCGAGCATCTCGCTCGACTGCAAGCCACTCTCGACGAGGCGAAGTCCCTGCAGGTGGACCTGGGAGACGTCGAAGTGATTCTCGCGCGTGCCGAGTCCCTCCTTGAGGCAGAGAATCTCAAGGAACTCGAGCCTCTCTTGGATCGGGCGGAGGCGAGTACGAAGGCCCGGGTGGCGGACATCCTCAAGGAGCGATACCCACGGCTGTTCCTGGAGACTTCGAGCGCTGGCCTCCAAGCGAACCGGTGGAACCAGTTCGAGCTGCGTATCACGAACAAGGGCAACTGGCCCGCGAAGGCTGTCACCCCGACCGTGCTCGGTCCCGCCGACGTGCAAGGGCTCCGCGCCCTTGACACAATCGAGCCGAACGAAGAGGCGTCTCTCGAGTTCGGAATCCGTCCGCATGATGCTGGGACAATGGATCTCGATTTCGAAGTCCACTATAGCCGGCCCCTCGACGACGGAAAGTACCAGGTCACCGACGCATCCCCGATCCGCGTCGAGTTGGAGGAGAGCTATGTGGTCGATGACGCGATCCTGGTTCACGAGGATGGAGACCTGATCTGCCACGAGTCAAGAGCGTACACACTCCCCGAGGAGCGCTCTGTGGCCGGTGCCCTCGAGTCGGAGGCGAAGACCCTCGCGAGGGAGGCGTTCGGCCAGAGAGAGGCCGCCGGGATCCAGCGAACCCAGAGTGACGACCGCACCCTTGTTGCCTTGCGGGGCCCTCATGCCTGCATAATCCTCGGGCTTCGGGGAGAGGAACCCGCCATCTTGCCCCTCTACATCATGCAGTCGTTGCAGGAGATCGAGGAGGCTTTCGGCCCCCAACTTGAGAAGTGGGCGGGCGATTCGGAAGCCCTCGAGGGCATCCGCTCAATCGTGCGCAAGCTGCTCTTCGTGACGGACGTCCCCGGCGTGTCGCTGGGTCCCTTGGAGGACAGTCCCGTCAGCCGGGTGCCCGCCCTTATCGAGAAGGGTCTCCTGGCGGGCGAGGGCGACCAAGATTTCCTCGCGTGGGCCCGCGAAGCAATTGGAGCCTCCGGATACGAAGAGGGGACGAAGGTCCTTGAGCGCGTAGCTGGCATCGCGGCCGGCCCGACGGAGGAAATCTCTGCGCAGATCCACCAAGCGGTCCTGGCGTCCCGGGAGTCCGGAGGCCTCGACCTCTCCGACGAGCAGATTGCCTCGTACGTAGGCATCCTCCAGCGGGCTCTCGAGGCGGTGATCCAGGCGAAGCAACGGATGGGACTTCAGCGCTACTGGCCCGTGGCGCGGGTGGCGCTCAAGGCGAGCGATCAGTTCGGGTACGACGCCGTGAGCGCCTTTCGGAAGATCATCGTGGCCCAGAGCGGGGCGAAGGAGCTCGACATCGTGGCGCCAAACGAGACATGGCGGGGCATGAAGATCCAAGTTGACGTCAACATGGACTCTGTCAGCGCAGCCTATCGGTTATGGGCGAGGAAGATTGAGATTCTCCTTCGCAGCCAGGACGCATGGAAAATCAAGGCGGGACTGGCAAGGGGAGAGTACTCCGTGGGTATCGAGGGCCAGAAGGTCCGCATCGATCCCTCCATGGTGTCTTTCCTCGAATCACTGCCCGAGCACGTGATCGAGGAGCAGTTCGATGGCGGGACGGTCTACATCGACACCCGGATGACGAAGGACCTCCTATCCGAAGGATATGCCCAGGAGATTGCGAGCATTATTGGAGAGGCCAGGCGGGAACTTGGATTGCCAGAGGATCGCGTCGTTGAGGTCGACGTCGTCTGTGGGAAGTCTCTCGAGTCGATGCTGAAGCCCTGGATCGATCTGATCATGCGGGAGGCGAATGCCCTCGATGTCCGGTTCGCATCGGAAGCGCCCTCGAACGCCTACGTGGTGGAAGCGGAGTTGGGAGAGCAGTCGTTCCTCGTTGCCGTTCGCGCCGCGGAAATGTAGCAAAGGATTTACGACACCCGGACCATCGGTCGCATGCATGGGGATTGACCTCTCAGACATCGTGGTCCCTGAAACCCGCCGGCTCGAAGACTTCGGAGGGAAGATCCTCGCCATCGATGCCCACAATACCCTCTACCAGTTCCTCGCAATCATCCGCCAGCCGGACGGCACCCCGCTTATGGACCGCCGGGGACGCGTGACGTCCCACCTCTCCGGCCTCATTTATCGTCTCTCGAACTTCGTGGCGGCAGGGATCAGACCTATCTTCGTGTTCGATGGAGAGCCTCCTCGGCTGAAGGCGCGGACGATCCAAGGACGGGCCGAAGTGAAGCGACGGGCCGAGTCGGAATGGAAGGAAGCCTTGGAGATCGGTGATCTGGAGAAGGCGCGGACCAAGGCGATGCAGACCTCCCGCCTCACGGACGAGATGATCGAACAATCGAAGCGGCTGCTGGATCTCCTCGGCCTGCGGAGGGAGAGGCCCAGGCGAGCGCCATGGCTCGTGGGGGATACGCCCATGCGGTCGCATCCCAGGATTACGACGCCCTCCTCTTTGGCTCCCCGCGGCTCGTCAAGAATCTGGCCGTCACAGGCCGCCGCAAGCTCCCCCGTAAGAACGTCTTTGTCGAGGTGCAGCCCGAGGAAATCGACCTCGACGGCACGCTCGAGCACCTCGGAGTCACACGGGAGCAGCTCGTGGATATGGCCCTCCTCATTGGGACGGATTTCAATGACGGCGTGAAGGGTATTGGCCCGAAGAAAGCTCTCGCGCTCATCAGGAAGCACGGTTCCCTGGAGCCTGTCCTCGAGGAACTCGGCATCCAGATCGAATCCCAGGAGGAAGTGCGCAGGATCTTTCTCTCCCCCCGCGTCGAGGAGCCGGCTCGTCTGGAATTCCGCGATCCGGATCCGGAAGGGGCTGCCCACCTTGAACACCTGGGTGGATCCAGTCCGCTGGACGACGCGGTACTGGAGGATCGGGATCGGGATTCAGCCCCAGGGCCTGCGAATCCTGCCCCTGC
>CAYGBO010000026.1:13920-14314 GCA_964348145.1 uncultured Methanomassiliicoccales archaeon
GGAAGGCGTTCATGCGATGCTCTGCGAGGAGCACGACTTCTCGAGGGATCGCATTGAGGCAGCTCTTGCGAAGTTTGTGAAAGTCCGCTCCGGGCAGAAGCAGAAATCGCTGGATCGCTGGTCCGGTTGACACCGGCGCGGTTGACGACTTCACGCGCGTCTCGAGAGCAAGGAGGTCGCATCGTCCCACGTCTCGCCAGGGCTTCCCTCAACGCCGTCGCTCGGCCGCCCCCTCGCTGTCCTCCATTCCCGTCGCGGGCTGAGGAAAGCATTTATTCGGACCTCCCGTTGAGGCCCGCGTGCCCGTCGACCTGCTTCAATCCATCGTGATTAGCACGGTCCTGTGCGGCGCCCTGAGCACCCTTGCATACCGGAAGCATGTCCTGACGTGGGA
>CAYGBO010000026.1:14324-19310 GCA_964348145.1 uncultured Methanomassiliicoccales archaeon
CCGCCTTTCTCGTCGGGATGGTCATCGGTGTCCTTGGCGACGTGACGTGGCTTCTCCTCCTGCTGTTCTTCTTGCTCTCGAGCTTCCTTGCCACGCGGTACCGCTTCGCCCTGAAGGAAGCGATGGGAGTCCAGGAGGGCGTCCGAGGAGAACGGCGCTCGACAAACGTCTTGGCGAACGGCGTGGCCCCCATGGCCGTTGCGATCGTCTCCGTATTCGATCTGCCCGCTCTCCCCAAGAGCGTCAGCGGGATCATCTTCCTCTGCACCCTCGCGGTCGGGGGCGCGGACACCCTCGCGAGCGAAATCGGCGTGCTGTCACGCCGCACCTACCTGATCACAAACATGAAGCGCGTGCGGCCCGGCACGGACGGCGGGATTTCACCCCTCGGCCAACTCTCCGCCCTCGTCGCGGCCCTCTACACGGCGGTTATCGGGTGGTTCGCTCTGTCGTACCTCGCGAGCCTCTACGGCCTACTTCCCACGATGCCATCCCATACATCGTTCATCGCCATTCCAATCGCCGTCGGTTTCGTGGGTTGCCAGATCGACAGCGTGATCGGCGCGACCTTGGAGCAGCGCGGGCTCGTGAACAAGAAGACAAACAATCTGTTGTCGACGTCTGCTGGCGCGATCTTGGGCTACGTCCTCTTCGTGGCCTGGGGCGGTCTCAGCGCTCTTTGACGGCCCGCTTCACAATTCGGGTTCCTTCCGCTGCGAGGGCTTCTGCCCGGGACGCGGTCTTCGCCTCCGCGTAGATTCGGAACACCGCTTCCGTCCCGGAAGGACGGACGAGGACCCAGCCGTCCGGATGGTGGATCTTCACGCCGTCCAGCGTCTCGATCCTTTGCCCTCTCGCCAGGCTCTCTACGGCGCGGAGCACGGCATCGCGCCGTTCGGCTGGAACGGATACGCTCGCCTTCCGGAGGCTGTAGGTCGGCAGCTCAGACAGGAGCCCCGACAGAGTCTTGGGAGAACGGGCAAGCAACTCCAGCATCTTGCCAACCGCCATCGCCCCGTCCCGACACAGTTGATGGGCGGGGAAGATGACGCCTCCGTTTTCCTCCCCGCCGAAGGTCGCCCCTGCCTCGAACATCGTGCGCGCCACGATGGGCGCGCCGACTTTCGTTCGGTGAACGGTGCCGCCCGCATCTCGGACGATGTCATCCAAGAGGCTCGACGTGCTCACGGGCGTCACGACGACTCCGCCCTTGCCGTGGAGCTCCGCGCCGGCGAGAAGGGCGAGACTTCGATCCCCCTGCACGAACCCTCCCTTTTCGTCGACGAAGATCGCTCGGTCTGCGTCCCCGTCATGGGCCACACCTAGGTCTGCTCCGGTCTCGTGCACGACGCGCATGAGGTCCCCGATGTGCTCCTGGATGGGTTCCGGTAGCCGGCCGGGAAAGCTGCCGTCCGCCTGACCGTTCAAGGTGAGGACGCGACATCCGAGGGCCCTCAGCAGGTAGGGGGTCGTGAGGGTGCCCGCACCATTGCCCGGGTCCACAACGACGGTGAACTGTCGTCGGCGAATCGATTCAAGGTCGAGATGGGTTTGGACGCCCGCGAGGTAACGGTCGATCGCGCCACTGTCCACTCGAATCGACCCGATCTCTGACCATGTCACCTCTCCGAAGCGCCGGTCGAAGTAGATGGCCTCCACGGCCTCCTCCTCATCCCGGCTCATTTCCATCCCGTGAGGATCAATCGCCTTGATTCCGTTGTACTCGCGGGGATTGTGGGAGGCCGTGATCACGACACCCCCCCGAAGTCCACGTGATCGGGCGACGTAGTACTGGGCCGCGGGCGTGGGCACGACACCGAGGTCAACGACGTCGCAACCGACCGCCATGAGTCCAGAGCCGACAGCTCGGCCAATCATGGATCCCGAGTCACGCGTATCCCGCGCGAGCGCGACGGCGCCCCGACCAAGAAACGTCCCCAGGGACTTGCCCACGTCGAGCGCCAGGTCCGCCGTCATGTCCTTCCCTACGATGCCTCGGATCCCGTTCGTGCCGAAGAGACGGCTCATGCGCCCACCCTCGCATGCACGAGCTTTGCGTGGGGCGGGACCTGGACTCCGTCGCCGACGATTGTGCTCTCGAGAATCGCGCCCTCGCCGATCGCCGCGCTATCTCCCACGATTGACGCAGTGATCTCAGCTTTGTCGTCTACGTTCACGCCGGAGAACAGGGCGGAATCTCGAACGACGGCTCGGCCGACGCGGCATCCCGGACCCAGAGCGACGTTCGGCCCGACACGCCCTTCGACGAAGCAGCTCTTCGCAATGAGATTTGGCGGAAGCAGTTCCGCGCGGGCCGTCTCGGCGCTCTCTGCAATCGCGGCGCCGCCCGCGTGCAAAAGGAGGGACTGCGCACGGATGTACGAGGGGAGGGTGCCCGCGTCGGACCACATCCCCTCGTATCGGTAGACACAGAGACCTTCCTTGACGAGACGAGGGAAGACGTCTCGTTCCAAGGACACCACATGGCCCGCATCGATGAAGTCGAAGACCTCGGGCTCGAAGACATACCGGCCCACGTTCGCAAGGTTCGATAGCGCCTGGCCAAAGGCCGGTTTCTCGACAAAGCCGGTGGCGTGGATTCCTCTCACAGTCACGACCCCGAAGGAGGATGGATCCTCCACGGGGGCCACTGCCAGGGTCCCGATCGCCTCGTGGGCGAGATGGAACTTCATCAACCCCGTGAGATCGAGGGCGTCCACCATGTCCCCGTTGACGGCCGCGAAGGTTCCTCCAATGTGTCCTTCGATGTTCTTGATCGCCCCGCCGGTGCCGAGGGGTTTGGGCTCGTGGACCACCGTGACCTTTCGGCCGATGTCGTTGGTCGCGAAGAAGGAGCGGACCTGTTCGTAGCGGTAGTTCACCGCAATGAGTACATGGTCGATCGAGGGCGGCAAACGGTCGAGGAACTGCATGATCTGGGGGCGATTAAGGAGAGGCACGAGGGCCTTGGGACGGGTCAGGGTGAGGGGGCGTAGACGCGTGCCCAGCCCGCCTGCGATGACGACGAGCTGCATCTGCCGTCGCATGCGGGCCCGCACATATCTAGTTTCTCCCGCGAAGCGTCACTTCGGCACGATCGTGACGACGTTGTTGCCACGGAGGACGACCGTTCCCACCCGGCGTACGTTGTCCTCCTTCGTCTCCTCCGTATCTTCGAGGACCATGTTCATGTAGTCGTCGTAACCGACGAGCTTGCCCTCGAGAAGTCGATTGTCCTTGAGGAGGAGCTGAACCCTCTTATTGATGGACTTTTCAAGAACGTTGAGAGGCATCACCACGAAAGCTCTCCCCTTCCGAGGCGGTAGCTGCTTGGACCATTTAAATCTTTTCCGGGAGCGCTTCCACCGAAATCATCGCGACGGTTCCCGGATTAGTTTCCCTATCCAGACCGCGATTTCGGGTTGGAATCTCAGGACTCCCCGAGGATGCATTGAGATTCCGACGAAACGTTCCATTCGGGCCAAGGCGAGGAATGAACCTAAGGAAGGCAAGGATACATCCTGTCTCGTGAGTCTGACCACGAACCCACAAACCCTCTCGGGGAGGATACTCCATCCCCCCAAAGATGCCCAGCCTAACCTATTTATCGCGCCCCATCCCTTCGCCTCCAGGTTGTCCATGGAGCGCTTGAAAGTCGGCGAGGTGTTTCACTACTACAGCAAGATTGGGGTCGCGGCGATCCGCCTCACGGACGGGGATCTCGCAGTGGGCGACACGATACAGATTCAGGGACCCACGACGGACATCACGGAACGAATCGATTCCATGCAGATTGAGCACGACACGGTGCCCAAGGCGCAAAAGGGGCAGGAAGTCGGCATCAAGGTGAAAGACCGCGTTCGCGAGAAGGACCTCGTCTACAAAGTCACGGCCCCGTGACTACGTCCACGGGAGAGGGACGCCGAAGAAGAACGTGTAGTAGAGAGCCGCCAGTGTCCCGAGGATTGCGATTCCATAGAGGATGACATTCAGGAGAGGCTCCGCCCTTCGCACTCCGATGTCGACGAGGGTATGCTTGAGCCTGTGCATTCCGTGAAACAAGGATCCACCGATGAGGACGAGGAAGAACAGGCGCACGAGGGGGTCTCCGAACCTCTCCGCAAAGGCATCGTAAGCCAGACGGTCAGGAGGCCACAGGCCGAGCGTCACGGAGAACGAGAGGAAGAGTATCGTCACGGGGAGCAGAAACGCCGTGATGAAACCCCCGGCGGAAAAGAGCCCCCAGAGAAACGGTTCGAAGAAGACCTCCCTCTGAGCAGGGGAGACCCGTGGGCTCGCGCGCACCACCTCGTGCCCCGGATTCCAAGCGGTCGGCTCATCCGCCACTCAGAGTCCCCCGAAGATCAGGAACACGACGGCCACGGAGACGAGAATCCAGGCGATGACGTTCAGGCCGAAGACCTTCTGCCACGACATCGGCTTGCGCGTGAGCTGCACGGGCTGCGACTTGCCGATGAGCATGAACCACGTCAACGCGTGGACGAGCACGAAGACGAAGACGATCGCCAGCAGCACAATTACGAAGGGCGAGGCCGCGAACGCCAGGAACTCTGCGTAGGCGTCCGATCCCGCATGAAACTGCATGAGCTGATAGAGAAGGAGTAATCCGTATACGGCGGCCAAGATGCCGCCGACTTCCCGAGCCATGTAGAGGATGTACCTGGGATTGCGAAGCCACCAACCCGCCTGTCGCTTCCAGGGATAGGGACGAGGTACCGGCACTCGCTCACCTCGAGACCGATTTGGGCATCAGTAGCTTCCGCATACGACGAATTGTGGCGATCACCTTGAGATTCTGGATGGCGGCTGCCGGATCGACGTCCTTGGGACACACGACAGAGCATTCACCCACGAACGTGCATTCCCAAATGCCGCTCTTCGTGGACAGGACGGAGAGACGCGCCTCGGACACGTCGCCCCCGAAGCCGACGATCACGTCACGCGTCGGAGTTCCGTTGATCACGT
>CAYGBO010000026.1:19320-23084 GCA_964348145.1 uncultured Methanomassiliicoccales archaeon
AGTCCCGAATGTATCGATACGCGAGGGCCGACGCCGCGGGGCCGACGAAGTGCGGGCTCCCTCCGAAGACGGGACACGCGGAGTAGCACAGCATGCAGTTGATACACATGCTCTGCTGGCGATACGCCTCGACCTCCTCGGGCGTCTGGCGATATTCGCCTTCCGAAACCGGCTTCTCCTCCTTCCGGATAATGTAGGGCTTCACGTCTTGAAGCTTCTGAAGGAAGTCGTCGAACTCCACGACGAGATCCTTGAGGACCGGAAAATTGGGGAGAGGGTCCACGGTGATGGCGCGGGAGCGGATATCCTTGATGAAGATACTGCAGGTGAGGGTCGGCGTGCCGTTCACGTTCGCGCCGCACGAACCGCAGATTCCCATGCGGCAGGACCACCGGTACGTCAGGGTGGGGTCGACCTCGTCCTTGATGTAGTTCAGACCGTCAAGGACCATCATGTCATCGCGATACGGAATCCGGTATTCCTGATAGAAGGGCTCGCTCCCACCTTCCGGCCGATATCGCTTGACCCGGAACACTGCCTCCTTGTCGGGCATGTCAGTACTTCCTCTCCGCGGGTTTCCAGCGCGTGATCGTGACGGGAGCGTAGTCAATCTTCGGGACTCCGTCCGTGCGGTAGGCCATGGTGTGCTTCAGGTACTCTTCGTCATTGCGTTTCGGGAAGTCGGTCCGGCTGTGGGCCCCCCGGGATTCGTGGCGCATGAGAGCGCTGTGGGCAATGGCTTCGGAAACCTCCAGCATGAAATCCAGCTCGAGGACCGCCGTGAGTTCCGTGTTGTAGAGACGTTCCTTGTCCGCCATACCCACATCCTGGAAGCGGTCCCGGAGCTTCGAGATCTGGGAGCAGGCTTCCTTCAGACCGCTCTCGTCCCGATAGATGCCGACGTGACGCTCCATGAGTTCCTGGAGCTCGACGCGGAGGCCCGCGACCGTTTCGGAGCCACGTTCCTTGCCCATAAGCCCGTCGAAAACGCGAGATTCCTCCGCCTGCAGGGCGACCTTTGCCTTGGCTCCCGTCGGCCAGCCCTTCTTCTTCGCATAGGCAGCGGCCGCCTGGCCCGTCGAGGTGCCGAAGACGAGACACTCGCTCAGGCTGTTCGATCCGAGGCGGTTCGCGCCGTTGATCGTGACGCACGCGACCTCACCGACCGCGTACAGGCCCGGTACGCCCGTCTCGCCGGCCATGTTCGTGTGGACGCCCCCCATGATGTAGTGCTGCGCGGGCCGCACGGGGATCGGTTCGTGGACGGGATCGACGTCCATGTACTTCTCCGCGAGTTCGCGCACCATGGGGAGTCTTTTCATGATTTTCTCCTCCCCCAGGTGTCTCAGGTCGAGGCCCACATAGGCCCCGTAGGGCCCCTCGAAGGCCCGTCCCTCCCGGACTTCAGACATGATGGACCGCGAGAGCATGTCGCGCGGCCCCAGTTCCATCTTCTCCGGGACATATCGCTTGAGGAAGCGCTCTTCCTCCTTGTTGATCAGGTAGCCACCTTCCCCCCGCGCCGCCTCCGTGATCAGGATGCCCGTCTTCGGGAGGGCTGTGGGATGGAACTGGACGAACTCCATGTCCTTCAGAGGAACGCCGACGCGATAAGCGAGGGCCATGCCGTCCCCCGTCTTGATGAACCCGTTCGTGCTGAACTCGTACACCCGACCGGCCCCTCCGGTCGCTAGAATGACGGCCTTTGCGGCGATGCGCACGAGATTCCCGCCGCGAAGGTCCAAGGCAATGACACCGGCGACGGCGCCGTCCTCGAGGAAGAGAGAGGTCACGAACCACTCATCGAGGCGATGGATCGATTCATATTTCATCGACGTCTGGAAGAGGGCATGGAGCATGTGAAAGCCGACTTTGTCCGCCGCGAAGACGGTGCGCTTCACGGACATGCCGCCGAAGGCCCGCATGCTCAGCCGACCGTCCGGATCTCGAGACCAGGGACAGCCCCAGTGCTCGAGCTGGATGATCTCCTCGGGACACTTCTGGACGAAGTATTCGACGGCGTCCTGATCGGCCAGGTAGTCGGACCCCTTGACCGTGTCGAAGGCGTGCTTGTCGAAGCTGTCGTATTCGCGCAGGACCGCCGCAGTGCCACCCTCCGCGGACACGGTATGGCTGCGCATGGGGTAGACCTTCGATGCGAGTCCGACGGTGAGGGTGGGATCCGCCTCGACCGCCGCGATCGCGGCTCGCAGGCCGGCCGCTCCCCCGCCGACCACGACGATATCGTAGGTGGTTCGGTCCACGAAACGACCTGAAATGCCGTTCAAACATAAGCTTTTGGCAAGGACTCACCGATATCGCATCAACGGAAGGCGAAAGCCGACAATGGACACAACGGACCCCCGGCGACCTGGGCTGACATCGGGGCACGGGACGATCCGCGATCGGGTCATCACCTCCGTCCGCATGGGCCTCCGCGATTGACTCGAGTCTCGTTCCGTCCAACGGTCGCCAGCGTTTCTTCCCCCTGAAAGGGGACGCTTTCAGGCGAGAACGCGGAAAATCCTCAAGTAGCCCCGTCGCTTCGACGGTCGCGTGGACGCCGTTCGGGTGGAGGATCTCGGCAAGAGGTACCCCGAAGGAACGGAAGCCTTGAGTGACGTGTCCCTCACGGTCGGCCGCGGCCAGGTGTTCTGCCTCCTCGGCCGAAATGGCGCCGGGAAGACGACCCTCCTCCGGATCCTCGCGACGCAACTGCGACCGACTTCGGGCAGCGCGTCCGTCTTCGGCTACGATGTGGTGCGCGACGCAGACACGATCCGGCGACGTATCGCCGTCGTCCCCCAAGAGGCTCGGCCCAAGATGATGGTCTCCGGCTACGACCACATCTTTCATATGTGCCTCATTCGAGGCATGTCACGCGCCGACGCGCGGGCGCGCAGCAAGGAGGTCATGGAGGATCTCGAGCTGTGGGAACACCGCGACAAACTAGGTGCGGATCTTTCGGGCGGACTCCGGCAAAGGGTGATCATCGGCATCGCTCTCGTCGCGGACCCGGAGCTACTCTTCCTTGACGAGCCCACGATCGGACTCGACCCGATTGGCCGGCGGACGGTCTGGAATCTCGTGCGCCGTCTCAACAAGAAGGGCGTCACCGTGCTCCTCACAACCCATTACATGGAAGAAGCAGAGGCGCTCTCGGATCGGCTGACGATCATCGAGCGAGGCAGACTTGCCTTCCTCGGGACCGTGGACGAGGCGAAATCCCGGACGACGGCGCGGATGCAGGTCATCGTTGAATCCCCGGTCGGCAACGGGGCCTCCGATCGCGAGATCCTCCTCCCCGAATCCAACGAGGAGATCATCGAAATCGTGAAGAGGAGCCTAGAGCAAGGCCGGAAGGTGACCTTCAAGCCTCCCACCTTGGAGGAGGCCTTCATCGAACTCGTAGGGGGTTCCATCGAGAATGAGGTTTCGTGAGGCGTTCTACATCGGGCTCTTCGACGCCCTCCCCCTCTTGCGGACTCCCATCACCACGGGCCCTTGGCGATCCGGCCCTCCCCCTCTTGCGGGACCCCATGCTTCTCTTCGTCCTTGCGCTGATCTCGTTCCTCCCCGTCGTCTTCATCTTCGTCTTCGCCGGAGGCCAAGCCTCTCTTCAGGCCCTCGTGGGCGCGATCGTGCTCACCCTCGCCTTCGCCGGCGTGTTCACGGCCCAGTCCGTGTACTTCAACAAGCACTGGTTCCGGTTCCAGGACATCTTCGTAGCCTCGCCCGTGTCGCCGACGTCCTATGCGGTCGGC
>CAYGBO010000026.1:23094-23524 GCA_964348145.1 uncultured Methanomassiliicoccales archaeon
TTGGGAGTACTCCTCGTGAGCATGGCCGCGACCCTGCTGGGCGTCCTCCTTGCCATGGCCGCGTCCGCCCTCCTCTGGCTCTCCACCGTGTTCCTCGGCTTCATGATGGGGGCCGCCACGAAAAACGTACGGCGTGCGAACTCAATGCCACAGATCGTGGCCTTCCTGCTCGGTTTCCTGCCCCCCGTCTACTACCCCTTGGAACGGCTACCCGCATTCCTCCAGCCCGTCGCAATGCTCGCCCCCACGACCCACGCGGCCCAGCTCGCGAAGTACTACTTCGGGCTCCTGACGATCCCGACGTCGGAGATCCTGCTGGGATGGGCCTATCTCGTGGGCTTCTCGGCCCTCATCGGATTCATTGCAGTGCGACGTTCGCGGTGGGTCGACCCGTAGGCAGGCGCGGGACTCCCGAGTGGATGTCGATCCC
>CAYGBO010000027.1:0-23506 GCA_964348145.1 uncultured Methanomassiliicoccales archaeon
ACTCAGAGGTTCCGAATTGACGACCCCAAACCGCCCTGCCCGCGGAGTCGAGCTTCCGCACAAAGGCATCCGCCGAACCCAGCTTCGTTTGGCCCGGGAGGGCACCGCCTGAAATTTCCCCAATGACGTAGACGTCGCCGTAGCCCCCCCTTCCCGCAACCGCGATCCCGCGTGCCTGGTCATGCCCCTCTCGCCAGGCCCCGAACTGTCGGGTCCAGTTCGTTCCGGCCGCGGTCAGAACGACGCCTTGTCCGAGACCTCGGGCGCGGTCCCCCGTCACAGGTGCGGATTGAAGGTCCCGCGGTCAGAGGGTTCATGCGCCACGGAACCTTCCTCGATGTCCTCGTGCCCCGGCGTGCCGGTCGGGACGAAAGATGCGATCCCTCCGAGACCCACCAGTATCACGAGGACGAGAATTACCGCGCTCCACCGACTGACGTCTCTCCACACGGAACCAGCCTCCTCGCCCCTCGCAGCTGCCTACGTCACTGGGCACAGCCGTTGTTCGGCAGCCCGGTGCCGAGACACGACCCTGGTCATGGACCCCACGATATTTAGAACTTAGATGTGGAAACTAGGAGGAGACAGGGACACACTGCCAGGCGGTAGACGCATTGCCTGCGTTCGGGGGAACGAACGCATTCACGGCGATCGAAGCCTCACTGGCAGATCGCGCGGTCTTCGTTCACGGGGGTCCTCACCTAATCACTGCTGCTTCGGCGCCCCCTTCGTCCTCCCCATCCAAGAAAGATCGGCAAGGTCCCCGAAGTGCCCCTGGAAGATGCGATAGTACATCAGCTCCTCCTTCGAGTTCAGCTCCCAACCGTTCGGAAGCGTCCGCTGTCGTGCGAATTCCGCGTCCGAGATCTGAGACTCGGCGTACCTGTGCAAAAGCTCTCCGACTCCCGCGCCTTCCCAGAACTTCGCTTTTGCCCTCTTCAACACGTTCTCGGGAAGCACTCCCTCCATGGCGCGGCGAAGGATCCACTTCTCAATGCCATCACGGAGCTTGTATGTCACGGGAATGCGTAGTGCATAGTCCACGACGTCGGGATTGAGGAAGCCCACGTGCGCGACCATCCCCCAGGCGGAGGCACTGCGATCCACGCGCTGGAGGGCTGTGTTGTGGAGCCTGTTCATGATGTCGATGAGTTCTCCCGAAAGCGACGATGGTGCGAGGGACTTGAGGTACTCGTACCCCGCGAAGAGCTCGTCCCCGCCCTCTCCCGTGAAGACCGCGGACACGTGTTCCGACGCCATCTTGGACACGAGGTAGTTCGTGATGGTCGACCTCACGAGCAAGGCGTCGAACGACTCGAGGTGGTAGATGACTTCAGGCAGCGCCTTGAGCAAGTCGTCCAGGGTGACGACCAGTTCGTGATGCTCCGACCCGATGAAAGCGGCGACTTCACGGGCGTACCGCACGTCGGGGGCGCCCTCAAAGCCTATCGCGAAGGTATGCAGGGTGTGCATGTGTGTTCTCGCGAGAGCGGCCATCGTGCTGGAGTCAAGTCCGCCGGAGAGCCATGATCCCACTCCATCCTTGCCGGAACTCTTCTCGACAGACGTCTCGAGACGGCTACGAAGTTCCTTCGCGATCGCCCCCGGCGGATCATCAAGGGGCTTCTGTGCCCTCAGTTCGAAGTATGGCCGGAGTCTTCCGGCTTCGAGGACATAGCCGGGCGGCATCTCGTAGGGCTCTCGCGTGACCTCGAGCATCGCCTTGACCTCGGAGGCGAAGCAAAGGGCCCCGTCTTCCGTGTGACCGTAGTAGAGGGGCGCCACGCCAATCCGATCTCGCGTGAGGATCGTCTTGCCGTCGACGACGACCGCCTCGGCGAGATGTCCCTCGCCCGCGTCGTCGGCGGCCGCATTCCTCTCCCTCAGGATGGCTGCGGAATCTTCCTGAGCCTTCGTCCAGAGGAGCCCCAGGGTGGCGCCCTCCACGTCGACGACGACGCGCCCCGCAGGGCCCCTGTGGGCGATCTTGGTCAACATTCGTTCGACCTGATCGCGTCTTCCGGAGTCCGCAATGCCGGCGATTCCTGACATGGACACTACTCCCAGCAACTTCTCTCTGGTTCCCGGACCCTCACGTCGCAACCTACGCCAGCATGGGAATCCACGGTCTCACGCAGGGCTGACGCCTCCAGCCCTCCTTGCCGCACGCCGAGTTCGTCCGCAACGACCTGCGCAACCTTTATGTCCAGGCACGCGTTTCTACTCGAAATCGCGACAGGCGGACGAACACCCCCTCACGCAAAAGGCTTTCTCCCGTCTACCCTGACTCCACCCTTGGCAGAGATCGGATGAGTGGTCACTTCGATGCCATCTGTGAGCACTTGACGCCCACGTACCCTCGACTCATCCTCAGGGATTTCCGAAGGCGCCATCCGGAAAAACCGAGTCGAATCGCGGACGATGAGAGAGCCCAGTGGCCCTTCGGGATGCGGATGACATGGCTCGCGCTCGTGCGTCGCCTGTGAACCGTCAGTGGAAAAGCCACCAGGGAGAATCGAACTCCCGACCTGCCGCTTACAAGGCGGCTGCTCTACCGGCTGAGCTATGGTGGCGCCGCACGTCCATGACCGCTCCCCGTAAAAGTGTTTTCCGGAACTCGACTGCCGCCCAACGCGCCCGTGACTCTCAAAATCGGCAACTAGGGACAAGCCTTTATTCTCGTTGCCCCGCCTGCTTCCCCGACCGTGAGCGCTCTCCCTTGTCCGAACTGCCGCAATGAGCTGACGCTCCTCGACGCATACCAGCGTCACTTCTGCTACCACTGCCAGCAATACGCCCCGGAGGGCTACGGCGACCGCGGGGCGAAGCAATGCCCTGCGTGCGGCGGTATCCTTTCCTACGTGGCTCAGTACGAGCGCTTCTTCTGCTATCAGTGCAACGCGTACCCGCCCTCGGAGGACGCGGAGAGGGGCGCTCAGCTTGCGGAGGTCCCAGCCCAAGAGGCCGTGAGCGCGCCCCCGGTCGAGGTCTCCCAGGTCGCCCCAGAGTCCCCGGAAGCTCCCTCCGAGACGCCTTCCGACACCACCGGAGAAGAACCCGCGAAAGCTGCGGAGTCGAGCCCCTCAGAGACCCCTGAGCCAGCCGAGGACATCGAGGGCGAGGAACGGCCTCCCCTCGACCGCGAGGAGATCCTCCAAGCGAAGAAGGCCCGCTTGCTCGACCTATGCAAGGCATATGACCTCAATCCCTCTGGCACGAAGGAGCAACTCAAGGAACGCTTGCTGAGCTTTCTCGACGAGCAGGAACCTCCCGAGGAGGCCAAGCTCGAGGTCAGCTTCGAGAAGCCCGCCGCCGTGGAACCAGAACCGGAACGGCCCGCCCCCGCGGACCAGGAGGCGACGATCGCGCCCGTGGAGCCCAAGCTGGAACAGGGGACCTCCACCGGACCCGCGGCTGCAATGGGGGCTCCCTCAGGCGCGGGATTGATGCTCGAGGTGAAGCCCGAGCCCGCGCAAGGGGCGCCTCCGAAACGTGCCCCGGCCGCAAAGCCGTCGGCCGGTCTAACGGCCCGACCCGCCCATCCCTGTCCCACGTGCGGACGCGAACTCGACTACATCGCCCGGTACGACCGCTGGTACTGCTACTCCTGCAAGAGCTACGCTCGCCTGCCGTCCTACAAACATGCCTGCCCCACGTGCGGACAGACCCTCCGTTGGATCGAGCGCTACAGTCGCTGGTGGTGTGACTCGGAGCAACGGTATGCGCCCGCGGATCTTCCGGGGCCGCGCGTCTCGCCGGGACCCGCGTTCGCGACCCCAGCCGCCAGGACGGCGCTAGTGCCGAAGGAGCAGGCGCGTCCCGCGATCATCGTCCACCGGCACCGGAATCCCGCGACGGGAATCGGGCTCGCGACCCTCGGCATCGTGTGCTGGATCCTCTACCAGATCCTCGTGGAGGCGCCGCGGATCATGGCAGTCTCGGTCCCCGTGAACGTCCTGCCGGAAGTCGCGTTCCTCCTCCAGTTCTTCGGCTTCCTGTTCCTCGGGGCGGGCGTGCTGCTCGGTCTGTCCGCCCTGCGGGACCGCCCCTGACGTCCAAACCTTTTTCAGCCTGCCCCCCTTCGAGCCGCGGCCTATGCGCCTGCCGCAGCTCGTGAAGGACCTCCGACGGCCCCGGGACTTCGATCCGCGGGCGTACATCGCGACGTGGACGGAGAAGGACCTCCTCCACAAGAGGGTCGTGGACGCCTGGGTCATCATCTTCCGGACCCGGGGCTGCTACTGGGCCCGGGCGAGCGGCTGCTCCATGTGCGGCTACGTGAACGACGTGGCCCGGGAGGTTTCCACGGACGATCTCCTCCACCAGCTCGACGTCGTCGTGCCGAAGCACGTGGGCCAGCCGATTGCGAAGGTCTACACGTCCGGCAACTTCTTCGACGACCACGAGGTCACCCCCGAGGCCCGCGCGCGCATCCTGGAAGCCCTCGGCGACCGATGCGAGAAGGTGATCGTCGAGACCCTTTCCCATCTCCTCCGCCGCGACCAGCTGGAGCACGCGTTGGGCTTCGTGGACGCCCTCGAGATCGCCCTCGGACTCGAGTCGACGGACGAACGCGTGTTGCGGCACAGCGTGAACAAGGTGTGGGGCCTCAAGGAACACGCCCGCGCGGCAGACCTAGCCCACGACGTCGGGGCGACCGTGAAGACGTACCTCCTGATCAAGCCGCCCTTCCTCACGGAGCGCGAGGGAATCGAGGACGCGGTCCGCTCGGGTCGCGACGCAGATCCCTACAGCGATACGATCTCCTTCAATCCGGTGAACGTGCAGAGCCACACAGTCGTCGACCGGCTGTACCGCCAGGGAGGGTACCGGCCCCCCTGGCTGTGGTCCGTCGTCGAGGTCCTCGAACGCACCCGCGACCTCACGGCGAACGTGAAGAGCCATCCCACCGCGGGCGGCCTCCCTCGGGGTGCCCACAACTGCGGATCGTGCGATGGACGCGTCCTCGACGCGATCGAGGAATTTTCCCTCGGCCTGCGGCGAGACTTCGCGGACCTGACGTGCGGCTGCCAGGAACTCTGGCGGACCTACGTCGACGTGCAGGCCTTCCTGCTGACCTCCGCGGATCCCTTCCCCCGCGGCGCGACGCAACGTTCATGACACGAATCCAGCATGCCCGGGTGGGACCGCGATGCAGGCCTACGAGTTGAAGCGGGGGCAGGCGAAGGTCGTCCAGGGAGACGGGTTACGGCAGCTCGCGACGGAGATCTTCGGGAGCGTCGCCACGGTAGGCGATAGGGTCGTCGTCTCGTACGGGGCGCTGGAGCGGTTCGAGGCGTGGACGGACGGCAAGAGCCTCTTCGTCGACACGTCGATGAAGCCGGGTGCGCCGGACGACACCGCGACCGACACGATCCGGGCCTATAACGGCTTCCTCGCGCGAGCGACGGGCTTCACGTCGAAGCAGCGCCGCGACCGCCTGCAGAAAAAGGCGAAGGAAGGCGGTTTATGATAATCGTACCCAGAAGGGAAAGGTATTTACCGCACAAGCTCCTCGTAAGCGGGCCACGAGATTCAGCCGCGACTCCGACGGGACGCCCCCTCCCCCGTCGCGCGGGGGGCTAGGGCCCGAGAGGCCCCGGAGCTTTCTTCGTTGGGGATCCCATATCGAGGGTCCCGCACGGAGGGCCGTCGGGCGCGGGATCAGGAGGATGACGATGCGAGAGATGGACTGGGAGGCCGCCCTCGAGGTGCCCCGCGTGGGCCGCTCCCGAGATGCCACGGAGGCACCGGCCGCCGAGGTGATCGTGAGCCGCCGGATGGCGGCGAGGGCGCGGGCCCGTCGGGGGCCGAGGCGGATGGCTCCCCGATTCGCGGTCCTCGGCGCAGGTCACGGCGGCCTCGCGATGGCCGGACACCTCGCGATGATGGGATTCCCCGTGAACCTCTGGAACCGGAGCGCCTTGCGCGTCGAGCACATCCGCATGCGCGGGTCCATCGAGCTCGAAGGCGTCATCTCCGGCGAGGGACGCGTGTCCCTCGCGACGACGGACATCAAGGAGGCCGTTGAGGACGTGGACATCGTGATGGTCGCCGTGCCGGCCCATGCCCACGGGGACATCGCCCGAGCCCTCGCGGACGCCGTCTCCGACGGACAGATCGTCCTCCTCAACCCCGGACGCACGGGCGGAGCCCTCGAGGTCCGCAACGTATTCCTGCAGAAGGGGGTAAAGGCGGACGTGATCGTGGCGGAGGCCCAGACGTTCCTCTACACGTCGAGGCATGTCGAGCCGACGAGCGCCCACATCTTCGACATCAAGAACGAGGTCGCCCTGGCGGCCCTGCCGAGCTACAAGACCCCCGAGGTCCTCAAGGCGATCCGCGTCGCGTACCCGCAGTTCATCCCTGGCGACAACGTCCTCAAGACGGGTCTGGACAACATCGGGGCGATCTTCCACCCCGGCGTCATGATCCTGAACGCGGGTCGAATCGAATCGACCCACGGGGACTTCGAGTACTACCTTGAAGGCATCACGCCCTCCGTCTCGGCGATCCTCGAGGCGATGGACCGGGAGCGCGTCGCCGTCGCGGAGGCCCTCGGGATCCACGCGCACACCGCGCGGGAGTGGCTCTACCTCGTGTACAACTCCCCGGGCCGCGACCTGTACCAGGCGATCCAGTCGACCCCGAGCTACAAGGGCATCACGGCCCCGGCCCACCTGAACCACCGGTACATCCTCGAGGACGTCCCGATGAGCCTCGTGCCGATCGCCTCGATCGGAGAGATGCTGGGGGTGCCCGTGCCCACGATCCGGACAATCATCCACCTCGCCTCCATGATCCATGGACGAGACTTCTGGAAGGAGGGCCGCACGGTGGACCGCCTCGGGATCGAGGGGATGTCCGTGAAGGAGATCCGCCTCCTCGCGGCGGGAGGCAATGGATGAAGGTCCTTGGCGCCTCGATCGGGAACTGCGTCCACACGGGCGGGATCGTGAACTTCCTCCACCTTGCGGAGGAGAACGGCTACGAGGTGACGTTCCTCGGCCCCGCGGTGCCCGTCCCCAAGGTCATCGCGGCGATCCGGGCGGAGGACCCTCAACTCGTCGCCGTCTCGTACCGGCTCACTCCGGAGAACGCCCGCGCGGTCCTCGAAGAGTTCAAGGCGGCCGTCGACCGGGAGGGGCTCCGGAAGGACCGCAGGTTCGTGTTCGGCGGCACGCCGCCCTGCGCGGCGGAGGCGGAGTCCATCGGCCTCTTCGACGCCGTGTTCGACGGAAGCCAACCCGCGACGGACATCGTCGCCTGGCTCCGCGGCGAGGCCGCGTCTCAGGGAGAGGAGGCGTACGCCCACACCCTCCTCGAGCGGATCGAGCACGCCCGGCCGGCGCCACTCCTGCGCCACCACTTCGGCATGCCGTCCGTGGAGGACACGGTCCGCGGTGCGCAGGAGGTCGCCGAGGCCCACGTCCTTGACGTCCTGTCCGTCGCCCCGGACCAGAACGCCCAGGAGTTCTTCTTCCACCCGGAGCAAATGCGGCCAGAGCTCGACGGGGCAGGCGGCGTGATGGTCCGATCGCCAGAGGACCTACGGCGAATCTACGAAGCCACGCGGACGGGGAACTACCCCCTCCTCCGGTGCTACAGCGGGACGAACGAGCTCGTGAAGTGGGCGGCCATGCTCCATGACACGATCCACATCGCCTGGGGGGCGATCCCCCTGTTCTGGTACAGCCTCCTCGACGGTCGCTCGAAGCGACCCCTCGAGATATCCATCGCGGAGAACGTCGGGGCGATGGGGTGGTACGCCTCGAAGGCGATCCCCGTCGAGGTGAACGAGGCCCACCACTGGTCCCTCCGGGATGCGCCCGACGCGGTCGCCGTGACGGCGGCGTTCCTCGCCGCGTACAACGCGAAGAAGGCGGGCGTCCGGGACTATGTGGCCCAGTACATGTTCAACAATCCCCGCGGCACGTCGCCGGCCATGGACCTCGCGAAGATGACCGCGAAGATCGAACTCGTGGAGGGCCTCCAGGACGAGACCTTTCGCGCCTTCCGGGAAGCGCGGAGTGGGCTGAACAGCCTGCCCCTGGACATGGACCAGGCGAAGGGGCACATCGGTTCCTCGATCCACACGATGATGAGCATCCGGCCGCACATCGTCCACGTCGTGGGGTACTCGGAGGCTGTCTACCACACGGGACCCAAGGAGCTCGTCGAGTCCTGCCGAATCGCCCGGGGCGCGATCCGGAACGCCTTGCTCGGCCTCCCCGATGTCCTGAAGGACGAGGCCCTCCTGAGCCGGCGTGCGGAGCTCATCGACGAGGCGTGGTTCCTCCTCGAACGGATCAAGCACGTCGCGCCGGAGGGCGCGGACGACCCATGGGCGGATCCGGCGACCCTCGCGAGGGCCGTGAAGCTCGGCATCCTAGATGCCCCCCATCTCCTCGGCAACGCGACCGCATGCGGGAGGACCGTCACCCGAATGATCGAAGGGGCCTGCCGGGCCGTCGATCCCGCCACGGGAAAGGCGATGACGGAGCGACAGCGCCTCAAGTGGCTCGGGGTTGCGTGACATGGCCGACCTACCGGAAGCGCTCGGCGAGAGCGTGGACCGGATCATCACGGCAGACCTCGCGTTCCGCGGCGTCGTCCATCTCCTCTATCCACCCGCGCGGACGCGCCAGGGGAGGCCCCTCGCCCTCGCGGCCGCAAACCTGCTGCGGAGGCGCATCCGGCAGGGGGACGTCGTCCTCCTTGCGACGGGGTGGCCGGACCGGCCCTGGGTGTCCGAGCAGATCTTCGAGACGGACGGACCGCCCGGCGCGGCTGCCCTCGGCCGGAGCCTGAACCTCGCCCTCGGGGCCGTGCCCGTGTTCGCCGTCGAGCGAGGATTGGTGGCCGCTGCGGAGCGGGTCGTGCGAGGGGCGGGCCTCGTCGCCCTTACACCCGAGGAGGCGAGGAGGGCGGCAAAGTCGGACCACCCCATCCACGCCGGCGCCGTCGTTCCCTGGCCGGAGGACCTCGTGAAGGCCCGCGAGGCGTCCGACCGGACCCTCGAGGAGCTGCATCCTGCGGCGGTCATCGCGATCGAGAAGGGCGGGATGAACGCCCGCGGCCGGATCCACACGCGAAAGGGCTTCGACGTCACGGGACCCATCGCGAAAGTCGATCCCCTCGTCGAGCGCGCCCGAGAGGCCGGCATCGTGACGATCGGCATCGGCGACGGCGGGAACGAGATCGGGATGGGCAACATCCGCGACGCGATCCGGGACGCGGTGCCCTTCGGGAGGACGTGCGCGTGCCCATGCAAAGGCGGCATCGCCCCGGAGACGGAGGTCGACATCCTCGTCGCGTCCGCAGTGTCGAACTGGGGCGCATACGGCGTGGAGGCTTGCCTGGCGTTCCTTGCGGAGTCCTCGGACGCGATGCACGACGGCACCCTGGAAACCCTCGCCCTTCAGGCCGCGGCGGACGCGGGCCTCATGGACGGGATCACGGGCCATGTGGAGCCGAGCGCGGACGGCCTGCGGGCCGAGGTCCACGCGGCGGTCGTCTCGATGCTCCGGGCCCTCGTGACGAACGCGGGCCGTCAGGTGTGGTGACACCCGTGTGTGGGATCGCCGGCATGGCCGGAGATGTGGACCGAGAGCTCCTGCGACGAATGGTGGAGACCCTCCGGCATCGGGGCCCCGACGACAGGGGCCTCTACGTCGCCGACGGGATTGGTATCGGGCAGGCGCGGCTGAGCATCATCGACGTCGAGGGCGGCCACCAGCCCATCTTCGACGAGTCCGAGGGCCGATGCACCGTGTCGAACGGCGAGATCTACAACTATCGGTCTCTGGCGAAGGATCTCGACCGGCACCGCTTACGGACGCGGTCGGACAGCGAGATTCCCCTTCACCTCTATGAGGACCTAGGCCCCGAGGTCGCATCGCGCCTCGACGGGATGTTCGCCCTCGCAATCTGGGACGGGCAGTCACTGTATCTCGCGCGGGATCCAGTGGGCATCAAGCCGCTCTACTATGCGATCGAAGACGGGACGTTCTACTTCGCCTCCGAGATCAAAGCCTTGATCCACGCGTCGAAGCGCGTCCGGGAATTCCCGAACGGCCACTGGTACCGCCCGGACCGAGGCTTCCAGCCCTTCGTCCGGTGGTCCACGGACCTCCGGGAAGACTGGACAGAGGAAGCCACCTTGGCCCGACTGCGGAAGCTTCTCCCGGCCGCGGTGAACAAACGACTCATGTCCGACGTGCCACTGGGAACGTTCTGTTCTGGCGGCCTGGACAGCACCCTCGTGACAGCCCTCGCGGCTCGGGACCTCGAGTCGTTCCACACGTTCTCCACGGGTATGGCGGGGGCGCCGGACCTGGAGAGCGCCCTGCGGGCGTCCGAGCACATCGGAACGGAGCACCACATTCGGGAGTTCTCCGAGGAGGACGTCCTCAAGGCGTTGCCGAAGGTGGCCTACCACCTCGAATCCTACGACGCGGCACTCATCCGGAGCGCCGTGCCCACGTACTTCGTGTCCGAACTCGCCAGGAAGCACGTGAAAGTCGTCCTCACGGGCGAGGGCGCGGACGAGCTGTACGCCGGATATGAGTACCTCAGGGAATTCCCGGACGGGGCGGGACTGCACGGGGAGCTCGTGCGGATCACCCAAGCCCTGCACAACGTGAACCTGCAGCGGACGGATCGCATGACGATGGCTCATTCCCTCGAGGGACGCGTGCCCTACCTCGACTGGGAGCACGTGCAGTTCGCTCTGAGCCTGCCGCCGCAGTTCAAGATTCACGGTCGAGAGCGGGTGGAGAAGTGGCTGCTGCGCAAGGCCTTCCCCGACGCCCTTCCGGAGGAGCTGCTCTGGCGGAACAAGCAGAAGTTCGCGGAAGGAACTGGCTCCTTCGAAGTGATTCGCGATGAGGCAAATCGGCAGATCTCCAACGCGGAACTTGAGAGAGAGAAGGGACGAGTGCCCGTACCCGTGAGGACGAAGGAAGAGCTGTTCTGCTACCGGCTCTTCTCCGAACAATTCGATCTCGAGACGGATGTCGTGAAAGACCTCGTCGGGATTACGGCCGTGTACTAGTCAGGACGAGATTTGAGGATTCGGTCTGCCCGACGTCAGCGTTGGGCTCCATGGAAGGATGCTTTGCGCGAAGTCATCCACGACGACGGGAGCCGAATGCTCCTCTGGCTCACTCAGTCCAAGGGCTCGTTTAGCCTGGACGGGCGACGCCGTCGAGGAGTTCCGGGAACCCACGATGGAACTGTTGAGGCGTTTCCAGGCCGCGGATGCGGCCGGAGCAGTGCGGGATTCCCATTCGTCAGGGAAAACTGAAATCAACGATCCGGGAGGGGGTCCAAGAAAGAGATTAGGGACGAAAACGCCCTACCCACGATGGTCGCAGGTGCTTCGGTGATCTCGGTTGACGCGGTTGCGATCCTCCTGCTGGCGACTTGGAGCATGGCCCTTGCCCTTTGGTTCGCCGTATTTCCGTACTGGGAGCGAAAGTTCATGACCGACGCGCGGAAGCGCGAACTCGAGAAAAGCAGGGGACAGGAGAGCCCGTCGAGCCGTCTCAACCGGATCTGGTCATCCGTGGCGCGCATCGTCCTCGTCGTCCTCCCCCTCCTCTTCGTGATCGACGGTCTCTTCCTGCGAATCGGGTTGCTCTACTCGCCTTCGCTCACTTTCCCCACTCCCGCGGACATGGTCGTGCAAGGCGCGGGCATCGCTCTCTCGATGGCCGCGCTCGCCCTCATGACGACCGTGGGGCGGACCCTGGCGAAGCGGGTGTTCGCGATGTCGACAGAGGAGAGGCAGTTGATCACCACGGGCGCCTACGCGTACGTCCGACATCCCTTCTACCTTCACTTCATCCTTCTGCCCCTCGGATGGCTCCTGTTGACCCTCAACGTCCTGGCGCTGTTAATCGTCCTGTTCTACAATACCTTGGACGGGCCCATCTCACCCACCCGCTTCATGGACGAGGAGGAGGCAGAGTTGCTAGCCCGGCACGGGAGGGAATACGAGGAGTACATGAAACGGACGGGCCGGCTCTTGCCCAGGTGGAGGAGGTAGAACCTTGAAGCTAGGTTCGCACGTTCCTCCCCATGAGGCCGGTTCTACGACGCGGGCGGCCCCACACCGGGGGCTCAGCGTCCGGTCCACACGGGAGCCGTCCAGGCCGTGACCCCGGGGGTTCCCTCATGGTTCGACGCGGTGCTCACCCGAAGGTAGAAGTAGGTCGCCGTCTCCGACGCGAGTGCGACCGTCAGATCGACCACCGTGCCGCTCACCGGCACGCTTGCGACCCGTTCTCCACCGTCGGAGATGATCTCCACCAACGTGATCTCATCCTTGGGGCTCCCGTCCGGGTCCTCGATGTGGATCTCAGCCACGTAGCTGAATCCGGGTGAAGACAAGGTCGAGCCCATCACCGCGCCGTTCAGTCTGTAGGAGATACGCAGGTTCTTGTCCAGGGTCGCGTAGCCCCTGCCCGCGCTCATCGCCTGGTAGAGTTCCCCAGGGGTGAGGCGGCTGGCCAGCAGGACCGTCCGCACCTCGGACCCGGAGATCCAGTCAGGGCTGTGGGTGTCCGAGTTCGCCGTCGGCATGACGTGCCAACCCTTGTCGAGGGCCAGGATGTAGCTGGTCTCCGTGTACTTCCAGTTCCAGACCTCGATCATCGTCATGCCCGCGTCCCGGTGCTCGCTCCACCCGAGGAAGTCGTGGAAGTTCCTCGTCACGTACGTGGGGTGGTTCCACTGTCCGATTGCGCCGGGCTCGTTCGCAAGCCAGTCGTAGAAGGCGGGCAGGACCTGGTCGGGGGGTCCGTCACAGCCGGGGACAGGCCGCTGGTCCGGATCCCGGGGCACGGGCGGGAAGTTCGGGGTGTTGAACACGTTGATCTCGCCCGCGCATGCGATCCAGAACTCGTAGCCGGCCATCGCGACGAACGTCTTCGTCGTGTAGAAGTCCGCGGCGGCCAAGGTGTCTTCCCACTCCTCGGGCGAGATCCAGTACCCGTACGAATCGTGGTCCGTTACCGCCATGAAGTCCGCGCCCGCGGCGGTCGCCGCCGCGAAGGCATCCCAGGGGGTGCCCTCCCAGGCATCCGAGTAAATCGTGTGGGTGTGAAGGTCTCCGAAGTACAGGTTGTACCGATCCGGCCTCATCCCTCCTCCTGCCGAAGGAACGAAGCCCAAGAAAGATCCGACCAGCGCAAAAACCACGACGACACACAAAACGTCCAAGCGAGTTTTCCTCACCATGCGAACCCCACCATCCTCCCCGGTCCACGGGTATCTCCTGACTCCTATAACTGAGTTTCTCCTCCATGAGATGCATGCCGCGCTCCTCGGAGGCGAGCCGAAATATGTTCAGTAGATACGAATACAGGCGAAGACATAGTGCGCAGTGCGGTCCGTGGAAAGATGACCCGAAAGTCGAGCCTCGGGAAGTGTTCCGTCTGTGGGACCTCTCTCAAAGTTGAGAACTTCCCCGCTCACTTGCAGAAGGTCCATCCGGGCGTAGACTCCCATGCCGTCCCGGGAATCGAAGGGGTCAGGAGGAGACGAGCGGCGCGCGCACGGCAGGATCCTGCCCGCTCTCGAAGTCGCCTCATCGCGACGCTCGTGGTCGTTGTGGTCGCGATCGCGGTCTACGCTCTACTGCTGCATCCGCTCGTGTTCCCGGGCAGGAACGAGCCGCCTGCAGACCTGGGCCCCATCGACGTCCACTTGGAGGCCACGTGCGGCTGCTGCCACCAGTACATGGCCTACCTCGAAGCGAATGGCTTCCAAGTGACACCCAACGAGATGGCGGACGTCTCGGGCGTCAAACAGGCCAAGGGAATTCCCAGCAACATGTGGAGCTGCCATACGTCGATTCTCGGGTCCTACTTCGTGGAGGGGCATGTGCCGATGGAAGCAATCCATACGCTGATGACGGAGAATCCCAGCATCGACGGAATCGCGCTTCCTGGAATGCCCTCCGGGTCCCCAGGGATGGGCGGTTCAAAGACCGCGCCCTTCGTGGTCTACGCCATCTCGAGATCGCAAGTCACCGTGTTCATGGAAATCTAGACCGTGAGGCGATCCCGCCCTGGCGACCAGGCGGGGCGAGGCCGAGGGGCGACATCCCAGGACCCTCCGTGCGACGGGCTCGCCCTCCCCATGAGCGGTTCTCAGCAGGCTTGAGGAGACCGTTCGAACAAGACCCGCGGGGCGTGGGGATCCTTCCGGAGGGTGCGATCCCCCGCGAAAGCCTCGTCGTCTCCCCGCAGGTGCATAGAGGCGCCTTCGATCGACCGTGGACGGAGTGCGCTGTTGGTGCGGTCTCGCGGAACGCCTGGTTCACCCGAAGAGCGCGCCAAGACCCGCCGCAGCCTCTTCCTCAGTGGCCTTTTCCTCTTCCTTTTTCTTTTTCTCCTCTTTCTTCTCTTCCTTCTTCTCGGCTGTAGGTGCGGCCGCGGATGCGGCGGCGGGCATCGCGACGGCCGTGGACAAAGCCTCCTCGATGTTCACCCCTTCCAGCGCGGCGGTCAGAGCCTTCACGCGAGTCTCATCGACCTTCACGCCGGCGGCTGTGAGGACCTTCTTCAGGCTCTCCTCCGTCACCTTCTTGCCGGCCGAGTGCAGGACCAGCGCCCCGTAGACATATTCCATGCGTGCTCACCTCCTGTTCGTTTGAAGATTCGTTGAACGCGACGCCATCCTCGGCGACCTTCGCTTCGGGTCTCTCCTCCCCCTCATGCCTGCTCCTCCTTCTCCTTGGGCGGTGCCTTGGCCTGCGGAGGGCCGGATGATCCTCCGAGCCTTGAGCGCAGGTCGTCATCGAGGGCCTCGGAGGCACGGCCCGCGAGGACGAGCATCTCGGCGTATGCCTTCGCAAGGAGGGGCTTCACGGACTCCTTCGTCGGAAAGCCGCTCTTCACCGCGAGGCCCAGGGCCTTCCGGTGGGCGAGGGCGAGGAGCGGGCGGATCGTCACCTTCGCCGGATAGGTAACGAACATGGCGAGGTTGAAGGCGCCCCGCGCGGCCTCTGTGACCCGGGCGCGCACATGAACGTCGTCGATCGCTAAGGCATCACGACGGAACACCATCCCCTCTTCGTAGGCCCCGCGCAGGTCGAGGCCCACGACCAGGGGAAAGACCTCGAGTCGGGCGAGGGCCTGCGCCACTTCTCGCGGGATGCAGTCCCCCGCCTTCACGAGGAGCTTGTCTTTCTTGATGACGACTTTCCCGCGCTCGATTGCGGCCGGGATGCCGGCCTTCTGCAACTCGCCGACGATGGGACCCGGCTTGAAGGGCGTTTCCCCCTCACGCGCCCAGAGGTCGTCCGGCGCGATCTCGCCGCCCCGCGCGGGGGCGCGCGTCTTCGTCGACTCGAGTTCCCGAAACAGCTTGAAGGGGTTCAGATCCGATGTCACGACGGCCGTCTGGCCCTCGATAGTCTGCGCGAGCTCGTCGAGCTTGGGCTTCCGGGCGGCCGCTTCCTTCAGGGCGAGCCGCACGAGGTTGTTCTTCGACACGGTGATGGAGGCCCGCCCCGAGAGGTTCCGACGGATCGCCTGGAACTGGGGGGCCGGGATCCCGTGGATGTTCGCAATCCCCACGACGCGGCTCTCCTCAAAGCGACGGGCGAGCTCCTCGACCATCGCCTTCTTGTAGGGTGCCACGTGAGCCATGTCATCTCCTCAGAGGTACCTCACGGCGGGGCCCATCGTCGTCTTGACATAGGCCGACTGGATGTTAAAGCGTCCGCGTTCGAGCTTGCCCGTGAGCCGTCGCATGAGGAAGTCCAGGTTCTCTGCAAGGTCCTCGGGAGTCATATCCCGCGTGCCGATCGCTGCGTGGAACGTCCGCCGGTCCTTGCTACGCATGCGGATCGTGTTGCGCATCGCATTGATGAGGGGCGCTGGGTCCGCCGTCGGAGGCACGGGCCTCGGCATCTTCCCCCGAGGTCCGAGTACGACCCCGAGGCGCCGGCCGATTGTGGGCATGAGGGGCGCTTCCGCCACGAAGAAGTCGTAGTCCCGGCCGAGGGCCCGCGCCTTCGCCCGGTTCCCGGCGTACTCCTCAATCTCCTGAGGCTGGATCACCAGGTCCGCCGTGTCCCTCGCCCTCAGGGCAAGCTCGCCCGACGCGACCCTTTGGCAGGACGATCTCCTCATCAATCCGGTTCTTGGGGATCGAGAGGTCCACGTCTCGGAGGTTGATCGAGATTTCGACGGACTCCTTGAACTTCCGCGGCTTCGCGGCCTCGAGGGCCTTCTTGACCGTCTCGACCGACCGCTTTTCCGCCAACGAAATCCGCCTCCTGCAGTGCCACCGGCGAGAAACGCCTCCTGCAAGGAGGGCGACGAAGGAGCGCCCCGTTAATAAGGCTTTGTGAGCGGAGGCACGCATCTCGCGCGACGACCGTGAAATCCGCCGGACCCGTCCCGCTCAACTGGGATTATCAGCCTTACGATGATAACGCACGTAACCCTTTTGGGGAGCGCGTCCTTAGGCGGCCCGCATGCGAGCCGTGGAGATGGGGCGGGCCCTCGAGGCCCTCGGCCTCACGGGGAAGGAGGCCGAGGCGTACCTCGCCCTCGTGCGGAACGGCACATCGACCGCGCACCGGGTGAGCGACCTGCTCGGCGTGCAGTACCCCGCCGTGTACCGCATCCTGCAGTCCCTCCTCGCGAAGGGATGGATCGAGGTGTCCCAGGAGCGACCGAACCGATACCGGTCTCGGGCGCCGCGGATCGTCGCGGAGGAGGCACGGCAGAGCCGATCGGATGATCTCGCGTCCGCGGCGGAGGTGGTCGGCAACCTCGAGGAGACCCTCCCGCGGGGCGGCGGGGGCGCGGACGGCGACCTCTGGATCTACAAGGGCGCGGAGGGAGTCGGCCGGAAGTTGCGGGAGATCGTCCTCTCGAGCCGCACGCAGGTCCTGTGCGCAAGCCCTTTGCCCGTCGCCCCGGAGGTGCTCCGCCTCCTCGTGGACGCCCTCGGCCGGTCGAGACGGATCGTGAGGATCGTGTTGAACGAAGCGAACCGGGACGACCTGCCGATCTTGAGCGGCCTCCTCGGGTCGAACATGCGCATCGAGTTTCGGTTCCCTGCGCGGCCCCTACCGAATACGCGTCTCACCCACACCTTCATCTTCCCGAACGACCGGGAGGTCTTCATCCTGAACAGCTTCTACCGGGAGGGCGCCCTCGTAACCGACAAGCTCCAGGGCCTCTGGGTCGGCGACATGGACTTCGTCCGGATCCAGCTCGAGGCGACCCTGGAGGCCCTCGAGGAGCCTCGGAAGACACGCGGTCGTCGGATGCCCCGGGCCGTGTAGCCAGCTCAGTCGGCCAGCTTCTTGTCGTGCGCGCCGTCGCGGATTTCCTTCGAGAACTCCTTCGCAGGCCTGCCGTCCACCGTCACGCCCATGGACACGCACGTCCCGACGACTTCGAGGACCCGCGCTTTCAGTGTGCGACCCTGCATCGCGTCTATTTTCATTTTCGCGATCTTGATCGCGCCCGCGAGGGAGAGGTTGCCCACGCGCGTCTTGCCCGCGTCCCCGGAGCCCTTCTCGACGCCCAGCTCCTTCAAAATGAGGGCAGAGGTCGGCGGCGTGCCCACTTCGATCGTGAAGGCCTTCGTCCTGGGATCTACGACGAGGGTGACGGGGACCTTCATCCCCTCGAAGGTTTTCGTCTTCTCGTTGATCGCCTTGATGATCTCCACGATGTTCACGCCGAGGGGGCCCAGGGCAGGCCCCAATGGAGGACCCGGGGTCGCCTTCCCGCCGTCGACGAGGACTTGGAGTCGCTCCGGCATCGTCGGAACCTCCGCGGCGTCGCCCGACTGGGCGGGCGACCATAAAGGTTTCGGGCCAGCGACGAACGGGAGCGGAAACGAATCCTTATCCCGTTGCGGGGGATGACGAGCGCGATGGCGTCCGTCCTCTCCGCGCGGACGGGCGGCGCCCTCGGGGCCATCGGGATCGCCACGTGGGTCGCCCTGTACGCCGTGGCTGTCACGTCGTACGCCGGCTACGACATCACCGAGAACTTCCTCAGCGACCTCGGCCATCCCGACGCCCCGGCGGCCTGGGCGTTCAACGCCGGGGCGATCCTCGGCGGCCTTCTGCTCCTGCCGTTCGGGTTCGTCGTCGGCCGAACGACGGGGGGTCACCTCGGCTTGGCGGGAGGCGTCCTCCTCGCCGCGGCCGCTGCCTTCCTCCTCCTCGTCGGCGTCTTCCCCGAGGAGTCACCGTACAACCTCCACTTCGTTGTGTCCGCCGGATTCTTCCTTCTCCTCGCCTTAGCCGCGGCAACCCTCGCGGTACCCATGCACGTCTCCCCCGCCTTCGGCCCCGTCGCTGGCTGGCTCGCCGGGGCCACCGTCGCCGCCTCCGCGGCCCTCGTCCTGACGGGCGTCGCGCCCCTGTTCGAGCACATCACGGTCTACATCGGGCTCGGGTGGTCCGCCTTTGGCGCGGGTCGACTCCTCCGGGCCGGACCGTGACTTAATGAAGGCGCCTAGCGCTCTTCTTCCTTCTGGAGCACCCGGACATGGTCCCCCCGCACCGTGACGGGGATGCGGACCATCGCCTCGAATAGCTCGACCGTGATCTCCTCTTTCGTCTCGTCGATCTTCATGACCCGGGCCTTCTCGCCCTTGAAGGGACCCGCGACGAGCTCGACAATGTCGCCTTCCATGATGCCGCTCACGATGGGCTTCGGGGTGAGGTACAGATCGATGTCCGTGAAGGATATGCCTCGCGACTCCCCCTCCCCCCTGACGACGCCCCGCGCCCGGCGGACGCCGCGGACGAGCTCCTCGAGCCGGTCCGGGTTCATCGACTCGACGAGGATGTAGCCCCGGAGGTTCGCGGGCACGAGGATCGAGAAGATGCCAACGTCCTTCGCCTTCGCGCGGGCGTATATCGAGTCGGCCACGGTACGCTCATGGCCGATGGACGACTTCACCGCGATGATGGCCTGGCGGGCAGTGAAGCTCAGGGTCTTCGCATCAAAGGCAGTCGGGTCGCCCCGCGAGATTACGTTGACCACGACGTTGAGCCGGTCTCCGTACCGGGCTCCCTTCGGGCAGGTGATCGACAGGGTCATCTCCCGTTGCCCGCTCGAGATAAGCATGAACTCCTTCTCAAGGATCTTCGTGTACGTGACGTCCCACACCTTCTCCTCGACCCCGTGGACCTTCACGATCCACTCGGGAGGTTCCGGGACCTCCGCGTTGTACACGAGGTCGAACTTGATCTGGAGCGTGTCATCCTCCGTGCCCGTGTTCGTCACGAGGACCTCATATTCCTTCGTCTGGCCCGCCGTGAGGGAAATCTTCTCTTCCGCGAGCTCGAGCTTCACGCCGTAGTGGCCTGCCGGGGGCCTCTCCTCGACCTTCGCCTCCGGCTTCGGAGGTTGGTCCTTCGGCAAATCGTCCAAGAGGCCCATGGGACCTCACGGCCCCCCGAAGAAGTCCCGGAAGGCGTCGGGGCCGTATCGCATCCCCCAGTAGATCAGGAATCCAAGGGCACCGACGAGGATGAGTCCGAGGCCCGTGATGAGGACGATCTTGCTGTACTCATCGGACGTCGGCTTGCGGGCCATCTTGAGGACGCGGCCGTACTTGCCCTTCCCGAGCCGCTTCGCTCGCTCCTCGATGCGTCGCTGCACGTCCCAGCTCTTGTCGACGAGGTTCGCCATGTCTCGGATGCCTCAGCCCACGATGTCGACGCCGACCTCCCGTCCCCGCAGGTGCTCCCCGGGCCCCAGGATCTGCTTCGAGCGCACTCCCGTGAGGATGAGCATGACCCGCAACTTGTGCTGCAGGCCGGGGTCGACCGCCGCGCCCCAGATGATACGGGCGTTCGGACTTATCCGGTTTTGGACGATCTCCGCGACGCGCTCCGCCTCCCCAACGGACATGTCGTTTCCGCCGGTCACGTTCACGAGGGCTCCCGTCGCCGCGCTCACGTCCACGTCGATGAGGGGCGAGTTGATTGCCGCCTCGATGGACGCCTCGTCCCGATTGTCGCTATCGCTCTCGCCGAGGCCAATCATCGCGACACCGCCGCCTTTCATGATCGTCTTGATGTCGTTGAAGTCGAGGTTCACGAGGCCGGGCTTCGTGATCACCTCCGCGATGCCCTTGATCGCCCGCATGAGGACGTCGTCCGCGACCTTGAAGGCCGCGTTGAGGGAGAGCCGGGGCACGAGGTCGAGCAGCTTGTCGTTCGGGATCACCACGACCGTGTCTGCGAAGTTGCGGAGCTTCTCGAGCCCATACTCCGCGTTCTCCGCGCGGATCGCGCCCTCCGCCCGGAACGGGAAGGTACACACGGCGATCGTCAAGGCGCCCATCTCCTTCGCGACCTGCGCGATGATCGGCGCGCCGCCTGTCCCGGTGCCGCCGCCCAGGCCGCACGTGACGAAGACCATGTCCGAGCCGTGGAGGATCGTTCGGATCTCCTCGACGGCCTCCCGGGCCGCCTCCTCGCCGACTTGGGGAAGGGCGCCCGCCCCAAGGCCCCGCGTCACCCTTCGGCCGAGGAGGACCTTGTGGGGCGAACGGATCGTGAGAAGGTGCTGCGCGTCCGTGTTCGCCGCGTAGAGCTCCGCTCCGACGATTCCCGCCTCGACGAGGCGGTCGATCGTGTTCGACCCCGCGCCCCCGATGCCGAGGATCTTGATGTTCGTACGGAGGCTCGCGAGGATGCGCTCGAGTTCCGCGTCCTCCGTATGGATGCCGACGGTCTGCGTGGGGGCTTCGGGCACCCGGGGCTCCTCGGGCGCGCGGCTGATCACTTCCCTCACGATAGAGTCCATGGTCCGGCCTCCGGCTGCCCGAGGGAGCAATCGGAGCAACCGCAAAGGGCACGTAACCTAGGGATTCTAATAAAGGTTTCCCGGGGCATGAAGGGAACGTCGCTCGAGTGGGCGCCGTCAGTGGATGACGTCGACGCCCACCTTCGCCCGCTCTTCCGCGGGGTCCCGACGCCCGACGATCTGCTTGGACCGCACGCCCGTGGCGACGAGCATGACCCGAAGGCTGTGCTCCAGGGACGGATCGACCGTCGCGCCCCAAATGATCCGCGCGGTCGGGTTCACCTTCGACTGGACGACCTCCGCGACCCGTTCCGCTTCCGCGATCGTCATGTCGTTGCCACCTGTCACGTTGATGAGCACGCCATGGGCAGTCGTCACGTCGACCTCGAGGAGAGGCGAGTTGACGGCCTCCTCGATCGACTCGTGGGCGCGGTTCTCGCCCATCGCCTTGCTCTCACCGAGGCCGATCATCGCAACGCCTCCGCCCTTCATGATCGTCTTCACGTCGTTGAAGTCGAGGTTCACGAGCCCGGGCTTCGTGATGATTTCCGTGAGGCCCTTGATGGAACGCATGAGGACCTCGTCCGCGAACTTGAAGGCCAGGTTGATGGACATCCTCGGGACGAGGTCGAGAAGCTTGTCGTTCGGGATCGTGATCACGGTGTCGGCGGCGTCTCGGAGCCTCTCCAGGCCCCACTCCGCGCTCTCCATCCGCAGCTTGCCCTCGCCCCGGAAGGGCATCGTCACGACGGCGATCGTCAGGGCGCCCATCTCCTTCGCGACCCGGGCGACGTACCCGCTGCCGCCCGTCCCCGTGCCTCCTCCGAGGCAGCATGTCACGAACACGATGTCCGCGCCCTGGAAGATCTGGCGGAGTTCCTCCTCCGCCTCCCGGGCCGCCTCCTCGCCGATCTGCGGCAGGGCGCCGGCCCCGAGGCCCTTCGTGATCCGACGGCCCAGGAGAACCTTCTTCGGCGCCGTGATGTGGAGGAGATGCTGCGCGTCCGTGTTCGCCGCGAAGAGCTCCGCGCCGACGATGCCCTCCTGGAAGATCCGGCCGACCGTGTTGCACCCTCCGCCGCCGATCCCCAAGATCTTGATGTTCGTGCGCATCTTGCTGAGCATCTCTTCGAGCTCGGCGTCCACCCGCGTGTCTTCGAAGACTGGCGCACTCCCTTCCCGAGCGAGGACTTCCTCTAGCATGGAGTTCATAGGGTCACCTGCAGAATCGGCGAACTCATCCCATCCCGCACGATGGCTCGCGTATCCGACGCGCGCTATATAAACGTTGTCAGACGAACGTCCGCCGCGTTGACAAAGGAGGACGGGCGCGCGCCCACGGGCGGCTCAAAAGAGTGCCGCCGGGCACGCCTTCCTCACGGCGCGGACCGCCTTGGTCGGACTCGCGACCATCGCGACCCAGTCCACGGCCTGGCGGGTTTGGAGGGCGCGGCCCAGGGGACTCGCCCTCGCGAAGGACACGGGTTCTCCGCCGTCCAGGATCAGGACGTCCGTCTTCGAGAGCCTCGGCTCGCTCAGGAGGAGCTCGGGGAGGGGTACGTCGATGAGGACCTGGCCAGCCTGGAGACCGGCGCGGCGCGCGACCCGGTCCTCGGCCCGACGGCGCTCCGCCGGATCCTTGAAGCTCGCGAGGACGTCCGTCGCGGCCTCGGAGAGATCCTCCCGACCGTACGAGACGACCCGCTTGTACAGCTTGCGGAACTTGAGGCGGAGGGCGACCTCCCGTTGGAAGGGGCCCTGGTGGACGAGCCAGGAGAGCAGCTCGTGGTCCACCATCTTCTGGACCGTCTCGATGGAGGCCTCGGATCGCTCGACGGCTCGGGCGAGCATCTGTTCCGCGATGCGGACCGTCTTGTGGAAGTACACGGACGAGTACATGAGGGCACGGGCGACGAGCATGCCCTCGAGGGCGGGAAGGCCCTTGCGGTCCAGGGCCAGCTCTCCGCGGTGCACGACGAGGGTCTGCAGGATCCGCGAGAAGTCGATCATCCCGTGGGCCGCGCCCGTGTAGTGGGCATCGCGCATGAGGTAATCGATCTGGTCCGCGTCCATGGGACTGTGGATGATCTGGGCGAGGTAGCGTCGGGAGTCCTTGCGGCCAGGGACGAGGAAGGCGGCGCCCTTGTCCGAGGGTCCCCGGATGAGATCCGCGACGGCGCGCGGGGAGACGTCGTGATCCTCGAGAGCCTCGGGGATCCGTGGTACTTCCGGGAAGTTCTCTCGATCCGTCGGGTTCACGTTGTCGTCCCGGCCGGTGATGATGCGCTGGGTGAGATGCATGTGGTCGACTGCGAGTTCTCGGCTCAGGACGTGTTCCAGGGTGTGCGAGAATGGACCGTGGCCCACGTCGTGGAGGAGCCCCGCGGCTTGGACGAGCTTCCGCTCCTCGTCGGGCAGTCGGAGGGCGCGTGCCATCTCTCCGGCAACATGGCTCGCCCCGAGGACGTGCTCCACGCGGGAATGGTTCGCTCCCGGAAAGACGAGGTATGTGAGGCCGAGCTGCCGGATCGAGTTGAGCCGCTGAAGCTCCAAGGTCTCGAGGAGATCCTGCGCAAGGGGCTCGAGCCGGATCGTCCCGTGAATCGTGTCCGTGATCGTCTTCAGATCCGGCATCCGTCGCACAAGTGGGACCGGGCCATAAATAGGTTCGTTGAGATGGTATGACGAAACCTCCG
>CAYGBO010000028.1:0-2077 GCA_964348145.1 uncultured Methanomassiliicoccales archaeon
ATACCGCCTCCTTGAGGGATCCCTGCCCCGTCTCCACGAGCCGCGGGTGCACGATCTGGTGGCCTGCGATGCTGCCGACGTCCGCTTTGATCACGGACAACGTCGTCTTTTCTGCCATGTCCTCTCCCTCGGGCCAACACACGGACCCTTCCTATAAAGGTTGTTCAGGTCGAGCCGCAACAGCCCCGCCCGGTGAGGCGACGTATGGTTTATTCAGCGCCCCCCCTTTCCCCTCGCGTGGCCGTCGCAGAGGAGCAGGTCTTCTTCCAACTGACGATCATCCTCACGGTCGCCGTCGCGAGCCACTTCGTGATCAAGCGGTTCAATCAGCCGACGATTATCGGCGAGATCGGCATCGGTATCGTGCTCGGCCCCTCGATTCTCGGCTTCGCGATGAGCGGGTGGCAGCCGCCGGGCGATCCCGCGCCCGGACTGTTCGACGCGGAGCTGATCAGCATCTTCGCGGGCCTCGGTGCCATCTTCCTGCTGTTCCTCATCGGGCTGGAGACGGACATCAAGGCGATCTACAAGAAGAAGAACATCTACGTCGCGATCGGCGGCGTCGTCCTCCCGTGGGTTGCGGGATTCGCCGTCGCGTTCCTGATGGTCCCGGACGCGAACCTGATCGTGAACGGCAATCCGATCGCCAGGTTCGCGATGGCGACGTTCGTCGGGGCGACCCTCGTCGCGACAAGCACGGCGATCGCCGCCGCGGTGCTGCTCGAGCTCGGCATGATCCGTACGGAAGTCGCCTCCACGATCATGGGCGCGGTCATCGTGGACGACATCCTCGGCCTGCTGGTCCTCTCGATGTCGCTGGGCGTCGCGAGCGGCGACGTCAACGTCCTGAACCTCATGTACCTCCTCGTCGTCGCGATCGCGTTCATCGCCCTCGCGATGTACATCGGCACGCGCTACTTCAGCCGGCTCGTCGTCTGGACGCAGGCGAAGGGGCTCGAGTTCGGGCTGACGCACGCGGGATTCATGATGGCGATGGCGGTCGCGTTCATGATATCATTCCTCTCGGAGGTGATCGGGCTCTCCGCGGTCATCGGTGCGTTCCTCGCGGGGGCGATGTTCAGCAACACTCCGCTGAGGGAGGACTTCCAGGAGGGCGTCCAGTTCTTAGGGGCCGTCTTCACGCCCGTGTTCTTCATCTCCCTGGGGCTGCTCGTGAACGTGTGGACGCTGAACGTGGCGCTCCTCCTGTTCGGCGGCGTCCTCCTCGTCGCCGCGTTCGCGACGAAGCTCGTCGGGTGCGGGCTGCCGGCGCGATGGGCGGGCATGTCCCGGCCGGAGAGCTACGCCGTGGGCTACGGGATGGTTCCGCGGGGCGAAGTCGGCCTGATCATCGCGCTCGTCGCGGCCCAGCAGGGCGTGATCGGCCCCGACCTGTTCTCGATCATCGTCCTCGTGATGGTCGTGATCAGCGTCCTCCCGGCGCCGCTGCTCCGCCGTTCGCTCCTCCAGGTCCGCCAGCCCCAGGTGATTGCCGAGCCGGAGCCCGCCCCCTGAACGCTACCCCTGGACCCGCTCGAGGTCCCCCACGCGGCCGAAGTCCAGGAGCCCCATCGATTCGTCCACCGCGTACACGTGGGCGTCGGACAGGTCCCGCCCCTCGAGCAGCGGGGACATCTTCGGCCACTCGAGCACGTCCACCCCGAGCGCGAGCGGGGAGAAGGCGGGCAGTAGGATGAGGTCCTTCCGCACGACGAAGGCGGGGAGGGAGTACACGGCCCCGATGTCGTCGCGCAGCTTCACCGCGGGGTGCTCGTGGCCGAGCACGAGGGGTCCGGACACCCCGGGGTCGTCGTGGCCGTGCACGAACGTGAAGCCGCCGAGCTCGACCTTCCGGTGGAGGTCCAAGCCCTTCTTCGCGAGGATCTGCATCAGGTAGTTGTCGTGGTTCCCGCGGACGAGCACGGGGACCGTGCGGGCGGCGAGGAGGTCGAGCACGTCCTTCACGTCCTTCCACTCCTGTTCGAGGTTCCGGGAGAACTCGTGCTTGAAGTCGCCGTTCACGAGCACCCGCTCCGGCTCGTGGCGGTCGAGGAGCCGTTCGAGCCTCTCGATCATG
>CAYGBO010000028.1:2099-3077 GCA_964348145.1 uncultured Methanomassiliicoccales archaeon
CCAGGTGGAGGTCGCTGATCGCGAGGGCGCGGGGCTCGGGCAGCCACAGGGCGAAGTCCCGCGTCGCCACGACACCCGGCAGGACCTCTTTCGCGTCCACGCGCCTCGCATGCGGGGCGCCGCCATAAGGGTTGCCCGCTACAAGCGGACGACGACCGCGCTCACGTTGTCCGTCCCGAACGCCAGCCCGGCCTGCACGATGCCGTCCACCGCCGCTCGCGCGCTCTCCGACCCCCGGGCAAGGTCCGCCACGACCTCGAACCGCAGACCGGCCCGCCGGACGCCCTCCGATCTCTCAAGCCGTTGACGGAAAACGGATTGGGGGATGCGGCCGACCCCCGGGCAAGGTCCGCCACGACCTCCGGCTCGACGACGTCCCACACGCCGTCCGACGCGAGCACAATCCAGGCGTCCTCCGGGCCGACCTCGAACGAGGAGACGGAGGGCTCGGACACCTGCCCGACCGCGCGGAACGGCCGGTCCCCCAGGGCACGCGTCGTCATCACGCCGCTCCCGTCGGGCAGGCACATGTAGGGCCCCCAGATCCTCGCTCCGGCGGCCAGGACGCGGCGGTACTCCTCCTCGTTCGTGAGGCGGTGGTCCTCCGTGAGGATGCGGGAGGAGGCGCCGGTGATGACCATCGCGTGGGAGTCCCCTACGTTCGCGATCGTCCCCTTGCTCCCCTCGAGGAGGAGGACGACCGCCGTGGATCCGGAGGGGTCGGAGGCGACCTCCTCGTCGAACGTCCGGAATGCGGCGCGGAGAGCGGACTCGACGGGGACCTTCTGCGACTCCGCCGCCAAGATCCCATGCAACCGCTCCGAGGCCCTCCGGGCCACGCCCGCCCCGCCGTGACCGTCGAAGACCGCCGCGTAGAGCGCGCCCCGCCCCACCTCGGCCACCGGGGCTACTTCGTTGGCCTGCAGGGCATCGAAGACGAGCCGGACGGCCCCATGATCGCCCTGTCCCAGCAACGCG
>CAYGBO010000028.1:3087-7233 GCA_964348145.1 uncultured Methanomassiliicoccales archaeon
GCGCCCCGCCGCTCGCGGAAGTCGTGGACCACGCGCACGAAGTCCTCCATGTGCGCCCGCCCCCCCTGTGCGGTCTTGGCGGCGACGTCGGCCACGCCGGGGGAATGGGCGCCGGCACTTAACCCTCCCACGAACCTTTTGAACCCCGGCGCGTTCCCGGCGCCATGGCGGGGGAGAGCGTAGAGGTCTTCCGGTACATCGACAAGCGGTTCGACGACTTCGTCGCGGACCTCACGGAATATGCGAAGGTCCCGACGATCTCCGCGCACGAGGCGGAGTTCGAGGAGGGCGCGGCCGCGACGGTTCGGCTCATCGAGCGGCACGGGGGCAAGGCCCGCCGCATGCCCGTGGAAGGCGGCCCCGACCTCGTCGTCGGGGAGTTCATCGAGGATCCGGGCCTTCCGACGCTCGCGCTGTACAACCACTACGACGTCCAGCCCGTGGACCCGCTCGACGAGTGGACCTCCGAGCCGTTCGCGCCCGAGGTGCGGGACGGCGTCCTGTACGGGCGGGGCGGCGCGGCCACGAAGGGGAACACGGTATCCCAGTGCCTCGCGCAGGCGGCGATCCGGGAGACCCTGGGCGCGCTCCCGTGCAACCTCCGCTTCGTCGTCGAGGGCGAGGAGGAGATGGGGAGCCCCCACCTGCTCCCGTTCGCGGACAAGCACCCCGAGGTGTTCCGCGCGGCCGGGGCGACGATCGAGGGATGCGACCACGACGAGGCCGGCCTCCCCCTCTTCGCGATGGGCTCGAAGGGCATCCTGAGCGTCGAGATGGCGGTGCGCACCGCCGCGGTGGACCAACACTCCTCGATCGCGACCGTGATCCCGAACGCGGCGTGGCGGCTGATTCACGTCCTGAACGCCCTGCGGGACGAGGACGGACGCGTCCTCGTCGAGGGGTTCTACGACGGCGCGCACGAGCCGACGGAGGACGAGATCGCCTACCTGAAGGAGAACACCTGGGACCCGAAGGACTGGGAGGCGACGTACGGCACGAAGCTGCTCGTGAAGGGTTCCCGCCACGAACGGCTCATGGAGCACCTGTTCCGGTGCACGTGCACGATCGACGGGATCTGGTCGGGGTACACGGGCGAGGGCCACAAGACCGTGAACCCCGCCGTCGCCCACGCGAAGGTCGACTTCCGGCTCATCCCCGGGCAGCGCCCCGAGGCGATCTACGAGAAGCTGCTCGCGCATCTCGCCGCGAAGGGGTTCTCCGACGTCGAGGTCGAGAAGCACTCCGTGTTCGAGCCCGCGGGCACGCCCGTGACGTCCCCGATCTCGAAGGCGATCATCGCCGCGATGACGGACGTGTACGGGAGGCCTCCGAACATCCTGCCGTGGATGGCCGGCTCCTCCACGACCTGGTACTTCACGCGTGTGGGGACGCCAGCCGTGTGCGGCCCGGGCGTGGGCTGGACCGGGGAGCGCATCCACGCGCCGAACGAGAACATCCGCCTCGCGGACGCTCGGAACGCGATCAAGGCGACCGCGGCGACGATCCTGAACTTCGGCCGCGGGCAGGAGTGAGTGGACCGGCTGGGATTTGAACCCAGGACTTCCTGCTTGCAAAGCAGGCGATCTTCCGCTGATCTACCGGCCCGTCCGCGCACAGCGTCGGAGCCGGCTTGAACCTTTCCGCGTCGAGAGCCGAGCCTCGAGTCTGCGAGGAAGACGCCGCCCCGTGGCGGCGCTCTCACCTTCTTCGTTCTTGACACGGAAGCTGGATGATTCCTGTGCCTCTCCGTTATCGTTCCCGATACTCGTTTCTCGATTCGCCGTCCGAACGAGGTTGCACCACAAGGGCTATGTAGTTCGCCGGCTCTAGGTTCTGTGAGGGGTTCCGTGCCGAGGGGGGCCAAGGTTCTCGCTGTATACACGCTGCTCGCCCTCCTGCTGGCTGTCTCCCTGCCAGTGTTGGTGCTTCTAGGACCCTCCGTGTCGCCGATAATCTCTGCGGACGCCGCCGCCGATCCCGTGTCCGGCCTCACGCCTCTTCCGGAATTCGTGCGCGACCACGTGATTTCCATCGAGTATTCCTCCCAAGGAGGGCGAGGGAACAGCGGCGTCTTCTGGACGGAGTTGTGGTACCGGATTGCCGGGTCGGCGGAGTGGACGCTCTACACGACGCCATGGAACCCGTCAGGTCAGTGGGTTGGCGAACGCGCGGACGATCCGCCCGGGAGCGTCCATGGCACGATTCTCTTCCACACTTTCTACACGGGAGGCGACGCCGAGTACGAGTTCGCCACGGTTACGGTGGACCGGGGGTACAAGCGGGAGTCGGGTCCCGACGGGGTGAAGGCCCGGACGACCCTGGACACCCGCCCACCCCAGCTGTTCATTGCATCGCCCGTGCCCGGTGCGTGGATCAGTGATCGGATCCTCCGCTGGACCGCGACCGATGCGCTCTCCGGATTGCAGACCGTTGAGGCGTCCTTGGACAGTGGCGAGTTCCAAGCCTTTGCGGTCGACGTCGGTGCAAAGGAAGCGAACGGCGCGGAGCCGCTTGCACTGGACTCGGAGGGCGCCCATTCCGTGGTCGTGCGAGCCAGGGACCGCGCGGGGAACCTCGCGGAGGTCCCCGTGGACTTCTACTTCGACGCGACGGCGCCCGGTCTGACGATTCTCGCCCCCGCCCCGGACAGTTTCCTGAACGACCGAACGGTGGAGGTCCGCTGGGTCCTGGCGGACGACGGTCCGGATGCCGGGTCGATCCGGATCGTACTGGACTCCGACGAGCCGGTAGAGCTACCGGGCGATGCAGACCGCTACGTGTTCCCGGACGTCCCGGAGGGCTTGCACATCCTCACGATCCTGGCGAAAGACGCGGCAGGCCACGTCGTGTCGAAGACCCTGTCCTTCGGCGTCGACGTCACGGCTCCGAACCTGGTCATTACAGCCCCGACCCAGGACTCCTGGACGAGCGGCTCCACGCTGCGGTGGACCTTCAACGACGCGGTGTCCGGTCTCGCCTCCCTGGAGTCCTTCCTCGATGGAGGCGATCCTCAGGCCGTCGACGTTACGGTGGGCGCGAAGGAGGGGAGCGGGTCCGCGGACCTCGCCCTCGATGCCGAGGGGGACCATTCGGTCATCCTACGGGCGATGGACCGCGCGGGGAACCTCGCGGAGGTCTCCGTCACCTTCCGTTTCGATCCGTTGGCTCCATCCCTCGCGATCCTCGCCCCGGAACCGGAGGCTCTCACCCGTAGCCGAACCGTGGAGGTGCGCTGGACCGCGGGCGACGACGAATCGGGGGTCGCCTCCATCCAGCTCACCTTGAACTCCGAGACCCCCTTGGTCTTGGCGGGTGACACGGACCGCTACCTCCTCTCCGATCTCGCGGACGGCCGGCATGTCGTGCGCCTCGTGGCGGTCGACGAGGCGGGCAACCTCGCCTTGGAGACGGTTTCGTTCCGCGTCGACGTCACGCCGCCGGATCTCTTGCTCGTGGCTCCTCGCTCCGGGTCCTACACGAATCAGCAGGACCTTCAGGTGCTCTGGACCGCCGCGGACGCCGTGTCCGGGGTGGATCATGTTGACCTGAGTCTCGTCGAGGCGGGACGGCACGTCACCGTTCTGTCCGGCACGGAATACACCTTCGAGTCGGTGTCCGAGGGTGTCCACACGGTCCGCGTCCTCGCGGTCGACGTCGCGGGCAACGTCGCGGAGGTGAATGGGACCTTCACGGTCGATTTCACCCCGCCGACTTTGTCCCTCGTCGGCCCCGGGAGTGGGGCCACGGTGTACGGCACCCTCCGGATCGAGTGGAACGCGGAGGACGCCCTTTCCGGACTTGATCGCGTGGAGCTGCTGTACGACGAAGGCCCCTCCATCGTACTCACCGACCTTTCCTCCATTGACATCGCGGATCCGGTTGTGGGACAACACTTCGCGGTCGTTCGAGCCTGGGATCGCGCGGGAAACTCGGCGGAAGTGAGCGTGACGTTCTTCTACGGCGGCGAGACACCCTCGGACGGGGGACCCCTCGGCATACCCGGCCTCGACTTCTGGATTCTCATGCTCATCATCGGGGCAGGGGCGGTCGGCTCTGCGTACTTCGCCCTCCGCAGGCGGAGGAAAAGCCGGTCCTGACGGACCGGACGTCCGCGCCATGGGACCCGCCCTGCGTCCGGATACCATG
>CAYGBO010000028.1:7243-9168 GCA_964348145.1 uncultured Methanomassiliicoccales archaeon
AAGGGCTTTCTCCCATGTCCCGATGCTCCTCCGATGGGTCCCGGGCCTTCGCGCGTTCTGCGTCTCTTCGTGGCGGCCTCCCTTCTCCTCGGCGGGGCTCTCCTGCTGGCGGAAGCTCGCATCCTGCGCGCGAGGCCTCCGGGCGCGGAGTGGACGATCGCCGCCGTCGCGTCGTGGCTCGCGGTCCTCGCCCTCTTCGCGATCCGGTCCACCTGGCCCTGGCAGGTTCCCGCAGCGACCCTCCTCGCCTCCGTCCTCCTCGCCGTCGCCTGGAGTCATTTCGACTTGGCGGGTCACCTCGTCGTGAGCGGCCTCACGCCCGGAGTTGCCCTCCTCACCGGCGTGGGGATATTCCTCCGCCGCCGATGGGCCTGGTTTGTGGGCTTCGGCCTCGTCGCGGGGATCGGCCCTCTCTTCCTCGCTTTCGCGCCCCTGCCGGATGCAGCCTACGCGGGGGCCTTCGCCCTCTTCGTTGCGAACGCCCTTGCTCTGCTCGCACTCGCAGACACCTACGTGGGCAAGCCCGCCGGCGCTGCATAGGGTCGGCCTACGACCGCAGGACAATCTCGATGTTCACGCCGTCGGGCACTTGAATCCGCATGAGCTGTCGCAGGGCTCGCTCGTCCGCATCGAGATCGATGAGCCGCTTGTGGATCCGCATTTCCCACCGGTCCCACGTCTCGCTCCCCTCGCCATCCGGCGACTTCCGGACGGGCACGACCAGCCGCTTCGTGGGAAGGGGGATCGGTCCCGACATGGCGACGCCCGTCCGGTCGCTGATCGTCTTGATCTGCTGACACACGTTGTCGACCTTCCTCGGGTCCGTGCCGCTGAGGGAGATGCGAGCCTTCTGCGCCATTCTCGGGATCACCAAAAGGAGGGGGAAAAGGAGGAGGAAAAGGGGAAGGGGGTCATCGTTTCTCGACTTCGATGACCTGACCCGCGGCGACCGTCTGGCCCATGTCTCGCACCGCGAACCGGCCCAGCTGCGGGAACTGCTTGAAGGACTCGATGACCATGGGCTTCGTCGGGCGGATCTTCACGATCGCCGCGTCGCCCGTCTTGAGGAAGTCCGGCTTCTCCTGTTTCGTCGAGCCGGTCTTCGGGTCGAGGGACTTGACGAGTTCCTCGAAGGTGCAGGCCACCTGGGCCGTGTGGGCGTGAAACACGGGGGTGTAGCCCGCCGTGATCACGGACGGGTGGTTGAGGACGATGATCTGCGCCGTGAAGGTCTTCGCGACCGTGGGCGGCTTGTCCGCGGGCCCGGCGACGTCCCCGCGGCGGATCTCTTTCCTGTCGACGCCCCGGACATTGAAGCCCACGTTGTCCCCGGGCTCCGCCTGGGGGATCGTCTCGTGGTGCATCTCGATGGACTTCACCTCGCCGACCTTGTCCGCAGGCATGAAGTGGACCTTCATCCCGGCCTTCAGGACGCCCGTCTCGATTCGGCCAACGGGCACGGTCCCGGCCCCCGTGATCGAGTACACGTCCTGGACGGGAAGACGGAGGGGCTTGTCCGTGGGCTTCTTGGGGACCTTCAGGTCGTTGAGGGTCTTCACAATCGTGGGCCCCTTGTACCAGCCCATCTTCTTGGACTCCTTGACGACGTTGTCGCCCTTGTAGGCGCTCGAGGGGATGAAGGGGATGGTTTCCGGCTTGTAACCAACGCCCTTCAGGAGCTTCGTCATCTCGTCCTTGAGTTCGTTGTAGCGCGCCTCCGAGTACTCCGGCTTCGTCGCGTCCATCTTGTTGATCGCCACGATGACCTGTTCTACGCCCAGGGTCCGGGCGAGGAACACGTGCTCCTTCGTCTGGGTCTGGACCCCCTCCGCGGCGCCGACGACGATCACCGCGGCGTCCGCCTGGGACGTCCCCGTGATCATGTTCTTGACGAAGTCCCGGTGGCCCGGGGCGTCGATGATCGT
>CAYGBO010000028.1:9181-10981 GCA_964348145.1 uncultured Methanomassiliicoccales archaeon
CCTCCTTGACCTGATCCATCACGAAGGCGAACTCGAAGGTGGCCTTCCCCATCTGCTCTGCGAGCTTCTTCAGGTTGTCGAGCTCATGCGGGTCGATGCTACCCGTGTCGAACAGGATGCGGCCGACCGTCGTCGACTTGCCGTGGTCGACGTGGCCGATGAACACGAGGTTCAAATGTGGCTTGGCGGGCATGTGGTCTACCCCGTAGGCCCGACGTTATCATCCTGTCGTATTTATGCTTTGCCGCATTGAGACGCGCGACAACCTGACGCGTTTCCTCGGAGGGAAATCGCGTGCTTGCGGGCGCCCTGAGGACCTCTCGTTCAGCTCGCGTAGTATGCTTCGTCGTAGGGTTCCGGCTGGAGGCCCTTGCGCGTGCGGATCGATCGTACGACCTCGGGCTGCAAGGTCTCCGGCACCGGCTCGAAGCCGCTGTTCTCCGTCGACCACAGGACGCGGCCCTGGGTCGCGGAGCGGATCGCCGTCGCGAATCCGAACATCTCGGCGACCGGGACCTTCGACTGGATCACGGTGAGTTCGCCCTCTTGACTGATGTCCTCGATCACGCCCCGGCGACCCTGGATGTCCCCGATTGCGGAGCCCATGAGCTCCTGGGGCACGTTGATGAAGACCTTCTGGATCGGCTCGAGGAGGTTCCGCCCGGCCTGGCACATCGCGCCGTAGATCGAGGAGCGAGCCGCGGGGATCACCTGCGCGGGGCCGCGGTGCACGGAGTCCTCGTGGAGCTTCGCATCGACGAGGAGGACCTTGAGGCCCATGCACTTCTCCGCGGAAAGGGGCCCGCGGTTCATCGCTTCCATGAAGGCCTCCTTAATCAGCTCCATGGTCTCGTGGAGGTACTGGATGCCCTTCGTCGCATCGATGAGGAGGTTCATGCCCTCGATCCAAACGACGTTCTTCGCCTGGGCCTTCGGCATGCCTAGCTCCTCGAGCTTCTTCGCGAGGACCTTCGAATCCTTGATCCGCTGCCCCGAGGCGATCTCGCCCGAGTGGATCGCCTGGACGACGGCCGGCTCCAGGGGCTCGACCTCCAGGTAGAACCGGTTGTGCTTGTTCGGGGACTTGCCCTCGAAGGGGCCACCATCGCCCTTCACACCTTCCCGGTACACGACGATGGGCTGGCTCGCGACGATGGGCACCTTGTGGTCATGCACGATCCGGTACTGGGTGATCTCGAGGTGGAGCTCGCCCATCCCGGACATGAGATGCTCGCCCGTCTCCTGGTTGATCTGGACCTCGATGCTCGGGTCCGCCTTCGCAATCGTCCGGAGGACCTCGACGAGCTTTGGGAGGTCCTGGGTCGACTTCGCCTCGATCGCGACCGTGACGACGGGGTCCGAGTAGTGGACGATCTTCTCGAAGGGCTGCATCTCCTTGTCGTCGCTCACCGTCGAGCCGGCGATCGCATCCTTCAGGCCGACCACGGCCACCACGTTCCCCGCATCAATTTCCTCCACGGGGATCCGGTCCGGACCGACGATCATCGCGACCATCTGGACCCTCTGCGGGTTCGGCATGCCGCTTACCCACAGCTCCTGGCCCCGTTCGATGCGGCCCGAGAAGAGGCGGCCCGCGGCGACCTCGCCCGCGTGGGGGTCGACGATGATCTTCGTGACCATGTATGCCACAGGGCCCATCTCGTCGACCTCGAGCATCGACCTTGCGACGGGTGCCTTGGGATCGCCCTTCCAGACGATCGGGATGCGGATCTTCTGGGCCTCGATGGGATTCGGGAGGTGGCGAATCACCATGTCCAGGACGACGCGGTGGAGGCGTTC
>CAYGBO010000028.1:11005-11340 GCA_964348145.1 uncultured Methanomassiliicoccales archaeon
GAGGGGCGCCTTCTTGCTCAGTTCCTTCTGCTGCTCCTTTTGAAGGTAGTCGTAGATGTCCGAGAACTTGATCCCGCTCTTCTTCATGAAAGGCACGGAGGTCGCCCACTTGTGGAAGGCACTGCCGAAGGCCACGTTGCCCGCTTCGACGCTGAGGGACCAAGCGTCCTTCGCGTCATCGGGCAGCATGCGGCGTATGCGCGCGTTGACCTCCGTGATGATCTTCACGAAACGTTGCTGCATCTGCTCCGGGGTGACCTTCAGTTCGTTGATAAGCCGGTCAACCTTGTTGATGAAGAGGACGGGCCTCACCCGTTCCTTGAGGGCCTGGCGGA
>CAYGBO010000028.1:11450-23490 GCA_964348145.1 uncultured Methanomassiliicoccales archaeon
CCTCGACCGCATCCACGAGGATGATCACGCCATCGATCGCCCGCATGGCCCGAGTCACGTCCCCGCCGAAGTCCACGTGGCCCGGCGTGTCGATGAGGTTGATCAGATAGGAATTCCCGTCGTAGTCGTGGACCATGGACGCGATCGCTGCGTTGATCGTGATGCCACGCTGCTGCTCCTGCTCGTCGTAGTCCAAGAACAGCTGCTGACCCGCGAGTTCCTCGGACATCATCCCGGCGCCCGCAATGAGTTAGTAGCTCTGGTTCGTTTTGTGGACTAACATGCCTTCCGCTACGAAGTTTCGGGGTCCTGGGACGGAGAAGTCGTACACCCACTCCTCCGTCACATGGCTCACGGACCGGACCTCCACGAAGGCGACGTCCTCGCTGAGGACCGGTTCCCCCCTCACGAGGTCCGACCCGATCGTCGACAGGAGAAGTTCCGCCGAGGGTTCCTGTCCGAGACGGCTGTACCCTCTCGTTCTCCCAGTGGGCGACGAACGCTCGCTCCGCTCCACGGGGACGAGGTCGACCACGTGGGATGGTCCGGCACTCCGGTCAAGTTTCCGGTGGCGTTCCAGCTTCCCGGGGCGGCGGAATCGCAAGAGACTCTGCAGGTCTTTCCGGTCCGCGATGTGGAGGGTAGCGCACGAGCCGCCGCGGTCGAGGATGGCCCGAACCCCGAAGCGCAGCAATAGAAGTTGAAGGTCATCGAGGAACTCCTCGGACGCACTTGTGACCGACACGCCCCCTCGGCCGCGTTCCACGGTCCCATGGGCGTCCAGATAGCCCTGTACGAACGCCGCCGCCAGGGACAGGGGCGCAAGGTGAAGCAGATCGGGCAACCGCATCGTCCGCGCCTTGCGACGCGTAGGATAGCCCATGACAACGCGGAGGAACATGCGCAAGCTCTTCGACTGCGGCCCCAGTCGCGATACGCGAGATGGAGGGCGCGTGGCCGCGGGGCGCGCGACCAGACCCTGGAGCGCTGCGTGTGCCTCCTCGAGGACTCTCCCGTCCGCTCCGTGGAGGTGTCCCTCGGCGCCACCGTACAGAAGCCCGAAGTATCGGAAGGTCCGTTCGAGGGTCGCTCGTTGGGGCAGATGCATCGGGGAGGCGAGCTTCGACCCCTCGCGGGCGTGATAGGTCACCTTCTGAATCAGGACATACAGCTGTTCCATCGAGATTCTAGCCGTCTCCGCCGTCGCGACGAGGTTCGCCCCGTCGACTCGTCCCCGGATGCCGAGCCGCCTTTCGCCGTCGGGGGTAGCCTCGAAGAGGAACCTGGAGTCGGCGACCAGACGACGCAGGATTGCCGTCTCCAGAACGTCCCAACCACGGGTATCGTCGCGGGACGGCAGACGTCGCGGGACGACGAGGACCGTCCCCGGTCTCATCCCCGCCGCTTCTTCGTATCCGAGTCGCTGCCCCTTCGCCACCGCGAACCTGTGCTCGCGGGTGGTCCGGATCCTCCGACCGTCTCGAGTCTCGAGCTCAATGAGAGGTTCCATCGCCCTCAGGCGCCAGACATGGGAAATCTGGGCGAAGGATGTGTTCCCGCTCGTGAGCTCGAGGGAGCGAGTCCAAAGGGACGCGTGTATCGTATCCCGCACGTCGGCGCCCAGGGAGTTTGGTATCGGCGTCCCGGACTCAAAGCGGCGCCACAACTCCTCGGCTCGTATCCAGCGGCCGTCGACCCAGAGGCGGGTATCCCCCGACACGCACTTCCCGTGATCGATGTGGGCCGCGGTCCCGATGTTGCGAATCCGATCCTTCTGGTGGACAAGGGCCTGGGCCTTCTTGATGTTGTCCTCTTTGCGTCCCATGGGAATGTCACCTGATGGAGGGGGCCAACTGGGTGGAGTCGCACCCGACCCGAGCTAATTAAACCTTCGGTACACCGGAACGGAATGGACGGGACTTGGCGTGACGCGTTGACCGACGAGGGACATCGACAAGCGTAGAATCTCACCGGGTACTCACAGTGAAAGTCTTATTACACGCATGCGATAGTCGGGGCCGAGGACAGCCGCGTGCGCCCGCTGACGATTGTTTCTCCGACGGCCTGCGTCGGACTCGGGCCGACGGACCGCCAAGCCTTCAAGGACGCCTTGGCCCTGGACCCGGACATGATTGGCGCGGACATGGGATCCACGGACCCGGGTCCGTACTACCTCGGCGCGGGCGCGCCCCACGTGTCCCGGATCGCCGCGAAGCGTGATCTCGAGATGATCCTCGAAGGCTCCCGGGCTCGCGAGATCCCGTGCATTATCGGGACGGCCGGAGGCAATGGCGCCTGGCCCCATGTCGAGTGGACGATGCGGATGGTCCACGAGATTGCGGAGGAGAAGGGCCTCACGTTCGACGCGGAGGTCATCTACTCCGACGTACCCATGCACGTCCTGCTTCAACACTACGCGCGGGGCGAGATCGAGAGCCTCGACGGCTCGCCGCCCGCGACCGACTGGGCGATCGAGGACAGCTCGTACGCCGTGGCCCAGATGGGCGTCGAGCCCCTCATCGCGGCCTTGGACCGCGGGGCCCAGGTGATCATCGCGGGTCGCTGCTGCGATGACGCAATCTTCGCGGCCCTGCCCGTGAAGGAGGGCTACGAGAAGGGCCTCGCTCTTCATATGGGTAAGGTTCTCGAGTGCGCGGGGGTCGCCGCGAGCCCTCCCTTCGGTTTCACGACGATGGTCGCCCGAATGGAGGGGGACGCCTTCACGGTCTTCCCGACGGATCCGAAGCGGCGCGCGACGGTCGCATCCGTGAGCGCCCACTCCCTCTACGAGCGCCGGAACCCGCTCCGGGAACCCGGGCCGGGGGGCGTGACGGACATGTCCACGGCCGTATTCGAGCAGCTTGACGAGCGATCTGTCCGCGTGCGGGGCTCTCGCTGGGTCCCGGGGCCGTACAAGCTGAAGGTCGAGGCCGCGCGGCAGATCGGGTATCGCAGCATCGCGATTGCGGGCATCCGGGGGCCTCTCACCCTCCGGCACCTCGACATGGTCATCGAGCAGGCGGAGAAGACCCTCGCCCGAGAGGTCCGCCGCATCCCGAGGGAGAGCTACCGGATCGATTACCACAAGTTCGGCCGGGACGCGGTCATGAAGTCCATGGAGCCCATCCCTGTGCCCGGGCATGAGGTCTGCCTGATCGTCGATGTCGTCGCGGACGAGCAGGAGGTCGCCACGGCCGTGGCGGACCTCGCGATCATGACGATCTTCTCCTACGGCAGCCCGAAGCTCAAGTCCTCCTCGGGCAACATCGCGCCGATGTACTCCCCCTGGACCCTGAGCATGGGTCCCGCCTACGAGTTCTCCCTGTACCATCTCTTCCCGAGTCCGGATCCCCTGGAGCCCTTCCACGCCGAGACGATTCACGTGGGATGACCATGGTACTGCTCGGGGATCTGGCAAGGGTGGTCCGGTCGAAGAACGTGGGGCCGTACATGATCGCCCTCGACATCGTCTTCGACGACCGCGAGACCTACGAGCGGGTCGTATCGTCGGGCGTGATCACGCGGGAAAGGATCGCGTCCCTCTACCGCGTCAAGCCGGAGACGATCACGGACGTCGTGAACTACGCGCCGGGGAACGCGATCAAGGTCTCCCTGATCCGCCCCATCCCATCGGGCAATTTCGGCGATGCGGACGTCCTCGGCGCCCAGCAATACGCGCCCTTGCACGAGCTCGAGATCCCGGACTGAGAGGCGGGACGCCCTGAGACCCGCTTACCGGGCCGACGCGGCGATCCGCTCGAGCTCCTCCTTCTTCGCGATCGCGGAGCTCTGCATGTCCCCCTTCGCCGCTAGGAGGATCTCGTCCGCCAGGCACTCCTCCGCGGGTTTCTTGTTCTTGAACGTCGCCTGGACCGCTCCCTGGCAGACGTTGCGCAAAGCCATGTCGAGACGCCTCGAGGGTGCGATGTCCACGGCCCTCGGGACAGAGATGCCGCCGAAGCGGAGGCGCGTGATTTCCTCCCGAGGCGCGGCCTTCTCGAGGGCGTCCACGAGGACCTGCACGGGATTGCGGCCCGCCTTCCTCTCGACGATCTCGAAGGAACTGCGGACCACGCGGAAGGATTTCGACTTCTTCCCCGTGTAGTCCTCCGTCCGCATCATGTGGTTGATGAGCCGCTCCACGATGCTCGTGCGGGCCTTCCCGAAGGGCTTTGCGGCCCATCGCCCGCCCGTGTGAGGGATCACGATTGGCGAGAGGTTGATGTACTTCGCGAGGCCGGGATCGTGGACCTCGACCTCGCTCAGGTCGTACTTCTCGAAGAGCTTCATCGGGTAGGTCGGCCGCTTCCTCGGCCTGCGAGGCTCCTTCTTCGGCTTCTCCTCCGTGGTCGGTTCCGTTGGCTCCGGTGCCGGCGGCGGGCCAGGAGCCTCCTGGGAAGGGGGTGTCTCGGGCGCGGGAGCCGGCTCTTCGCGAGCGGCGGGCGGCCCCGTCTCGGGGGAGGGCTCCGGTGGACTCGAGGGCTTCTCCGGCTCCTTCGGTTCCTCGGCAGAATCCTCCGGGTCTTCGCGCTTCTCGGGTTCCTTCTTTTCAGGCTCCCCCATGGGCCTACCTCACGGGTTTCTCCTTGCGCCCGCGGACGAGTTCGTCGAGGGAGACGTTGTTCACCTTGATGACCTTGTACCGCACTCCGGGGATGTCCCCGTAGGATCGGCCCATCCGGCCGCCGATACCCTCCACGAGGACCTCGTCGTGCTCGTCGATGAAGTTGATCGCGCCGTCGCCGACCGCGAAGGCCGTGACCTGACGCCCGTTCTTGATGAGCTGGACCTTCACGCACTTCCGCAGGGCCGAGTTCGGCTGCTTCGCCTCGATCGCGACCTTCTCGAGGACGATGCCCCTCCCCTGGGAGGCGCCTTCCAAGGGATCCGATCGCTCCTTTAGATGGAGCACGCGCCGCTTATAGTAGCGGTCGGACCAGCGGTGGGTCTGGCGGTGCTCCCTGAGCTTCCGTGCTGCGAACAGTCCTCGGGCCAACGCTCACCTCATAGGGTAGGTGGCGTCTTAATTTGCACGTGCTATTTAACTGTGGCGCACGGAACCGACGTGATCTCGACGGCGTCCCCGTGAGTGAAGCCGACCATGGTGCCCACGCGGGCGCCACGAGGCCAGGCCGGAGGGGGGGAGTCCATGTTGAGCCATGCGCCGTCATGGTGCGGTCCGGATTCGGATACCGCTTCGGCGTCTTGACGCTTTTCACGAAGAGCTCCTGGCCGTCCGCGAGGCCGTCGAAGTCCGTGTCCGTGGCGTTGGGGTTGAGACGCATCCCGCGGATCCCGAGGTCCCGGATTGACGAGGGGGTTTCCGCACGGCTGAGGATGGTCACTTCATCGAGGCGGCCGACAGACCCTTGGCCGATGGAGATCTCCACGGACGCGGAGGGGAAGCCCGAGAGGACGCCAGAGGCGATCGCGGCACCGTCAAGGAAGAGATACAAGGCCGACGTGGTGGCACTGGCCGTCATCCGGACCCAGCGGTTCATCGCGACGGGCAGGGGCGACGCGACCGCGCCCGCCCCGTGCAAGGACCATCGGACGTGGCCGTCCGAGCTCAGGTTCAGGTAAAAGGAGCCCAGCCGGGTCACCAAGGCGACATTGGAGGCGGGGACCTGCCAAAAGAGGACGGAGAGGTCCACCCTGACCCCCGAGGCGATCGAGTCGAACTCGGAAAAGTCCACGGATCCGCCCGATTCCGAGCCTTCCTATTCCGCTTTGAGCGCGACGAGAGTCTGGGTTTCCACAACGCCGGGGATTGCCCGAACTTGGTCCACGGTCGTGTTGAGGTGCTCTAGGTCTTCGCAACGGAGGTACAGGGCAACGTCGTAAGGACCCGACATCTCGAAGATGTCCTTCGCGAAGGGTCGAAGACGACGGACGACGGAGGGCGTTCGATCGGGACGAGTCCTGACGAGGACCACAGCCCTGAGGCCGCTCTCGACGGCCTCCACGGTGAATCCGCGAATCACGCCATGGGCGAGCATGCGGCGGATCCGGTTCCTCACAGTCCCTTCCGTCACACGGAGCTTTTCGGCGATGGCCACGTTCGGCGTGCGCGCATCGCGTCGCAGGATTTCGAGAATCGATTGGTCCAGGGCGTCCATCGAGCGCCCGAACGCGAAAGGAGGACTTACGCTTTTCGTAGCGAAATTCGTATTTCGTAAGCTTCATCTACGAGGGGAGGGTACGGCCCCGCCATGGCGAACCCAACCCCGTTGTCCGGTTGCTACACGGCTCTCGTCACGCCGATGCGCCCCGCCGGCACGTTGGACAAGGAGGGCTTCCGACAGCTCGTCTCCTTCCAGGCGGAGGCGGGAATCCGAGGCATCGTTGCCGTGGGCACGACGGGCGAGAGCCCCACGCTGAGCTGGGCGGAGCACCTCGCAGTCGTCGATCGGTGCCGAGAGTGGGCGCCCGACTCGGTGACCGTCGTGGCCGGCGCGGGCTCGAACAGCACGGAGGAGGCCCTGAACGCGACGACCCACGCCTGGGAGGCGGGCATCACGCACGCCCTCCTCGTCGATCCGTACTACAACGGCCCGAGCTCCCTGGAAATCCGCCGGGAGTACTACGAGCCGATTGCGAGGGCGTGCCCCGACATGGGCATCGTCCCGTACGTAATCCCGGGGCGCACGGGAACCCGGCTCGAGCCCGCGGATGTGGCCCTTCTACGAGCGTCCTGCGGGAACGTCGTCGCGGTCAAGGATGCCGTGGGCTCGGACGCATACAGCCGCGAGCTACGGCGGATGGCGGGTCCGGACCTCGCGATCATGTCCGGCGATGACGCGCGAACCGCCACGCTGATCCAGGACTCATCGATTGCGGCCCAAGGCGCGATCTCGGTCCTGTCCAACCTCTTCCCGCGAACGATGCATCGACACGTGGAGGCCCTTCGGGCGGCTTCCTCGATTCCCGAGCCGCTCGCTCGGCGGGTGCAGGCCCTCGAGCCGCTTCTGTCCCTCGTGACCGTGGAGACCGTCCGCGAGACGGCCCCAGGGCCCGTCCGCACGAAGGCCCGGAACCCCGTTCCGATCAAGGCGATGATGGCCCTCCTCGGGATGCCCGCGGGTCCCTGTCGTCGCCCCCTCGGCCGACTCACACCGGAGGCGCTCGATATCCTCCTCGGGTCCCTGCGCGCCGCGTACGTCGCCTGCCCTGAGCTCTTCGACGAGATCGAGGCGGGCTTCGACGTCTCCGTGGACGAACGTCTCGAGGCTCCGAGGAGCGGGGACGGGCTGGCCTATGCCGACTAGGCTCGCCCTCGTCGGAGCGGACGGCCGCATGGGTCGTGCCGTCCTCGCCGCCCTCGATGAATCCTTCGCCGTGTGCGCGGCCTTTGTCCGGCGAGAGAACGCCTTGTGGGGTCGGACGCTCCGTGAGGCGGGCCTCGGGCCCTGGGAGGTCCCCCTTCGCTCGATCGGGGAGGCGCCGGAGGCCCTTCGGGAGGCCGACGTCGTGCTCTCCTTCGCGACCGCCCGTGCGGACCTCGAGTTCGTCTCCGTCGCCGCGGAGGTTGGGACGCCAGCCGTCGTGGGCACGACGGGGTTCACATCCGAGGACCGGAAGCGGCTCATCGAATCCGCAGCGGATCGTATCCCACTTGTCCTAGCGTCGAACTTCTCGATGGGCATTGCAGTCCTGCGGAATCTCCTGCCTCGGCTCGCTCCCCTCCGGGGCCGGTTTGACGCATCCCTCGTAGAGATGCACCACGGGAAGAAGCGGGACGCGCCCTCGGGAACGGCCCTGGTCCTCGCAGAGGACGTGCAAGGGATCCTCGGCCTCACGCGGCGCTCCACGTCCCGTGCAAGTCCGCGGGTAAAATCGGAACTCGAGGTCGTCTCCCTTCGCGGCGGCGGCGTCCCGGGGGAGCACGCCCTGATCCTGGCGGGACCCCATGAGGTCCTCCGGATCGAGCATCGCGTGTTCTCTCGGGCGGCCTTCGCATCGGGCGCCCTTCGCGCGGCGGCTTGGGCGGCGACGGGCCCGCCTGCCGGCCTCTATTCCTTCGAGGACGTCCTGCGGCACGAGATTCCACGCCCCGCGGAGGCGGTACTCTCGTGACCGGATCCGAGCCGGAGACCTCCGAGGCCGGCCCCCTCCGGATCGGCGGCGTGAGCGCCCTTGAAGTCGCGGATCGGTACGGAACGCCCCTGTACGTGATGGATGGGGATCGCGTTCGCGCGAACGCGCGCCGGCTCGACGCGGCGTTACGGAGCCGGTATCCAGACTTCCGGATCCACTACGCGGTGAAGGCGAACAGCAACCTCGCGATCCTCTCCTTGCTGCGTCAGGAAGGGACGGGCGCGGACTGCGCGAATCCCTTCGAGATCCAGCTCGCGCGCCTCGCGGGCTTCCGCCCGGAGGACATCCTGTACACGGGGAACTACGCCTCGCGGGAGCAGCTCGCCTACGCGCGGGACGCAGGCGTCGTCGTCAACCTCGATTCCGACGGAGGCCTCGAGGAGCTGGCCCAGGCCGAAACCCGTCCCCTTCTGTCCTTTCGGATGAACCCCGGTCAAGGGAGGGGAAAATTCGCGGGCCTCGTCATGGCGGGTCCGGACGCGAAGTTCGGGATTCCGGAGGACCATGCGATCCGCGCGTTCCGCAAGGCGCGGGATCTCGGCTTCCATCGGTTTGGCCTGCACATGATGACGGGATCCTGCGTACTCGAGCCCACCTACTTCCCGGCCTCGACGCGCCGACTCCTCGAGATCGCGGGTCGCATCGCGGCCCTCGTCGACATCCATTTCGAGTTCATCGACATCGGCGGCGGCTTCGGGATCCCGTACGGTCCCGAGGAGAAGCCCCTTGACATCGAGCGGGTCGCGGCCGACGTCGTGGACGTGTTCACGTCGGGTTGTGAGGAACTCTCCCTCGGCCGGCCGCGGCTCGTCGTCGAGCCGGGACGGTACCTCGTGGCCGATGGGGGCGTCCTGCTCGCCCGCGTCCATCGGATCAAGCGGACGGGCAAACTCTTCGTGGGCACGGACGCGGGGATGAACACTCTCCTTCGGCCCGCCCTGTACGGCGCCTACCATCCCGTCGTCGTCGCGAACCGTCCCCGCGCGGCCGCCGTGAGAAAGGCGACCGTCGTGGGCCAGGTGTGCGAGAACACGGACGTGATCGCGAAGGACCGCCCGCTCCCCGAGGTGCGGGAGGGCGACGTCCTGGCAATTCTCCAGGTCGGAGCCTACGGCTACTCCATGAGCAGCCAGTACAATAACTACCCGAGGCCGGCGGAGGTCCTCGTCCTCGAAGGGACCCACGACCTCATCCGGGAGCGGGAAGGGCTCTCCGATCTGATCCAGGGACAACGGCTTCCCGCGAGGCTCCTCCGATGATCCGCGCATCCCATCGGGTGCGGAGCCTCCCGCCGTACCCCTTCGCGGAACTCGAGGCGATCATTTCCGAACGGAGGCGGCGCGGAGAGGACCTCGTGGATCTGTCCATCGGCGATCCGGACCTCCCTCCGCCCGACTTCGTCGTGGAAGCCGCTGCCGAGGCCCTTCGTCGGCCCGAGTTCCAGGGATACAGCTCGAGCGCGGGAGAGCCGGAGTTTCGCGACGCGGTGGCCGACTGGTACGCCGGGCGGTTCGGCGTGGACCTGGACCCCTATCGGGAGATCTGTGTCCTCCTGGGCTGCAAGGAGGGCCTCGTGAATCTCGCTCGGACCATTGTCAATCCGGGCGACGCGGTCCTGTGCCCCGATCCCGCGTATCCCGTGTACGCTCGCGCTGCCCTGCTGAGCGATGCGAAGGCCGAGGTCGCGCCTCTTTCCCCGCTGGATTTCGGCGTGCCCTTGGAGGCCCTCACGCGCACGCGCGCCCGGCTCGTCTACATGAACTATCCCAACAATCCCACGGGCGCGACGACCTCCTTGGACCGGCTTCAGGCCTACGTGGACGTTGCCCGCGAGAGAGGGCTTCTCCTCGCATTCGATAACGCCTATTCCGAACTCGCCTTCGATCCGCGGGACGGCCCCAGCATCTTGGAGGCCGAGGGCGCGAAGGCGTGCGCCGTCGAGTTCCACTCTCTGTCCAAGACCTTCGGGATGACGGGCTACCGCCTGGGGATGGCCGTGGGCAATCCGGAGACGATCGCGGCACTCGTCCGGGTGAAGAGCCAGGTCGACTCGGGCGCCCCGAAGTTCCTGCAGCGGGCGGGGGCAGAGGCCCTCCGACAGTACCGGCGCGCCTGGGCGCCCAAGGAGGTCCGCGACGCCGCCCGCACGTACAAGGAACGACTCGAGATGCTCGTGAGGGGCCTCAACGCTCGGGGCTTCGAAGCCCGCGTGCCGCGCGGGACGTTCTACCTGTGGCAGCGGACGCCGAATCGCGGTCTCGACTTCGCTCGGGCACTTCTCCAGCGAAACGTCGTTGTGACTCCCGGCGATGCGTTTGGGGAACAGGGTCGGGACCACGTACGGTGGTCCGTCACACAGTCCGAAGAAACGCTTCAGACGGCGCTGGAGAGACTCGACGGGATGGAAGCATGAGGCAACCGCGAAGGCAACCGGCTGAAAGGGAGCTGACGGCCAGGGAGTCCGTGCCAGATCGGTTGGTGGGCTCGGCGCTTCGGTCCTTAGGCTCCTACGCCTCGAATTCCTCCGTGTCGTAGTCCACGAGGACCGCGCCGCAATTCGGGCAGAGCTCTTCGCCCTCGTCGATCTCCCAGTCGCACTCGGGGCATACGGGCATGGGTCGGCCTCCGTGGATGCATCCTCTTTCCGACCTATAAAGCCGACTCAGAAGTCTTCGAAGGTCAGCTGGCCCTTCTTGGACATCCCCGTACGACGGCCCTCTTTCTTCGCGACTCGTAATGCGGAGACTGCCTCGCCGCGCAACGTCTCGATCCTCTGCGCCGGCGCGGCCGCGACGAAGGTTTCGCCCCCGGGCTCTCCCACGAAGATCTTCTGACGTAGCTCGCGCCGCAGCCGGTCGAGCTCCTGGTGCATCTTGCGCTCCTTGCGCCGCGCACTGTAGAAGTACGCCTCGTCCCGCGTATCCCTCGTCACGAGCATGACGACGCGACCCGCCGCGCTCCGGCCCGTACGGCCACGCCTCTGAATCGTCCGGATCTCCGAGGGAACGGGCTCGTAGAAGACCACGAGATCCACCTGAGGGATATCGAGGCCCTCCTCACCGATTGCGGTCGCGACGATCACGTTGATCTCCCCCGCGCGAAACCGCTCAAGGATCTCCACCTGCTCTCGCTGCTTCAACCCCACGTCCTCGCCGCGGCTCGATTGGCCGACGAAGCGGACCGCGCGGACCCCGGGGGCCGCCGCGAGTTCCTGAGCCACACGGTCCGCCGTGTCCCGGTAGTGAGTGAACACGATCACCTTTGAGTCGCCTTTACTCCGAAGTTGATCCGCCACGATGGACAGGGTCTTCGCGACCTTGGGATGCTCCACGTCCGTTTCGCGGGAGAGTTTCATCGCCGCCTGGACCTTCCCATGCTTCAGGAACTGTGTGTCCGCTCGTGAACGAGCCTCGGCCTCACTCCGCTCGAAGTAGGACCGCAGGGCGCCCAGGCCCTGGGTCTCCGCGAGTTCGATCGCATGGTTTGCCTTCATCGCGATCGCTTGGGCCGTCATGACTCCGTAGAGGCGTCCGTCCTTGCGGCCCGTGTCGAGCTGTCGACGGGCTTCGTTCCCCGCGGCGAGTAGGTCCTTCACGCTGGGCCTCGGGTTCCCTTGGAGGAATCCCGACTTCTTGAGCCGCGCGACCTGCTCGTCGAAGACGGTCCGGAGCAGGCTCCGTATCTCCTTGGACACGTCCGGTGCATCCACGCGGACGCGGTCGATCTGCAGTCCGTGCACGTACGGCACGACGTCGGCATCGTACTCCGTGCGGATCTCGACGGCCGTGATACCGAGGTTCCCGCACACCTCGAGGATCTTCTCCGCGGAGGCGCCCGGCGAGGCGGTCATCCCGAGGACGAGCCGGTCCGGGACGTCCCGATAGGCGGCCGCGACGTCCACGTACGCGTAGTCGCCCACCGCGCGGTGGGCCTCGTCGAAGAC
>CAYGBO010000029.1:0-4655 GCA_964348145.1 uncultured Methanomassiliicoccales archaeon
CCCGGAGGAGGAGGGCGTCCCCGTGACCATGGTAGCATCCCTTGAACGCCACGATCTTGTCCCGTCCCGTGAACCCTCGGGCCACGCGTACCGCGGACATCGTCGCTTCCGTGCCCGAGTTTACGAATCGGAGCCGCTCGAGGCTCGGCATGAGGCGCCGGACGGCCTCGGCGAGCTCCACTTCCCCCTCCGTCGCCGCCCCGAAGCTCGTGCCCTTCGAGACCGCTGCCCGGACCGCGTGCATGACTTCGGGTTCCGCGTGGCCGAGCAGGAGGGCGCCCCAGGATCCGCAATAGTCGACGTAGCGGCGGCCGTCGGCGTCGTAGATCCATGGTCCACGACCTCGTACGATGAACCGCGGCGTTCCTCCGACGGACCGGAAGGACCGGACGGGGCTGCTCACCCCGCCCGCGAGACTCCGTTGGGCTCTCGCGGAAAGCCGCTCGGATCGCGTAGCCTTCCGCGCACGTCGCCGCCGAGGGCTCACACGGCACCTTCGTGGTGTCGCGTTCGGTCGGCGCGCCCCTTCCATCGCGCCGCCTCCTTCGCGAAGTACGTGATTAGGAGATCCGCCCCTGCCCGGCGAATCGCCGTGAGGATTTCACCCGCGGCCGCTTGCTCGTCCACCCATCCTCGCCCCGCGGCGGCCTTGACCATCGCATACTCACCGCTCACGCTGTACGCCGCGATGGGCACGTCGACGCGCTCCCGAGCGGCCCGGATCACATCGAGGTAGGGGAGGGCGGGCTTCACCATGACGATGTCCGCACCCTCCTCAATGTCGAGGGCGATCTCACGCAGTGCTTCATGGAGGTTCGCGGGGTCCATCTGGTATCCGAGCCGGTCGCCGAAGCGAGGGGCGGAGTCCGCAGCCTCCCGAAACGGCCCGTAGAACGCGGAGGCGTGCTTCACGGCGTACGCCATGATGACCGTGTCCTCGAGGCCGTCTCGGTCCAAGGCCGTCCGCAGGGCCCGAACCTGGCCGTCCATCATTGCGCTCGGGGCCACGACGTCGGCCCCCGCCCGGGCGTGGCTCACCGCTGTCCGGGCGAGCAACTCCAGGGTCGCGTCGTTTTCGATCCGCCGTTCCTTCACGACCCCGCAGTGTCCGTGGTCCGTGTACGCGCACAGGCACACGTCGGTCATGAGCACGAGGTCCGGCAGCTCCTCGCGGAGGCGCCGCAGGGCCTCCTGGACCACCCCGTGGGGCGCATAGGCGCCGCGCGCGAGCGGGTCCTTCACGGAGGGGAGCCCGAAGAGGAGGACACCTCGGAGACCCACCTCGGCCAGCTCGCGGACTTCGGCAGGTAGCTCGTCGATCGTGAAACGTCGGATGCCGGGGAGGGACGGGACCGTCGCGCCGATCCGATCGTCCTCCCGCACGAAGAGAGGCTGGACGAGCTGGTCCACGCCCCATCGCGTCTCGCGGACGAGGGCGCGGAGGGACGGCGTGCGCCGGAGCCGCCGGGGCCGCCGGACGGGCCGCGGGAGTTCACCCACGGGCGTTCACCTCCTCGAGGCGTTGCACGAGGCCCGGGACCGTGTGTTCCGCCGGGACGGTTGCCACTCGGAAGCCGACCTCCCGAGTGGCGTCCGCCGTCACAGGTCCGATGCAGGCGGCCGGCACGGTGCGGAGACGAGTGAGGTCCGGGTCCGGGAGTAGGGCAACCAGATTGCGCGCGGCGGAGGCGCTCGTGAAGAGGATGAAGTCGATTCTCGACGTGCGGCGAAGTCTCGAGACATCCGGAGACGCCGGGATGCCTTCGTAGGCGTCCACTTCATGGACCTCCGCGCCCCGATTCCGGAGGTCTTCCGCGAGGGACCTTCGGGCGAGATTGGAGCGGGGCAACAGAATTCTCCGACCCGAGAGGTCTCCCAGGCTCGCGCCGATTGCATCCGTGAGGAAATCGTCGGGCATGGCGTGAACCGTCATGCCGGCGGCCTCCGCCGCGTCCTTCGTCGCAGAGCCGACCGCCGCGATCCGCACGGCACGGGCCCGGAGATTCGCGCGGAGGGCGCGGGCCCGACGGGCCACCGCATCGACGCCGTTCGTGCTCGTGAAGACGACCCAGTCATAGGATGCCCAGCGGGCCAAGGCGCGGTCGAGGGGCCCAGGGTCTCCCGGCGGCACGATCCTCACGGTCGGGAAGGAGATCACGTTCGCGCCCCTCGCGCGCAAGAGTGTCGTGAGGCGCTCCACACGTTCTTCCGAAGCCACCACGAGGACCGTTCGCCCAGCGAGGGGGGGCAAACCCATCTAGGCCACCCCGTTCAGGATTTTCCGGGCGCCGCCGTCAAGCAAGTCGCGGGCCACGTCCTCGACGATCTCCTCCCAGGTGTCTCGCGGACCTTGGGACGTCGACCGTACAACCCGCCGCGCGTCCGGCGACGCCACGACGGCACGGAGGTTCAGGGCGCCGCGTTCGAGGGTCGCGAGGGCCCCCAGGGGGACGTTGCAGCCGCCTCCGATTCGAAGGCTGAGCCGACGTTCGGCGTCCGTCGCGATCCGCGACGGAGGATCCTCGATGCTCGACAGGAATTGAGTGAGCCGCGTATCGTCCGCCCGCACCTGGACCGCGAGGGCCCCTTGACCCGGGGCCGGGATCATGATCTCGGGTGGGAGGGTCTCGAAGGGGCGGCGGATTCGGAGCCTCCGGACGCCGGCCGCCGCAATGACGATCGCATCGAAGTCCTTCGAGTCAAGCCTCCGGAGCCGCGTCTCGACGTTCCCGTGGAGCTCCTCGACCCGCGCGTCGGGCCACCGGGCGAGGACTTGGGCGCGTCGCCTCAGGCTGCTTGTCCCCACGCGCGTCTTGGCCGGGAGTCTTTCCATGGAGATTCCCTCGTTCGCCACGAATACGTCCCTCGGATCGGCCCGCGGGGGAATTGCGGCCACCTTGAGGGACTCCGTCGTGTCCGCGGGCAGATCCTTGAGGCTGTGAATCGCGAAGTCGACGCGCCCCTCGAGGAGCGCGTCCTCGATCCGCTTCGTGAACGCTCGCTTGCCGTCCGAGGTCGCCTCACGGTCTCGGGGCTCGGCTTCGTCGCCGTGGGTCTTGATCACGACGGGCTCGATCTTCACGTCGGGATGGCGTTCCCGAAGCTGGGCCAGGACTTCTTCCGTCTGGGCGAGAGCGAGGGGACTCCCTCGCGTGCTCACGCGCAGAGGGCGCGTCATCGAGGGTCGCCCTCCACCCCGCGGTCCTGCCATTCTCGAACGAGACGCCGCACCGTGTCCTCGTGACCTCGGGCCTGTATCTCCCGCAGCCGGTGGGTCGGCCCATGAAGGAGTCGGTTCACGAGTCGGTTCGTCAGGGTTTCCAGGACCGCCCGGTCGGCGTCGGAGGCGCCTGGGAGACGGGCGAAGGCCTCGTCGACCTCGCGCCGGCGGAGATCTTCGACGCCCCGTCGGAATGAGCGGATCGCATCCGCTTCCGCGGGTCGGAGCCTCTCAAGGAAGCTCCGGGCTTCCTGCCGAATCCGCGCTTCCGCCCGGGCGACTGCCTCCGGGCTGGGCGTCCGGGTCGCCCAGGGGTGCAATCCGTCGATATCGACCAGCGTGATGCCCTCGATCCCACGGCTGCGAGGATCGATGTTCCGCGGAAATCCCAAGTCGATCATCCACAGCGGTCTCCGCCGTCGCCGGGCGAGTACATCCCGGAGATTCCGTGCCGTCACGCATGGTGTCTCGGATGCCGTGGCGGCAATCGCCACGTCGACCTCAAGGAGGATCCGGGGGAGATCTTCGAAGCGGGCGACGGCACCGCAGGTCCCCGACACAACCTTCCTCGCCCGATTCTCGTTCCGGTCGACGATGAGGAGTTCCGCTCGCCCATGAAGGGCGCTCGAAGCGAGGCGTGCCATCTTCCCGCTGCCGATCAAGGCAACGACGGGCCGCGGGAGGGGCACGACCTCGGAGATGTACCGCACGGCCGCGTGGCTCGCGGAGGTAGGATCCTCGCTGAGCCCGGTGAGGGAGCGGATGCGGGGCGCAACGTGGGCGGCCCGGGTGAACAGAGCAGACAGCGTCTTCCCCCTCGCCCGGCCTGCGGGCCCTGCGGAGGGAGCCCGACGGACTTGGCCTGCGACCTGTCCTTCGCCCAGGGCAAGGGAATCCAGGCCGGCCGCGACCCGCACGAGGTGGGCCGCGGCGTCGAAGTCCTCCAGGACGTAAGGACGGGAATCCACCGGGAGGCCAAAGCAATCCTGGACTACGCGCGCAGCGCGTTCGGGTGCCGGAGTGAGGACATAGACCTCGACGCGATTGCATGTGGAGAGGAGTACGAGGTCGTCCCATGGGGGATGACCTCGGCATGCAGCCCAGAGCCGCGAATCGGTGACGCGGCGGAGGAGCCCTTCCCTCGCCCCGATCGAACAGGTTCGGTAACTCGCGCCGACCAGGAGCAGCCGGAGCCCCTCGTTCAAGGAATCCCTCCTTCGAGTAGCCTCTCCGGTCTCCGTTCGTGGGCGTTTCATGTCAGCGCCGCGAGGGGCTCCACCCGCGATCCCTATTTGAAGATTCTTGGGAATTGTTGCCATGGTAGGGATAATCCTCGACCGCATTCGGACCGGGTCCAGGCGTCACGGTACCGCATGACGGTTCTCCTCTTTCGTGTCCGCCCACGTGTCGAAGCCGCCGCTTCACTTCTTCGGCG
>CAYGBO010000029.1:4665-5054 GCA_964348145.1 uncultured Methanomassiliicoccales archaeon
CCCCCCGGCCAGGTACGCGACGAGGGCCTCCACCATGGCTCCCATCTTGTATACCGCGGGCATGACGTCCGCGCGGACGCCGTTCTCCGCGAGAGCCTTCCGGGTCGGAGGGCCCACGGCCACCACGACCACGGGACCGTTCAGGGATCGGCGGAGGGCGTCGGTTGATCCGTCGGCCGCCGCAATCTCGAAGAGATTCCGGGCCGCGGGCGGGCTCGTGAATGTGATGACATCGACCCTGTCCTCCACAATGTCCCGAAGGAGGCGAACGACACGATCCCTACGTGGCGGCACGACGCGGAACCCCATGTCGCGGAGGACCTGCCCCCCTCCCGCCCCGAGCTCCAAGGTGGAGCCGCTTCCCGGGTAAAAAAGAGGGTCGAAACGGT
>CAYGBO010000029.1:5064-6154 GCA_964348145.1 uncultured Methanomassiliicoccales archaeon
CCCATCGATTCGAGGGCGGTCTTGAACTCGGGGACGGAGGAGCCATGCCAGAGGACGGCGATCCGCTTGCCGGCGAGATCTCGCTTCCCGAGTTCCTGGACGATGCCCTCCGCGGTGTTGTCCTCGGGCACGATCTGGGTCTTCACCCCATGGGCCGCGAGGGCCCGTTTGGGCTTCGCGCTTCGGGCCACGACCGTCGTCCCGCGCAGCGCCTCGACGAGTTCTCGCTCCTTGCCCAGCGCCCGCGCGGCGGACAGGAGAGAATACACGCCCGGTCCCGTCATGAACACCGTGACGTCGACTCCTCGCCCGACGACCTCTTCGAGGATCGCTCGCGCCTCCCTCGTGACGTCCCGCGCGGTGTCGATGCCGACCGTCGGCGCGAGGACGCATGTGCCCCCGAAGCCCTCGAGGAGCCGGGCCAGCTCGTGGGCCCTCCGGCTCGCCGTGATCGCGATTCGGAGACCCGCGAGGGGCGTCCTCCGAACTCCCGGGTCTTTCAAGCGAACCCTTCCCCCCTTCACCGGGCAGTCTCGAGGCGCGGGGCGCCGATCATCCTCGTCGTCCTTTCCATGAGTCGGGCACACTTCGGATGGTCCTTCAGCCACTCGACGATTGCCCCGCTGCCGACCCTTCGAAGGAAGTATCCCATGCCTCCGGGCCGGTCCTCCTCGGGGAGGCGATGGGCCGAGATGAACGACAAGCGACAAGAGCGAGTACGCGTCGATGCAGGGATTTGCGATCAGGACGCGGAGATCTACGGGCGACCGCGCCGTCTACTCCACCGTGGGCCGTGAAGAACTCGAAGAGGGCTTCCGTGACGGTCGCCAGCTCCCTCCGCGGCACGTTGCGCAGGAACACCTCCTGGGTGTCCTCATCAACCAGGGGACCTCCCTGGTGCCGGCCGTCCTCCGTGCCCCCCATCTTGAGCATGTAGACGTTCAGGCCCGTGCCGACCCAGCCGATCGTCTTGGTGGCCGGACGGAAGCACTGCCTCTCACACCCAGTCACCCCGATCGATTCCGCGAGGCAGCCCCAGCGCTGCTCCAGCTCATCGATGAGCTGAGGCTCGAGCCGTTCCGAATCCGTG
>CAYGBO010000029.1:6164-6452 GCA_964348145.1 uncultured Methanomassiliicoccales archaeon
CGTACCGGCCGTCACCGCTGACCGACACCGCCACCCGACCGACGCACGCGCCGGAGTGGACCCGAAGAGGGGAGTAGGGCCGGCCGAATCGACGGCCGTGGCCGAAGTGCGTCAGGTCCTCTTCAAAGGCTGACCGGTCCTCCTCAGGGATGCCGGCGAACAAAAGATCCTGGTTCGGGGATGTGAAGAGCTCGATGGGATAGCGGTCCATCAGGTGGCGGACCATCGTCTTCAACCGTCCGTTAGGTCCGTCGATGATCCGACCGTTCTCGATGAAAGCTCCGTACG
>CAYGBO010000029.1:6462-9426 GCA_964348145.1 uncultured Methanomassiliicoccales archaeon
CGCCCGCGTGCCGCTCTCGACCGTCTCAGCGCGTTCGCCGCCGGGTTCCCGCAGGTGTGCGTGGAGATCTATGAGCCCGGGGACGACGACGAGGCCGTCGGCATCCAGCACGCGCACGCCCGCTGGGGGCGCGTGCGGCACTTGGGCGATCCGACCGTTCTCGATGAAAGCTCCGTACGTCCACCGTCCGTCAGAGGATTGGGGGATCCACCCGTGGTGGAGATCCCTCCCGCCGTAGTCGAAGCCGTCGAGGGGCATCTCGAACTCGACCCCGTAGGTGTCCCGGACCTGCCTCCGGTACCACTCAATACCCATCGTGCGCACGACATATTTCATCCGTGCCCAATGCCGGTTCTTGCGGTCTCCCCAGTCGCGGTGGACTGCCACGATCGCGTCGAGTCCGGGGAGCAGGTCCTCCTCTTCGAAGGTCCCGAAGGGCTCCCCGAGGGCGGAGAAGGTCGGGTACCCGTTCCGCTCCCCTTGGCTCCCTCCGATGTATACCTGGAACCGCCCTGCCTTGCCTCCGTCCAAAACCGGCGCGACGCCGATGTCGTTCGTCCGCAGCTCGACGCAGTTGTCCGGCACGACCTCGCCCGAGCCCGGACGGGGGTGCAGGGCCGAGAAGGCGATCTTGAACTTCCTGTTGAGCAGGGTGGGTCCATAGTCGAATCGACCGTCCGGGTAATTCTCGTCGGTATCCCGCAGATAGCCGGGATCGATCTCGAAGATCTCGATGAAGGAAGCCGTCGGCAGGCGGAAGTACCTTCCTGCCCCCTGCGCCCATGCGTTCGCGTCGAACACGGAGGAGTACCGGGATAGGGGACATCCCATCACGTTCCTCACGTTGTCCCCGCATCCATTGAGCGTGTAGAATCCCGAGGCGGCGATCTCCTGGACCGCGTCGAGGAGATGTGCCTTCCGGACCCAGTGCAGCTGGACGTTCTGCCGCGTCGTGACGCGGAGGGAAGGGGCTGGCTTGCCCGTGTAGCTATCCGACGAGGTGTAGCGGCTCGAGACGTCGTCGAGGACGGCCCACTGGTCCCGGGTGATCGGTCCCCCTCCCGGGATCGACACCCGGAGCATGTACATCCAGTCCTTGTCCCGGCCCGTCTTCGCCCGGTTGAATTCCAGATAGATGCCGTACGACTTCGCGAGGGTCTCCGCGACGTCCACGAGGTCCTCCTGCCCCGTGTTCCGCACCTGGTGGAAGAGACTCGACCCGCTGTTCACGTCCCGGATGGTGAGGGTGAGCCCCACGGTGCTCAGCTTCGCCTTCTCCGTCGCGGAGTAGTCCTCGAAGGACGTCCGGAACTTGGGGTTGATATCGCCCACGCGATCCTCCCGGAGAGGGTCGCCCGGTTTCCGCTTCATCGCCGACGGACACGGCCCGCGCCGTGACGGCCGTTCGACCGATCCCGACGACCCTTCATCTGGTGGCCCGCAAAAAATAACATCGTTATAAATGGTGGAATGATATTTCCATTCCCCTGGGAATATTCTGTCGGTAAGGAATATCCTCAACCGTGCGACTTATCTCGGATATCGGTTTCGTCGCCGGCGATGGTGACCCTCGAATCAGCGGGGCGATCCCTTGCGGACCGGTTCATCGCGCGGGAACGGCTCCTGATCGCCCTCGCGCTCATCGCCATCCTTGCGACGGTCCTCGTCCTGCCCACGATGCCGTCCACGGCGAGGGTCCCCGTCATGGCCGCTCTCGCCGCTGCCGCAGCGGCCGCCTTCCTCTGCGGCTCCCTGGGGCTCGGATTCGGTGCGATTCTCGTCCCGGCCCTCCTCCTGCTCGCAATCGAACCGCGCGTGGCCGTGGCGAGTTCCCTCATGAGTCAGGTGCTGGTCATGCCGCTGGGGAGCGCGTCCCACGCTTCCTTCGGCCATGTCCGCGTGCGGATCGTGGCACCCCTTCTCGCCACGGGAGTCCTCGGTGCCTTCGCAGGAGCCCAGTTCGCGATCTCCATCCCGGCGTTGCAGCTCACCCTTCTCATCGCGGCCACCACGATCCTCATGGGAATCCTCGTCCTCACCCGCCCTGCTCTCGAGACGCAGGCAGAACCAAGTGAAAACGGGTTCCTCGGATGGGCGGGCCTCCTCGGCATCGGGCTCCTTGCAGGCTTCGCGGCCTCCGCCTTCGGGACGGGGTGGGGTCCTGTGGGCGTCTCCCTGCTCCTCCTCGTGGGGACGGCTCCCCGGCTCGCCGTTGGTGCGTCCGTGACCGCGCGGGCCCCCATCGCCCTGTCCGCGACGGCCGCCTACCTGCTCCTCGCGGGCCCCCAACAGGTTGTCGCGCCCGCCGTTCTCCTTCCGATCATCGCGGGCGGGATCGTCGGCGTCCTGCTCGGCAGCGTGGTCGCTCGCCGTCTGGGCGACTCCCGACTCCGCTACGTCATCGGGATCGCGATCGTGGTCCTCGGTCTCCTCGTGTTCCTCAAGGTGTAATCATGAACCTCTCGGCAACCCAATCGGAAGAGGACCTGGCCGCCTTCGAGGCGCGAAGCGCGGAGGACATCCTACGCTGGGCCGTGGACCGCTTCGGCGAGCGGGTAGCCCTCGCCTCGAGCTTCGGAGCGGAGGACTGCGTGATCATTGACATGCTGTCCCGCGTCGGGCCCGCCCGGGTCTTCACCCTCGACACGGGACGGTTGCCCCAGGAGACCTACGACGTGATGGACGCGATTCGGGCCCGGTACGGCCTGCGGATCGAGGTCTTTGTCCCCGACGCCACGGAGGTCGAGTCCATGGTGCGAGAGCACGGGCTCAACCTGTTCTACCGCTCCGTGGACCTTCGGAGGCGTTGCTGCTACGTTCGGAAGGTCGAACCCCTCGGGCGCGCCCTCCAGGGGCTCGACGCGTGGATCACGGGCCTTCGGAGGGACCAGGAGCTATCCCGTCGGGGCGTGGGGAAGGTGGAGCCGGATCCCCTCCGTCCAGGTCGGCTCAAGGTGAGCCCCC
>CAYGBO010000029.1:9436-13372 GCA_964348145.1 uncultured Methanomassiliicoccales archaeon
GATTGGACCTGGGACGACGTATGGTCCTACGCGAAGGATCATGAGGTTCCCTACAACCGGCTCCACGACGCTGGTTTCGTGAGCATCGGGTGTGCGCCCTGTACCCGCGCGATTGCCCCTGGCGAGGACCTGCGCGCCGGGCGGTGGTGGTGGGAGCGTGAGACCGTGAAGGAATGCGGACTCCACGAGGACCCGGTCGCGGGTCCCGGTCGTTCCGCCCGGACGGGGGGCGCGTGACGATGGTCGTACCTCTCGTGAACCGGATTCGCACGGGCGCCGTGGCCCCAGAGGAGTTCGCGAGGCTGCCCGAGGTGAAGGTTGCGGACGAGACGGCCCACGCTGCGGAAGCGATTGCGACGGGTTTGTTCTCTCCGCTCGAGGGCTTCCTGCACGCGGAAGAGGTCGATGGCGTCCTTCGAGAGCTGAGCCTTCCTGACGGGCATGTCTGGAGCCTCCCGATCGTGTTCGCGCCCCGGGCGCTCGATGGGGGGGATGTGCGGCCGGGCCAGGACGTGCTCCTGACCCACGGCGGACGCCCCATCGCCCTGTTCCACCTCGAGGACGCCTACGCCTTCGACGTGGAGTCCTTCGCCCAAGGCGTGCTTGGCACGACATCCCCGGACCACCCCGGGGTCGCCTACGTCCGGTCCACATACGGACCTCGGGCATACGCGGGCAAGATCACGCTCCTCCAGCGTCCCTTGTGGGGACCCCTGGAGCCGTACCGGCTCGATCCCGCGGACGCGCGCAGGTGCTTCGCGGAGCGTCGGTGGAAGACCGTCGTGGGCTTCCAGACTACGAATCCGCCCCACCGCGCGTACGAGTACATCCACCGGACGGTCCTCGAGCTGTTCGATGGCCTGTTCATTCATCCCGTCGTGGACACGGTGCGTCCAAAGTACACCTCCGTGTCGATCCTGAACGCGTACCGGACCCTCATCGACCACTACTACCGACCGGAACGGGTCCTCCTCGCGGCGTGGCGGGCGAAGATGCTGTTCGCGGGACCTCGGGATGCGCTCCACCACGCCGTCGTGCGCCGGAATCTCGGCTGCACGCACATCGTGATCGGACGGCGGCACGCGGACACGGACGGCCGGTACGGAGACTACGACGCGTGGAAGATCTTCGATCGCGTGGATCGGGGTCGCCTCGGGATTCAGCCCCTGTTTTTCCGCGAGGTGGTCTACTGCCCGCGCTGCGGCGGCCATGTGACGGACGCCGTGTGTCCCCACGCGGATCGAGAGCGGATCTCGGGCACGCGGGTGCGGGCCTTCCTGAAAGCCCGGAAGGGTGTTCCCGCCCACGCGATGCGGCCCGAGGTCGTCGAGGCCGTCCGGGGCGCCGTGATCGCCTGAGAGGGACCATGCCAGGGCGCCCGCGGGGAACAGTCATCCTTGTCGGGGCGGGTCCGGGGGATCCCGGGCTCCTGACCCTCCGAGGGCGCGAGGCCCTGTCCCGGGCCGACGTGGTCGTCTACGATCGCCTCGTCGGACGTCGGATCCTCGTCCACGTGCGAAAGGGCGCGCGGCGCGTGCCCGCGGAGTCCTTGGGCCGCCACGGATCGAGCCGGCAGGAAGCAATCAACCGCCTGCTCGTGGAGGAGGGCCGCCGGGGGCGCAACGTCGTGCGGCTGAAGGGTGGAGATCCATTTGTATTCGGTCGCGGCCAGGAAGAGATCGAAGCCCTCGAGGACGCCGGAGTTCCATGGGAAATCGTACCCGGGGTAACGTCCGCGATCGCGGGCCCCGCGGCGGCGGGGATCCCCGTGACCCACCGGGGTCACGCGTCCATCGTTACGATCGCGACGGGCCACGAGGCGCCAGGGAAGACGACGATCTCCTGGGAGCGGATCGCGAAGGTCGGCGGGACGGTCGTCGTCCTCATGGGTTCTGACCGGGTTGCGGAGCTCGCGCGCCGGCTCCGGCGAGGAGGCCTGCCCGCGTCCATGCCTGTCGCCGTCGTCGTGAAGGCCACCCTCCGTGACCAGGACGTCCGGAGAGGGACTCTCGGCACGATTGGCTCCGTCCTTCGCCGCAGGCCCATCCGGCCTCCCGCGCTCTTCATCGTGGGGACGGTCGCCGGTCTTGGAGGGCCTTGGCGGCGGGTCGTCCCGCGGTCCCCGCGACGGGCCAGGAGGCGTCCCCGATGATCATTGACTACGACTTCGAGGGCAAGCGGGTCACGATCGTGGGCGGCGGCCACGAGACCGCCCGTAAGATCCGCCTCTTCACGGAGGCCGGGGCCCGGGTACGACTTGTGGGCCCCGCGTTCGATCGAGACGCCCTACGGGTCGCGAAACGCCTTCGCGTCCCCGTCGTCCGGTGTCCCGCCTCCCAGGTGCCACGCCGCGCCTTTGCACGAACGGATGTCGTCGCCGTGGTCGCGGATGACCGGAGACTGGGCCGGACCCTGCGTCCCGTGGCGACCCGGCGGCGTGTGCTCTTCTACGTGACGGACGACCCAGAGGTGAGCGACTGGCTGCAGCCTGCCGTGCGGGTCGCACCACCAATCGCGGTCGCCGTGTCCACGAACGGCGGGAGTCCCATCGTCGCTCGGACCCTCGCGGATCGACTCGTGGCCGAGGTGCGGGAATCGGACCGGCGAGCCGTCGCCCTGCAGGCCTACGCACGCAATCTCGCCCGAGAACGCATTCCGTCCCCCGGGACACGGCGATTCGTGTTGAATCGGATTTTCCGGGATCCAAGGGTCACGTCCGCCCTCGAACGGGGGGATTCGCGCGGGGCGAAGCGCGAGGCTCAGCGCCTCATCCTTGATGCCGCCAAGAGAGCCCGCATCCCATCTCATCCCTAGGTTTCCGTGATCTTCTCGACGGACCGGACAGATTGATAACCACACGGCCTGCTTCCGGTTTCGATGCGCATCGACGCCCTCCGTGTCGCGCCCCTGCGGATCCCTCGGAGGGAGCGGTTCACGATCGCCCGCGGCTCGTCCGACGTCGCTGAGATCGTCTTCGTATCCGTCCGCTCCGGGGACTTCGTGGGGCACGGCTGTGCCGCCCCAAGCGAAGTGACCCAAGAGGACGCGCATTCGGTCTCCGTCGCCCTGCAGTCTCTCACCCGCGGCCTCGCGAAGTTCGAGTTCGAAACGCCGCACGACGTCGCCGACCGGATGGACACGATTCTCGCGGGCCAACCGTCCGCGAAAGCGGCGATCGACATCGCCGTCCACGATCTGGTGGCCCGGGACGCCGAAGTTCCTCTTTTCGAGTACTTAGGCGGATCCCGGGACCGTATGCCCACGGACCGCACGATCGGGATCATGGAGACGGAAGAGGCCGTGGAGCGGGCCGTGCGATGGGTCAGAGACGGCTTCCGGTCTCTCAAGGTGAAGGTCGGTACCGATCCCGAGGGTGATTTCCGGCGGCTCCGGGCGATTCGCGAAGCAGTCGGAGCGGATATCGAACTCCGCGTGGACGGGAACCAGGGCTATCCGTGGCGCGAGGCCCTATCCTTTGCGCGAGATGTCCACGCCCTGGGGATCGCCTTCTTCGAGCAGCCTGTGTCCGCGATGGACTGGGAAGGGATGCGGGCCCTTGCGGAATCCTCACCTATCCCAATCATGGCGGACGAGATGGTACTCACGGCAGAGGACGTCAAGAAGCTCCGGTGGTCCGGGGTTGCACACGCGGTGAATCTGAAGCTCATGAAGCACGGCGGCATCTGCCGGTCGATGGACGTGAACACGATCTGCGAGTCCGCGGGATATCCGGCCATGGTGGGCTGCATGGGAGAACCTCAGCTGTCCATCGCCGCGGGACTCCAGTTCGCCCTCGCCCACGGCGCGGAGGGGACGCTCTTCTATGACCAGGGCGCCGACAGCTTCGTCCGGCCAGGCGCGGAGCCGGGAGCGCTGTCCATGCGGCTGTAGTCTCACGACGAATGGCGCCAGAGGCGCGCCGCCAACGGCCTGCGG
>CAYGBO010000029.1:13382-14723 GCA_964348145.1 uncultured Methanomassiliicoccales archaeon
TCTCGACTCCCACTTCAACCTCGCCTCGGACCCCACGTCAGGGCTTCGGTTCGAATCGGGCGAGCTCGTCGCGCCGTCCCGCCCCGGCGTCGGCATCGATGTGGCATGGCCCGACGAGCGGGCATCCCCCTAGTCGGCGTCCCGGGCCGCGATGTCACGTTTTCCGCGCGGCGTCCCCGGTCTTTTCGAGGGCCGCCTCCTCCTCCTTCGAACTGATGAGCCGGACGACCGCGGTGACCCGATCTCCCTCGTCGAGGCGCTGGATTCGGACGCCCTTCGCGGCCCGTCCTGTCTCCCGGATCTCGGAGACGGGGCAGCGAATCACGATGCCGCCCACGGTTGTGACGAGCAGCTCGTCATCGGGATGGACCTCGAGGACCGCAACGACGACGCTCCGGGCGATCTTCATGTTCGTCGTCACGACGCCCTGGCTCCCCCGGCGCGTCTTCCGGTAAGCGCCGACCTTCGTCCGCTTCCCGAAGCCGTTCTCGAGGATCGTGAGAAGTTCCGCGTCCTCGCTCCGCACGAGGGCCATGGACACGACCCTGTCGTCCTTCCGGAGCCGCATGCCCCGGACCCCCGCCGCGGTCCGGCCCATGGATCGGACCTCTTTGACGCTGAACCGGTTCGCGTAGCCCCCCGCACTCGCGAGGATCGTCTCCTCCTCGCCCTCCGACAGGCGTGCCTCCACGAGCTCGTCATCCCCGACGAGGGCGATTGCGCGGATCCCTCGAATGTTCGGCCGCTTGAACGCGCTGAGCTTCGTACGCTTGATCTTCCCGGATTTCGTCGCGAAGACGATCGTCCGCGTCTCATCGAACTCGCGAACCGGAATCATGTCCTGGATCTTCTCGCCGGGCCGGAGCCGGGGGAGCAGGTTCACGACGGGCTTCCCCTTCGAGTAGCGGCTTCCCACGGGGATCCGGTACGTCTTGAGCCAGTAGCATTGGCCTTTGGACGAGAAGAATAGGATGTAATCGTGGGTTGAGGCGACGAAGAGATTGACGACGAAATCCTCCTCCTTCGTCCCCATGCCCGTGACGCCCTTGCCGCCGCGCTTCTGGCGGCGATACACCTGGACGGGCACGCGTTTGATGTAGCCTGTGTTCGTGATCGTGACGACGACGTCCTCCTCGGGGATGAGATCCTCGACTTCGATCTCATAGGCCTGGATCTCGACGCTCGTCCGGCGGGCATCCCCGAACTTCTCCTTCAATTCCTTCAGCTCGTCCTTGATGATCGAGAGGACGCGCTCCCGCGAGGCCAAGATCGCTTCGAGTTCCTCGATCTTGCGGTTCAGGTCCGTCTGCTCCTTGCGCAGCTTCTCGATCTCGAGGCCCG
>CAYGBO010000029.1:14733-17526 GCA_964348145.1 uncultured Methanomassiliicoccales archaeon
ACCCAATTCAATCTCCAGCGGGCCCGCGCGAACGGACGGTCAAGGGCTCCTCGGGGTGAGAAGCACGAAGCGTCAAAAGGGAGCGCTTCGTCGTCCTTCCCCTGGGCCTCGCTCAGGAGGTAGCGGCTCATGAGCCCGGACTGGGCTTCCTCCGCGTCCCTCGCATGGCGAATGAGCCGGATCACGTCGTCGAGGTGGTCCACCGCGGTGATGAGGCCCTCCACGATGTGCAGTCGTTCCCGGGCCTTCTTGAGGTCGAACTCCGTCCGGCGCCGCACGATGCCGATGCGATGGTCGAGGTAAGCCTGCAGGGTCTCCTTGAGGGGAAGGACCCTCGGCTGGCCATCCACGAGGGCGAGGTTGATCACGCCGAAGGTGCTCTCCATCTGCGTATGGTGGTACAGCTGGTTCAGGACGACGTCTTCGACAGCGTCCCGCCTGAGTTCGAGCACGATCCGCATCCCATCCCGGTCGCTCTCGTCCCGGAGATCCATCACCCCTTCGATCTTCTTCGACTTCACGAGGAGGGCAATCGACTCGATAAGAGCCGCCTTGCTGACCATGTATGGTATCTCTGAGATTACGATCCGGACCCGCTCGTGGCCCGCCTCCTCGAAGCGAGCCTTCGCCCGAATCCGGATGAGTCCTCGCCCCGACCGGTAGGCGTCCGCCACGCCCTCCACGCCATACAGGATTCCGCCCGTGGGGAAGTCAGGTCCGCGGATCGGCCCTGTCTCCGGGTTGTAGAGATCCTCGAGTTTCGCCTCGGGACTGTTGATGAGGGCCGCGATCGCATCGACGACCTCGCTGAGGTTGTGAGGTGGGATGTTCGTGGCCATCCCGACCGCGATGCCGCTCGAGCCGTTCACGAGAAGGTTTGGGAACTTGGACGTAAGGACCGCTGGCTCCCGAAGGGTCCCGTCGAAGTTGTCCATCCAGTCGACCGTGTCTTTCTCCAGGTCCTCAAGCATCCCCTCGGCCGTTTTCGCGAGCCGGCACTCCGTGTATCGCATGGCCGCGGGCTCGTCCTCCGTGCTGCCCCAGTTCCCTTGGCCGTCGATGAGCGGATACCGGAGGGAGAAGTCCTGGACCATCCGGGCGAGGGCGTCGTACACGGCCATGTCGCCATGGGGATGGTAGCGGCCGAGGGTGTCTCCGACCACGCGGGCGGACTTCTTGTAGGAGGACGCAGACGACATCCCGGCGTCGTTCATCGTGTGCAGGATTCTCCGCTGCACGGGCTTGAGCCCGTCCCGGACGTCGGGGAGGGCCCGGCCCACGATAACGGACATCGCGTAGTCGATGTAGGAGCGGTGCATCTCGCTCTCGATGGGCTGAGGCAGCACTCGCCGGCGCGGCTCCTGGGTCTCTTCCGGCATGGAGTGACCCCTAGATGTCCAGGTTCACGACTTCCTTCGCGTGTTCCTGGATGTACTGGCGGCGAGGCTCGACGGCCTCCCCCATGAGGATCGAGAAGAGGGCGTCCGCCGCCGCGGCGTCCTCGATCGTGACCTGCTTCAGGATGCGTCGGTCCGGATCCATCGTGGTCTCCCAGAGTTCGTCCGCGTTCATCTCACCGAGGCCCTTGTACCGCTGGTACACGACGCCCTTGTCGCCGAGTTGCTCCGCCAGATCCTCTCGCTGCTTCTCTGTGTATGCGTAGTGGATCTGCTTGCCCTTCTTGATCTTGTAGAGGGGCGGCTGGGCGATGTAGACATAGCCCGCATCGATGAGAGGCCGCATGTAGCGGAAGAAGAGGGTGAGGAGGAGCGTCGTGATGTGCTGGCCGTCGACGTCCGCATCAGCCATCCCGATGATCTTGTGGTAGCGCACCTTGCTCAGATTGAAGTCCTCTCCGATGCCCGCCCCGATCGCGGTGATGAGGGTGCGGATCTCCTCGTTCTTCAGCATCTGGTCGAGGCGCGCCTTCTCGACGTTCAGGATCTTCCCGCGGATGGGCAGGATCGCCTGGAATTCGCGTTTCCTCCCTTGCTTTGCGGAACCGCCCGCGGACGGACCTTCGACGATGAACAGCTCCGACTTGGCCGGATCCTTCTCCTGGCAGTCCGCGAGCTTCCCGGGGAGGTTGAAGCCTTCGAGGAGCCCCTTGCGCCTCGTGAGTTCCCGTGCCTTTCGGGCGGCCTCCCGGGCCTGAGCCGCGAGGACCGCCTTCCCGATGCAGATCTCCGCCACCTTGGGGGTCTCGAGGAAGAACTCCGTGAGCTTCTCGTACACGGTCGACTCCACGATCCCCTTCACCTCGGAGTTCCCGAGCTTCATCTTCGTCTGGCCCTCGAACTGGGGTTCCGGGATCTTCACGCTGAGGATTCCGGTAAGTCCCTCGCGGACATCGTCGCCCTCGAGACCCTCGCCCGACTTGAGGTACTTGTTCTCCTTCGCGTAGTTGTTGAAGGCCCGCGCGAGGCCCGCCTTAAACCCGACGAGGTGGGTTCCGCCCTCCACGGTGTCGATGTTGTTCACGAACGTGAAGATTGACTCGTTGTATCCGTCGTGGTACTGCATCGCGACCTCCACGAGGGTGCCGTTCGATTCCTTCGAGAATCGGATCGGTTCCGGGTGGAGAGGCGTCTTCGCGCGGTTGATCCACTTCACGTACTCCGAGACGCCTCCGTCGAACTGGAAGACGTCCCCGCGGTCGTGGGCCTTGTCGACGATGATGATCTTCAGGCCCGCGTTGAGGAAGGCGAGTTCCCGCAGGCGTGTCGCAAGGGTGTCGTAGTCGAATTCGATCGTCTCGAAGATCTGCGGGTCGGGCTTGAACGTGATGATCGT
>CAYGBO010000029.1:17536-23197 GCA_964348145.1 uncultured Methanomassiliicoccales archaeon
TTTGGATGCCCATGCCGGTGCTGTTCTTGTACCAGACGATGTCCTCGGGCTTGAACGTGATGATCGTGCCCGTGCCCTCCGCGGCGCCGACGATGTCGAGTTCTGCGGCCTTCTGGCCCCGTTCGAACCGCATCTGGTGCTCCTTGCCGTCCCTGCGCACGCGGACCTCCAGCCACTCGCTCAGCCCGTTCACGACGGACAGACCGACTCCATGAAGGCCGCCGGACACGCGGTACATCTTCCGCTCGAACTTCCCACCGCTGTGCATGCGCGATAGGACGAGTTCAACGCCGGGTACGCCGTACTTTTTGTGAATGTCCACGGGAATCCCGCGGCCGTCGTCTGCAATCGTGACGGAGCCGTCGGGGTTGAGCGTGACCTGAATGTTGCTGCAGAATCCAACCATCGCCTCGTCGATCGAGTTGTCAACGACCTCGTGGGCGAGATGGTGGAGGCCCCGCGAATCGATGCTTCCGATGTACATCGCGGGCCGTCGTCGAATCGCGAGGAGACCCTCGAGAACTTGGATCTGCTGCGCGTCGTACGCGGGCTCTTCTGTCATCTGTTCCGCAACCGTCCGGAGCCTTGGTTTTAGGGTCTCAAGCACCCCATCCCCAGGGACGCCGAGTGTATGTCGCGTGCCATTATAAACATTCGGAGCCGAATTGTATGGAGAAAACCCGGGTCCGAAGGGGTGTCCGATCGGGCCTTTTCATTTAAATACTGTAGCACGGCACCCGAGGACTCCTCCATGGCCTCCTTTCCCGGATCCTGCGGGGCCGGAAATACAGGTCCTCAGGGCCCCCTTTCTCGGCGTTTCCACCGGACTCCGTCGCGGGTGTCTTCGAGGACGATGCCTAGCTCCGCGAGGGCCTCCCGGATGCGGTCCGCGGCCCCGAAGTCCTTGCGCCCCCGGGCGTCCTCCCGGAGCCCGATGAGCAGGTCCACGAGGCCGTCCACGAGGCCTTCAGCCTCCGTCCGCTCCTCGAGGAGGCCCAGGACCTCCCCGACGGTCGCGAAGGCTTCGTAGGCTTCCTCGAGGGCCGCTCGGCCGACACCTGCGTCGACCGCCCGGTTCACCTCGCGCACGTACTCGAAGATCGCCGCGACCGCCTCGCGGGTGTTGAAGTCGTCCGACATCGCCGCGTCGAAGGCCTTGAGCATCACCCGCGTCGCCGCCGTCAGGTCGGCGTCCGAGGGCCCCTTCTCGGGCGCCTTCCGTCGCTCCGCCTCCAAGGTCCGGACCGTCTCCCGCAGCCGATCGTACGTCCGTCGGGCCTCTTCGAGCAAGTCCGGCGAGAAGTCGATCGGAGATCGGTACTGGGCATGCAGGAGGAAGAACCGTACGACCTCGGGCTCGTACTTTGCCAGCACGTCCTTCACGGCCCAGAAATTCGCCAGGGACTTGTGCATCTCCTCCCCCTTCACCATGAGCATGCCGCCGTGCATCCAGTACTTCACGAAGGGCTCCACGCCCGTGTAGGCCTCCGCGAGGGCGACCTCCGCTTCGTGATGGGGGAACATGAGTTCCGTCGCGCCGCCGTGGATGTCGTACTGGGCTCCGAAGTGGCGGATCGTGATCGCGGTGTCCTCCACGTGCCATCCCGGACGGCCAAGGCCCCACGGGCTATTCCAGGCTGGCTCCCCCGGTTTCTGGGCCTTCCACACGGCGAAATCCGCGGGATTCCGCTTCCGTTCGTCCACGGAGACCCGCGCGCCGGGGACGTGCTCCTCGACCTTCTGGCCGCTCAGCTTGCCCCAGCCCGCATACTTCGTCGTATCGTAATAGACGCTGCCGTCTGCCACGTAGGCGTGACCCTTCTCGAGGAGGGCCTGGATCTGTTCGATGATCTCGGGCACGTACTCCGTCGCTCGTGCGTATACGTTCACAGAGGAGCAGCGGAGCTTTTCCATGACGTCCATGTACTCGGCGAGGTACTCCGCGACGATGTCCTTCCAGTCCCGCCCTGTCTTCTCCACCTTCTCGATGATCCGGTCTTCGATGTCCGTGATGTTCTGGAGGTAGAAGACGTCGTACCCCTTGTGGCGCAGGAACCGCGCGATCACGTCGAAGGCGACGTAGGTCTTCGCATGCCCCAGGTGCGTCGAATCCTGGGGCGTGATCCCGCAGACGAACATGGCGACCCGCTTCCCGTGGAGGGGCTCGAAGGGTTCCTTAGAGCGGGAGAGGGTGTTGTAGACGCGGAGGGCCATCGCGCGGTCGTCATGAAGGCTCGCGGTATTAAGGTTCGCCGGCTCCCCTTCGGCGAGCGGACGCGGCAGACGCTTAAGTGAAACCCCGGCGATAGGGGGTTCCGTGTCGGTCCCCCGTGCCCCGCCGACGAAGGCGGAGGAGACGACGCGGGCCCAAGCGCGTCGGCGATTCCTTCTCGCCTCCGCCTCCCTGACCGTCGGTTCCGCCCTGCTCTCCCTCGCCGTCGCCTTCCTCTTCATCCAGTCCCAAGTGGGGGGCCTCACCGGCCTCATCCTCGGAGCCCTGCTCCAGGTCCTCGGCGTTGCGGCGGGCGCCCACGCGGCCATCGGCGTGAGCCACGCCCTGCCCTTGAGCGAACCCGCCGGCACCTCCCGCCGTCTTTTCATCCTCTCGGTCGCCGTCGTCCTCCCCCTCGCCTTCGTAGGGACCGCCGCGTGGCTCGCTTTCGTCGTGCGCGGGTTGCCTGTCCTCCTGCCCGCCCATCCTCTCTTCTGGGGTCCCCTCTCCTCCATCGCGGCCCTCGCCCTCGTGTATTCCGCCCGGGAACTCGCGTCGGAGAGGATGGCGGTCGTGGCCTCGATCGGCTGCGGCGGCGTGCTCGCCATGGCCCTCTCTGAAGCGGGGATGTCCTTGGCCGATCCGCGCGGAGCCCTCACGAGCCCGCGCCTCGCGTGGGACCTCGTGCTCGTCGCCCTCGGTTTCATCGCGATTGCCGCGGCCTTCGAACGGGATGCCTGGGCCGTCCGCGCACGACGCGCCCCGTGATTTCACCCGGAAAGCCTTTTGGCCGAACGTGCCCTGGGGCCTCGCGCTATGCCGGATCCCTCCCCCCACCCGCGGTCCGCCCTGGCCTTCGCCGCGTGGCCCCGGGACTTGCGTCGGGGGGCCCTGCTCCTCGGCGCGGGCGGTGGCCTCTACTGGTCCTCCTTCGCCCTCGGCCACCGTCCCGTCGGCGTCCCGCTGATCGGGATTGTGTATCTCGATCTCTTCCTCGCGTGGGGCGGCGTGCTCCTGCACATCGCGGCCTGGCCGCCCCTCTGGCTCGGCCTGAGGGACCTGCGTACACGGCGGCCGTGGGAGGCGAGCCCGGTCCTCGCCTGGCGGGCCTTTCTCCTCACCTTCGGCCTCGTCCTCTCCGCGGTCGTCCTATTGCCCCTCCAATACCACACGTATGCGTCCACGGAAGCCTGGCTCCTCGTCCTCTACGTGACCGCCTTTCCGTACCTCGCGTGGACCTTCATCCCCCTCCTCGTCCTCCATGGCGTCCTCTTCGGCCGAGTCGCGGGCTTCCTCGATCCCCCGTCGCGGCGCCTCACGGACCTCGGGGTCCTCGTCCTCTTCGCCGTCGCGGCCGCCTCCGCGGCGGTCATGCTTCAGCATCCGGGGGTCGGCTCGTTCGTGGCCGCCTGGTCCGCGGGACGCGGCGTGCTGCCCGGGGCGGCCTTCCTGGGGTACGCCCTCGTCGCCCTGGGCCTCTCGTCGAATCTCCGTCCTATGCCCGTCCGCGCAGGCCTCCGATCCCCGCGGGCTCGTCGCCGGCCGTGGGCCTCCTCGGTCACCCGAGGGCGCGGCCGAGATCCTCCTTGAGGTCCTCGACGTCCTCGAGCCCGACGGAGAACCGTAGGAGCCCGTCCGTGACACCTTGCCGCTCCCGGTGTGCCCGGGGTACGCTCGCGTGGGTCATCGTCGCCGGATGCTCGATCAGGGACTCGACGCCGCCGAGGCTCTCCGCGAGGAGGATCACCTGAAGCTTCCGGAGGCGATCCATCGCGCCCCGCGCGTCCTTCAATTCGAAGCTGAGCATGCCGCCGAATCGTCGCATCTGCTTCTTCGCGAGGCCGTACCCCGGATCCTCCGGCAGCCCGGGGAAGTGGACCTTCGCGACGGCCGGATGGTCCTTGAGGAAGGCCGCGAGGGCCTCCGCATTGTCGCAGTGCCTCTCCATCCGCACGTCGAGGGTCTTGCTCCCCCGAAGGACGAGCCAGCAGTCGAAGGGGCTCGGCACGGCGCCGAGGGCGTTCTGGGCGAACTTCAACTTCTCGTGGACGTCCCCTCGGTTCGTGATCAGGGCACCGCCGAGGAGGTCCGAGTGGCCCCCGAGGTACTTCGTCATGCTGTGGACCACGAGATCGACCCCGAGGGCGAGGGGGTTCTGCAGGGCCGGCGAGGCGAACGTGTTGTCGCACACGCTCAGGGCGCCATGGGCCTTCGCGAGGATCGCGAGTTCCCGCAGGTCGACGACCTTCATGAGGGGATTCGTGGGCGATTCCATCCACACCACGCGGGTTTCCGGCCGCATCGCGTCCTCCACGTCGACCAGGTCCCGGAGATCCACGAAGGTCGTGTCGATCCCGTATCCCTTCAGGATCGTGGTGAAGATCCGGTACACGCCGCCGTAGCAGTCGTCCGTCACGACCACGTGATCGCCCTTCTTGAGCAACGTGGCGAGGGTTGTGATCGCGCCCATGCCGCTCGAGAACGCGAGGCCGTGCCGGCCGCCTTCCAGGGCGGCGAGGTTCTCCTCCAGGGCCGCCCGGGTGGGGTTCCCCGACCGACCGTACACCCATTCCTTCTGACTCTTCTGGGAGTACGTCGACGTCATGTAAATCGGTTGTGTCACCGCACCCGTCGCGGGGTCCGGTTCCTGCCCCACATGGATCGCTTTCGTCGCAAAGCGCATCGCGAACGCCGGCCGCGAGAGTCGCGGACCAGGAGTAAAAGGTTTGCTAGGCCCGCCCCGCGAGGTACTCGATGACGTCGATGCGCGTGATGATGCCCTCGAGGCGGTTCTCCTTCCCCACGACAACGGCCGGGGAGCCACGGAGGAGTAGTCGCATGACCCGGTCCAGATCCGCGCCCGGCTCGACGAGGGGGAAGGGCTTCTCCATGACCTTCGCGACGTAGTCGTCGTACATCTTTGGGTTCTCCATGAGGGCCTTCATGAGGATTTCCTCCCGCAGGCTGCCCACCACAATGCCCGTGTCCAGAACGGGCAACTGGGACACGCCGTACTGGCGCATGATGTCGACCGCCTCCCGGACCTTTGAGGCGATGTCCACCGTGATGACGCCCGTCATGGCGGCGGGGTGGCGCCCGCACGAATCCAACAGACTCCCGTCATGGCGGCGCGCTCCTTCGCGCGGAGAATGGACATGAGGGGCGCGACGGGCTCCTCGATATACCCCTGCTCCCGGAGCCATTCCTCGCTGTGGGCCTTCGACAGGTACCGGGCCCCCGTGTCCGGGAGGAGGACGACGAGGACGTCGTCCCGCCGGAGGTCCGCGGCCACGTGCTTCGCGGCGGCCACGGCCGCGCCCGTCGAGCTGCCGCCCAGGATGCCCTCCTCTCGGGCGAGCTGACGGGTCATGAGGAAGGCCTCCTTGTCACTCACTTTCACGACATCGTCGATGTACTTGAACCACGTCGTCTCCGGGACGAAGTCCTCG
>CAYGBO010000030.1:0-22491 GCA_964348145.1 uncultured Methanomassiliicoccales archaeon
TCTACGTCGTCGACAACGGTGGCCAGTGGACCCACCGCGAGTGGCGGGTCCTGAAGTACCTCGGGGTCGACACGAAGATCGTGGCCAACGACACGCCGCCGTCGGATCTGCGGGATCTCGACGGCCTCGTCCTGTCCGGAGGCGCCCCGAGCGTAGGCGTCGATCCGGAAAAAATGGGGCGGAACGGGGACTATCTTGACGAACTTCCCATGCCAATCCTCGGGATATGTGCGGGCCACCAGTTCATGGCGAAACACCTCGGCGGGGACGCGGGGCCTGCCGAGGTCCCCGAGTTCGGCAAGTCCCTCCTCACGGTCCACCGGCCCGACGACCTCTTCGAGGGACTGCCGGCAAGCTTCGAGGTGTGGGTGTCTCACAACGACGAGGTGTCCGTCCTGCCGAAGGAGTTCGTCATCCTCGCGAGTTCGCCGAACTGCAAGGTCCAGGCCATGCGGAGCCTGCGCCAACCTCTCTTCGGGCTTCAGTTCCATCCGGAAGTGGAAGACACCCAGCACGGCCAAGATATCTTCCGGAACTTTGTCCAGCTGTGCGGAAAAAGCTCAGCTTGAATAATGAGGCCGATGGGCTTTTATGCGGGCCTCGTACCTGGCTTAGCACGTGTCTTTAGGCGCGGGACGAGCGAAGATCCTCCGCGAGGCGCTTTCCTACCGATATGAGAAGACGTTCGAGCGGGCCCTCGGCCGAGCCGTCCGGAGATACGGGGGCGAGTACGCGGACTACCTGGCCCTCATGACGGAGGTCCGCGAGTTCGGCCGATCGAGGAAGCTGGGCCTCAAGGAAGCCGCGAAGGCCCTCGCGTCTCAGGTGTAAACCTCGCGGTTCACGACGAACTCCGCCCGCTGCCCGGCGAGGACTTTGAGAACTTGGTCCGCGATGATCGCGCCTGCGCGGGCCTGGGCCTCGCGCGTGGATGCTCCGAGATGGGGCGTGAAAATCGCGCGGGGGGCTCTCACGATAGGGCGGTTCCCGGGAGGCTCCTTCTCGAAGACATCCAGGGCGGCACCCCCGATTGTCCCCGTCCGAAGGGCTTCCTCAAGGGCGGCCTCCTGCACGATCTCCCCCCGGGCGCAGTTCACGAGCACGGCGGCGCGCTTCATCAGGGAGAACTCCTTCGCTCCGATCGCACCCGCCGTCTCGGGCGTGAGGGCGGCGTGGACGCTCACGATGTCGGCCTCTTGGAAGAGTCGGGTGCGGTCGACGAGATCGATTCCATGTCGTTCCGCGATCTCCGGGGGCAGATAGGGATCGTGAGCGATGATTCGCATCCCGAAGGCGGCGGCCCGCTTGGCGACCTCCTTGCCGATGCGGCCCGATCCAAACAGGCCGAGGACCTTCCCGGAGAGTTCGCGGCCTTCAAGCTTCGTCTTCTCCCAGCGGCCTTCCTTCACGGACCGGTCCGCGACGGTCAGATGACGGTACAACGAGAGCATATGCCCCAGGGCGAGTTCCGCGACGCTCGTCGTGCTCGCCGCCGGCGCATTGACCACGACGATCTTGCGGGAGGTCGCCTCGTTGACATCGATGTTATCGACACCCACCCCCGCCCTGCCGATGACCTTCAGCTGAGAGCCCCGGGCGAGCATCCGCTTCGTGACCTTCGTCCGGCTGCGCACGATGAGGGCGTGGTAGCCGGGGATTGTCTTCAAGAGTTCGGAGGGCGTGAGTTCCTCCGCGTCGACATCGTGGATCTTGCGCCGGAGCAGGGCCAGGGCTTCCGAGTCGAGGCCGTCCGTGACGAGGATTTTCATTGAAGTCCGCGTCGCATCGCGGCTCTATTATAAAAAGAGTCAGAGGGCTCCCAGGACGATGAAGAGGGTCAGGGCAAGCAGGGCGAGGAAGAGGATGAGCCCGAGGATGAGCATTGTACGCGTGACCGACGTGTCGGACCCGAAGACGATGGGGATCGGCCCGAGGAAGAGGATGCCACCCCACCGCCGACCCTTCGCCGAGGCCGGCGGGGGTGGACGAACGGCCTCCGTGCCCGTGGGTCCCAGGGCAAAGGGCGGCTCAACCCGGAACGGCCAGGTCATGATGGTCACGAAGAAGCCGGCCACGAGGAGGAGGATCCCGAGAGCGGACCACAGGCCCGTCGCCGTGATGACCGGTACAATGACGACGAGCGAGAGGGATGCGTCGCCTTGGGCGAAGCCGATGGCGAGGGCGAGGCCGCCCGCGGCGAACAGGATCGGTCCGGCAATCCGGGAGAGTTGCACCCTCGGCCTATCGACGGAGGATGCTAAAGGTTTGCGGAGGAACGGCGGGCCGAGCGCGCGTAGGACTGGAGGGATCGCACGCCCAGGTGTCCCTTCCGGACCTCTTGAACGGCCTCCGCCGCCGCCCTTGCGGCCTGGACCGTCGTGATGAAGGGAATGTTGAGATCGACGGCGAGTCGCCGCATCATGTACCCGTCGCGGCGGGCGCCCGTCGTGCTCGTCGGAGTGTTGATTACAAGCTGGATCTCACCGCGCCGCATGAGCCCGAGCGCCTCGGGAGACTGATTCTCGGTGATCCGATACACCGTGGTGGCGTCCACCCCATGCTCCCGGAGGAACTGCGCCGTGCCTCGGGTCGCGTAAATCCGGAGGCCCGCTTGGGCGAAGCGCTGGGCCACGGGGAGGATCGGGGCCCGATCCTCCTTCCGTACCGTGATGTAGACGGCCCCCGACGACGGCAACGCATTCCCCGCCGCGAGCATCGCCTTGTAGTAGGCCCGACCCAAGGAACGGTCGATCCCCATCACCTCCCCCGTGCTCTTCATCTCGGGCCCGAGGATTGCGTCGACGCCTGGGAGTCGCTGGAACGGAAACACGGACGCCTTCACCGCCACATGACGAATCCGAGGTTCCAGGTTCAGGCCAAGCTGCCGTAGGGTGTGCCCGAGCATGACTTTCGTCGCAATCTTCGCGAGGGGCACGCCGATTGCCTTCGACACGTAGGGCACCGTGCGGCTGGCCCGGGGATTCGCTTCGAGCACGTAGACCCGACCGTCCTTCACGGCGAGCTGGAGGTTCATGAGGCCGACCACATGGAGGGCCTTGCAGATCTTGCGCGTGATCGTGCGGATCTGCGCGAGCACGTCCTCCGAGAGGGTCTGACTGGGCAGGACGAGGGTCGCGTCCCCCGAATGGATACCGGCCTCCTCCACGTGCTCCTGTATCCCCGCGAGGAAGATGTCTCGGCCGTCGGCCACGACGTCGACATCGACCTCCGTGGCGTGGTCCAGATACTTATCCACGAGGACGGGGAAGTCTTTCGACACCCGGGCTGCGGTCTCCATGAAGTGTGCAAGCTCCTCCTCACTGTGGACGATCTCCATCCCGCGTCCGCCGAGGACGTAGGACGGTCGGACGAGAACCGGATACCCGATACGGGCGGCGAGCTCGCGGACCTCCTGGAAGCTGAAGCCCGAAGCCGCATCAGGTTGCGGAATCCGAAGCCTACGCATGAGGGCCGCGAACTTCCGCCGATTCTCTGCGACATCGATGGAGACAGGCGGAGTCCCAAGGATCCTCGTGGGAAGCTTTCGGCGGCGCAGGGCTCTCTCGAGGGGGCGCGCGAGGTTCACCGAGGTCTGGCCCCCAAACTGTAGGATAACACCGTACGGCCGTTCCTCCTCCACGATGTTGAGGACGTCCTCGAGGAGCAGCGGCTCGAAATACAGGCGGTCCGAGACGTCGAAGTCCGTGGAGACGGTCTCGGGGTTGTTGTTCACGATGAGGGCGGTCACGCCTTCCTCCCGGAGGGCCTGAATCCCGTGCACGCAGCAGTTGTCGAACTCAATCCCCTGGCCGATCCGGATCGGACCGCCTCCGACAATGACCACCTTTCGTTGTGACAACCGGCGGGTCTCCCCTTGGCGTTCGTAGGTCGAGTAGAAGTAGGGTGTCTGCGCTTCGAACTCACCCCCGCAGGTGTCGACCATCTTGTATGTGATGCGGGGAGCGAGCCGCCGTACGCGCTCCTCCGGGATTCCGAGGAGTTCCGCAAGGTAGCCATCCCCGAATCCGAGGCGCTTCGCCTCCGCGATCCGATCTCGGGTCGGGCGGGCGCCTCGGAGCTTCGCCTCCAAGGCCACGAGGTTCCGGATCTTTCCGATGAAGAACGGGTCCCAGTTCGTGAAGTGAGCGATCTTCTCGACGTCGAAGCCGCGGCGCAGGGCCTCCGCCACCGCGAAGAAGCGCATGTCCGTCGGCGTCGTCAGCTCCCGGATCAGATCCTCCTCCGACCATGGTTCCGGCTCGATCCCGAGCTTGCCGATGTCGAGGCAGCGGACTGCCTTCATGAAGGATTCCTCGATGCTCCGGCCGATCGCCATGACCTCCCCCGTGCTCTTCATCGAGGTGCCGATGCGCGAGTCGACGGTCGGGAACTTGTCGAAGGGCCATCGGGGGATCTTCGTGACCACGTAGTCGAGGGTGGGCTCGAAGGAAGCGAGGGTCTTCCCGGTCACGGGATTCGGGATCTCGTCGAGGGTGAGCCCGATCGCGATCTTCGCCGCGATGCGTGCGATCGGGTAGCCCGTGGCCTTCGATGCGAGGGCCGAGGAGCGGGAGACACGCGGGTTCACCTCGATGACGCGATACTCCCCTGTCTCCGGATGGACCGCGAACTGGATGTTGCACCCGCCTTCGATCCGGAGGGCGCGGATAATTCGCAGAGCCGCGGATCGGAGGGTTTGGTGGTCCTCGTCGCTCAGGGTCTGCGCCGGCGCGACGACGATCGACTCCCCGGTGTGCAGGCCCATGGGGTCTATGTTCTCCATGCTGCACACGGTGATGCAGTTGTCCTTCGCATCGCGCATGACCTCGTACTCGAATTCCTTCCAGCCGAGGACCGACTCCTCCACGAGGACCTCGTGGATGCGGGAATAAGCGAGGCCAAGGGTCACGATACGTTCCAATTCCCTGGGATTCAACGCGACGCCGCTCCCGCTCCCTCCCAAGGTGTAGCCCGGTCGCACAATCACGGGAAAACCGCGGACTTGATCGACGAAGGCCCGGGCCGTCTCCAGATCCGATACGGCTGTGCTCCGCGGAACGGGCTCGCCAATGGAGCGCATGAGGTTTGCAAAGCGTTCCCGATTCTCGCCCGCGGTGATCGCATCGAGTCCCGTGCCGAGCAGTTCGACGCCGAGCCGTTCGAGGATTCCGCGCTCGGCGAGTTCGCTGCAGAGGTTGAGAGCCGTCTGGCCGCCCATCCCGCTCAGGATTCCCTGGGGCCGCTCCTTCGCGATGATCGCCTCGATGGACGCCACCGTGAGGGGTTCCACATACACCGCGTCCGCGGTGTCGATGTCCGTCTGGATCGTTGCGGGATTGCTGTTCACGAGCACGACCCGGATGCCCTCTTCCCGGAGGGACCGACAGGCCTGGGTGCCCGAATAGTCGAATTGCCGTGGGGCGAGGGAAGGCCTTACCCCATTTCGGCTGCTTGACCGATGACTATCGGGCCTGATCCGATGACCATTGCGGTCTTGATGTCCCGTCGCTTCGGAACCCGCCTCACCTCCTTTCGTCGTGTGCCATGAGCCTACGCTCTCCGGAGCCTATCCGTGAATTCGCGAAACAGGTATTCGTTGTCCCAGGGCCCGGGCCGGGCCTCTGGGTGATACTGGACGGAGAACACGGGGAGGTCTCGGTGGACGAGACCCTCCACAGTCCCGTCGTTCAGGTTCACGTGGGAGACCTCGAACTCGGATGAGGGCATCGAATCGGGGTCCACCGCGAACCCGTGGTTATGCGAGGTGATGTGGACCCGCCCCGTCCGTAGGTCCTTCACGGGCTGGTTCCCGCCGCGGTGCCCGAACTTGAGCTTGAAGGTTCGCGCTCCGAAGGCGAGGGCGAGGATCTGATGCCCCAGGCAGATGCCGAAGAGGGGCACTTGGCCCACGAGCTCCCGGACGGTCCGGACCGTCGTTCGGAGGAGGTCCGGGTGCGCGGGATCCCCTGGCCCGTTCGAGAGGATGACGCCATCGGGGCGGTGGCCGAGGACGTCCTCCGCCGTGGCGTCGTAGGGGACGCGAATCACGGCCGCGTAGCGCTGGGCTTCGCGGATGATGTTCCGCTTCACACCGCAGTCGACCACCACGACGGTCCGGTCGCCCGCGCCTGGATAGCGCTGCGTCTCCCGGTTGCTCACCTCGGCGACGAGGTTACGCGTGTCCGGATGGGGCATGGTCCGTACCGTGCGGGCGACCTCGTCGACATCCGCGGTCGACGGGACAAGCCCTGCCTTCAGGGTGCCCCGACTCCGGATCTTCGTCGTCAGCATGCGGGTGTCCACGCCCTCGAGACCGGGCGTCCGATGGCCGCGGAGGAAGGACGAGAGATCCATCGCGCTGCGAGGGTGGCTTGGCTCGGCACAGGCCTCCCGGACGACGAACCCCGTCACCTGGATCTCATCCGACTCCACGGATCGCGGATTCACCCCATAGTTGCCGATCAGCGGGTACGTCATCAACAGGATCTGGCCCCGATAGGACGGGTCCGTCAGGGCTTCCGTGTACCCCGTCATGTTCGTGTTGAACACGAACTCGCCGAAGGCCTTTCGCCGGGCGCCGAAAAATGCTCCCCCGACGACCGTTCCGTCCTCGAGGACGAGGGAGCCTTCCATTCGATGGACCCCGCCCCCATTTTCGATGACGCATATTAGCGTTTCCATTCCCGCAGGCTTCACTCCCTGCTCTCGCCGTCGGAGGGGAAGGCCCGGCAGGCCGTGGAGCAATGGCCGCGCGAGCGAGGATGGTCCGTCCTCCCCGAGGGGGGCGTGGTCGCGGGCGCGAGGGATACGGAGGAAGTCGTCGTGGAATCCGTCCGAGCCGTCGATACGACGGCCTTCCGGAATCCCATGGCGATGAATCGAGCCCCGTGGCGACGATCCTCATGGAATCGCCTGCTTCCCTCGAGAGGAGTTCAAGGACCCGGTTCTCCCCGCGTGGATCGGGGGGACGGATCCCGACGTTCCCCCTTCCTTCGGTGCCTCGAGGGGACTATGCCCGTGGCAGGTCGAGACTGTTGAGCCGCTCGATCATCTTGTCCCAGTGGGTCCCCTGCCAGTATACCTTCCCGCAGGTCGGACAGCGCCAGAATTCGTCATGGCGATCGAGGACGCCTGCGGGGACCACGTGGCGGACGGACTCAGCGGGAACCGGTACGATGTCCGAATTGCAGATGGAGCACCGAGAGAGCGGGTCGAGGACGCGGAGCGGAAGAATCTCGGCAATCTCCCGGATCTGGTCCTCGAGGATGTCGCTCTCCACGCATACGGCCCCTGGGTATCGCGCCGCGAGCTCCTTGTCCCGCGTGACGAGAATTCGGCCCTCGCCGCGGGCTTTCTCCATGAGGTCCCGGTCCTTCATGGCCCGTGGATACGCCGTATCGTAGCCCATGAAGCGGAGCCAGCGGGCGAGGCTGCCGAGCATATGATCGCACAGCAGCTTCATCGGACCACCGCGTACTCGAGGAGGACGCCATCGCCGAGGCGGCTGAACCGCTCAAGATGGAGTCGCGCCGCCTCCTCGAGGGAGGGGGCACCCTCGCCGCCCGCCAGGGTCGGGGCCCCGCGGCCTCCCAGGACCGCGCTGGCCACGAAGACCTTCAGCTCGTCCGCGAGGCGATGGCGGAGGAACGACCAGATCACCGTGCTGCCCCCCTCGACGAGGAGAGATCGGACCCCCCTCTTGGACAGATGGTCGAGAAGGGCGGGGAGATCGACCTCATCCTTCCCGCACCGGAACACATCCGCATGGGGGAACGTGCGCTGGCAACCGAGGGCCGTCACGACGAGGGTCGGCGCGGAGGCATCGAGGACCTTGGCCTTTTCCGGCGTCGTTCCGTCGGAGTCGAGCACGATCCGCAGGGGGTTGGGGCCCTCCGCGAACTCCGCCTTCACCGTGAGCTTTGGGTCATCCTGGAGGACCGTGCCCACGCCCACGAGGATTGCATCCACTTGACTCCGAAGACGATGCACGCGGCGGAGGTCGTCGTCGTTGCTGATTCGCACCCCTCGACCGTCCGCGAGGGCGATCTTGCCGTCGACGCTCATCGCGGCATTGATCGTCACCCGGGGCCGCACGGCGGCTCCAAAGAGACGTGCGGATAACAAGTTTGTGGTGTCCCGCCCGCGGGTTCATGTACGGCCCTTTCCTCCCAACGGAAGGACCGACGCCCACCGAGGCCGCGCTCCTCGCGGCGATGGGTTGCACCACGGCGGACGTCGCCACGATCCTGCGGATGCAGCGGCAGCCGCACGCGTCTCTCGAGACCAAGGGGGACCGCTCACCGGACAATCGGAAGGTCCTGACGAAGATCCATCTCCGTGGCCGCATCCGTGGGGATGGCGTTCTCGAATCTTCCGTGAAGCTTGCCATCGACCTGTCCACGGAGAAGCAATGTTCCGTGGGAGTCATGCTCCAACGGAACGTGGTGGAATGGGTGAACACCTACGAAATCCTGCCCTCCCGATGATGCGTTCTCAGAACCGAAAGCCGATGAGCGCATCTTTAAGTAACCCAGTCGAGATGGGCCGCCGCCCATGGATGGAATCCAGATTTACGAGATCAAACGGATGGACCTCCGAGGGGCCACCGTCATCGATGGGTTCCCGAGTGTCGGGCTCGTCAGCTCCATCGTGGCGAACTATCTGATCAACGCCCTGAACCTCGTCCAAATCGGCATCATGGACTCCGTGTACTTCCCGACGGTCGCCCTCGTCCGGGAAGGACAGCCGATGAACCCCGTCCGCATCTACGCGGGCCCGAAGGTGGAAGGACACGACCAGGTCGTCGTCTTTATCTCCGAGTTCCAGCCGCCCGCGAACCTCATCAAGTCCATCGCCGCGACGGTCCTCGACTGGGCGCAGGACGCCCGATGCAACCTCCTCGTATGCCCGGAAGGCCTCATCGTCGATTCCCAGGGCATCGAAGACGAGGACCACCAGCTCGACGTGTACGGGATCGGATCGACGGAGAAGTCCATGAGCATGCTGCGGGAGAACCGCGTGAACATCTTCGAGGAGGGCGTGATCACGGGCGTCGCCGGCGTGCTGCTCAACGAGGGGCGCAAGCGGGACTTCGATGTGATCACCCTCCTCAGCGAGGCCCACCCTGACTATCCGGACGCCCGGGCCGCCGCCCGAGTCATCGAGACGATCGACAAGCTCATGCTTCACACGGAACTCGACGCGAGGCCTCTGTACGAGGAGGCGGAGCGCATCGAGCTGCAGCTCAAGTCGATTCATCACCAGACGGAGGCGGCGAAGAAGCCTGCGGGGCCCGTACGGCCGAGCATGTACGGCTAGGACGACGTGGGTCCGACTCGTACCCGCCACAGGCCCGCTTGGCCCTCGATCGTGATCGGACGCGGGATGAATTGGGGGAGGAGCCATGCCATGGTCCTCAGATGGCGGGTCACGCTCCTCACGTGGAACGTCGAGGGACCCTCCGCGAGGGCCATGTAGAGGAGGAGCTGGTCCGCTCCGTGGACGTCGAGGGTGGTTCGGGCGTCGAGGTCCGCGGCAAGATCCCTCGCCGCCGCCTCGCCGACCCGCTCCGAGGACGTTCCCTTCTCCGCGAGGGCGCTCGCACCGAGGAGGGTCTCGTCCGTCTCCGCCCACAGGACGAGGGCGCCACCCGCGCCGACCGCCTCGTCGCCACCGTAGACGCGTTCCTCGATCGTCACATCACCGTGACCGTGCAGCCTCCGGATTGCCGCGTGCTTCATTCGCTTCGGGATCGCCTCCGGGAGATTCGACACATGGGCGATGCCGCGGATTCTCCGCAGGGCCCCTGGGTCGGTCAAGGTAGAGGGGGACCACACCGCCACGGGACGCACGAGCGCCTCGACGACCCCTCCTCCTCGCGGATAGTATCCGCGCCGGTGAAGGACCAGGTTCGCATCGCCGCCCCGTCGACGGAGCAGGGGCAGGAACACCCGGGCGAAGTAATCAAGAGGCGGGGACCATCGCACGTCCGTCCCTCCGACGACGGTGAGTTGAACGGGTCCCGGGGCTGCGAAGGCAACGGGCAGGCAGGCTTGGAGCACCAGTGTTACGCTTCCCGCCGTCCCGACGTCGAAGCGGTGCCGGCCCGCAGATATCGCACCGGGACGGAACACAATCTCCTTCGATCCGATCTCGAGTCCTTCCACCTGGGCGGAACAGAACGTCTCGACGGCACGGACCGCGGTCACGTGCTGGGCCGCGAGGCCCGGACTCGGGCGGCCTCCTCGGATGTTCGCGATCCGGCAGGGACGGCCCGTGAGGGCCGAGAGGGCGACCGTCATCCGGAGGATCTGGCCACCGCCTTCGCCGTACGACCCGTCGATCCGGATCACAACCCGCGGCGCCTCCGAATCCACTTCTCGAACTCGACCGCGAAGAACACGGAACTCGCGATGAGGGTCGCCACGAGGAGCTCCTCCCACGGGAGGGGAATCGTCCGGAAGGCGACTTGGAGGGGCGGCGCATAGATCACGAGGAGCTGCAGGCCGACCGCCAGGAGGACCGCTCCGATGAGGTACCGGTTTCGGAAGAAGCCATCCTTGAAGACCGAATAGCGATCCACACGGATCGCGAGGACGTGAAAAGCCTGGAACATCGTGAGGACGTAGAACACGAGGGTCCGCCCCTCTCGGAGTCCCGCCTCGGGGGGTCGGTTCTGGAGAGCCCACAGGAAGATCGCCAGGGTGCCGATCATCATGAGGGCGCCGACCCAGACGATATGCGGCGCGATCCCTCCGCTGAGGATGCCCGCCCTTGGATTCCGAGGCTTGCGGTCCATGATCCCCCGCTCCTTCGGCTCAGCGGTCAGGGCGAGGGCGGGGAACCCGTCCGTGATGAGGTTGATCCACAGGATCTGGAGGGGCAGGAGGGGCAACGGAAGGAAGAGGAGGGACGCGACAAAGATCACGAGGACCTCGCCGGAGTTCGTGGTCAGCATGTACCGCACGAACTTCCGCATGTTGTCGTAGATCCCTCGGCCCTCCTCGACCGCGTGGACGATGGAGGCGAAGTTGTCGTCCGTGAGGACCATGTCCGCACTCTCCTTCGCGACGTCGGTCCCCGTGATGCCCATCGCCACGCCAAGGTCAGAGCGCTTGAGGGCCGGCGCGTCGTTCACGCCGTCGCCGGTCATCGCGACGACGTGGCCCTTGCGCCTCCATGCGTCCACGATTCGCAGTTTGTGCTCAGGCGACACCCGGGCGTAGACCTTGATCTTCTCCACGTCCCGGGCGAGATCTTCGCGGGAGACCCTCTCGAGCTCCTCGCCCGTCAGGGCCATGTCGCCCGCGGACAGAATGCCCATCTCTCGGGCGACGGCCATCGCGGTGAGTTTGTGGTCCCCCGTGATCATGACGACCCTGATGCCCGCGTGCTTGCAGTCCCGAATCGCCTCGATCGCATCCCGGCGTGGAGCGTCCATCATCCCCACGAGGCCGAGGAGCGTGAGGTCCTTTTCGAGGGCCCCCTCTTCGATGGGCGGCACATTGCCGGGAAACTCCCGGCGGGCCAAGGCGAGGACCCGCAGGGCGCGGGTTGCCATCTCCTGGTTCCGGTAGACGTACTGGTTCCGCTCGAGGGACGTCAAGGGCTCACGCCGACCGTCCACGAGGTGGTGCGTGCACGCCGCGAGGACCCGCTCGGGGGCCCCCTTCACGTACAGCGACTTCGGGCCCGCCTCCGCGCGCCCGTGCTGTCTCCGGTCCTCGTACGTCTCGAGAGGTTCCTCGAGGGGATTGCCGGAAGGCCGCGCGTGGAGGGTGGACATTTTCTTCCGCTCCGACGTGAAGGGGATCTCCGCGACCCGGGGCCAGTTCGCCCGGACCGCCGAGGGATCGAGGCCTCCCCGAGCCGCGGCGACGATCAGGGCGCCCTCCGTGGCATCCCCGTCCACGGTCCAGCGGCCCTCTTCCCGCTTGAGGGTCGCGTCGTTGCACAGGACCCCGGCGAGCAGGACCTCCCTCAGATCAGGATTCGTCTCGAGGTCCGCTCGGGAACCGTCGAGGACGATATCCCCCTGGGGGTTGAAGCCGTCCCCCCGGAGTTCGTACGTCCTCGAACCGATGCGGATCGAGCGCACGTTCATCTCCCCCTTCGTCAGGGTGCCCGTCTTGTCCGAGCAGATGACCGTCGCGGCGCCGAGGGCCTCCACGGCGGGGAGCTTCCTGACGAGGGCGTTCCGCTTTACCATCCGTTGGAGGCCCAGGGCGAGGCTGATCGTCACGACGGCGGGGAGGCCTTCCGGGATCGCCGCGACGGCCAGTCCGACCGCCGTGAGGAAGAGGACGTCCGCCTGCGTAATGTCCCTCAGGATGCCGAGGAAGAAGACGACGGCCGCGATCCCGAGGACCGCGACGCCAATCTGCTTGCCGAGCCGGTCGAGCTGCCGCTGGAGGGGCGTGTCTTCCTTCGTTTCCTGCTGTACGAGGCCCGCGATCGTGCCCAGTTCCGTCGCCATCCCCGTCGCGACGACGACGCCCCGGGCCCGACCGCCCTCGACCGTCGTTCCCATGTAGAGCATGTTCTTCCGATCCGCGAGAAAGGTGTCCTCACGCAGGGCATCCACGGCCTTCGTGACAGGCTGGGACTCGCCCGTCAGGGACGCCTCGTTCGCGCGGAGGCCGACAACCTCGAGGAGGCGTGCATCCGCGGGCACCCGGTCCCCGGCGGCGAGGACGACGATGTCCCCGGGCACGAGTTCCCTCGCAGGCAGGACGAGGACCTCGCCGTCCCGAACGACGTGGGCCTTCGGCGCGGCAAGGGCCTTGAGGGCTTGGAGGGATCGCTCCGCTCGGTACTCCTGGGCGAACCCGAGGCCCGCGTTGAGGATCACGATCACGACGATTAGGGCCGCATCGAGGAGTTCCGTGCTCTCCTCCTTCGAGAGGCCGATCGCCGCGGAGATGATCGCCGCGACGATCAGCACGATGACGAGGACGTCGGTGAACTGGCTCAGGAGGATCCGAAGAGGGCTGATCCTCGTCGTCTGCACGAGCTCGTTCGGGCCCACCCGCGCGAGACGAGTTTCCGCGTCCGCTCGCCCAAGGCCAAGGGGGGATGAGCGGGTTTTCCGCAGGGCCTCGTCCGGCGGGAGGGCGTGCCAGGCGACGGCCATCGGCCGTCGTAGCGGGACGCCCGTAATAAATCCATCCTCGGCACGCCGTTCGGAGCCGCACGGGTCGCGCGACGTCGCAGGTCTGCGACAACGTATTTGTAGGGCCATGGGCGATACGGCCCGCGGGATGGGAACCCGAATTCTCGCGCACGCACAGGGAGAGGGATGCCTCTCTCGCCCCGTCGGGCAGACCGCCCGGGCGGGAGTGCGTGGCTGAGCCCGCTTCCGTCCTGCTCGAGATCGGCGTCATCGCGAGTGTCGGTTTCCTCGGGGCTGCGATCGCGTCCCGAGCGCGCATCTCTGTGATCATCGGCTACATCATCGCGGGGATGCTCATCGGCCCCCACATCCATCTCGAGTTCTTCGGACAGTCCTACGACGGCATCCTCGAGAACAGCACGTTCATCCAGAGCATCTCCCAGATCGGCCTCGTCCTCCTCCTGTTCTTCGTGGGCCTGGAATTCAGCATTGCGAAGCTCAAGAAGACGAAAGAGGCCGCGGCGGTCCTCGCCGTGACGAACCTGGGCGTGAATATGTTCGCGGGCTTCGTGATCGGCAAGTGGCTCGGATGGCCCCTCATCGACACGATCTTCCTGGCGGGAGTCATCAGCATGTCCAGCTCCGCCGTGACCGCGAAGTCCCTCATCGATCTGAAACGGCTGGGCAACGCGGAGACGGAGTTCCTCCTGGGCATGGTGATCCTGGAGTCCTTCCTCGCGATGTTTCTGCTCACCCTCGTGAACGGGATGCTCATCTCCTCGGAGAACGCGCCGACGAGCGTGGAGGGCCTCTTCCTCGGGGTCGCGGCCTTCCTGGGCATCTTCGCGTTCCTCGCGGCCGTCGTGGTGCCCAACGGCGTTCGCCTCTTCGAGCGGATCCAGAACGAGGAGATGTTCGTCCTGTTCGCCCTCGGCATCGTGTTCCTCGCGGCTGCCCTCGCGGAAGCGTTCCGACTCCCCTCGATCATCGGCGCCTTCTTCATGGGCATGGTCTTCGCGGACACGAAGCTCGCCGGACGCCTGAAACTCAAGATGGAGTCCCTCCGGGACGCCTTCGTCGCGATGTTCTTCCTGAGCTTCGGGATGCTCATCGATCCGGCCGCCCTCCCCGCCGTGCTCCCCATCCTCCTGATTGCGGCCCCCCTGATCCTCCTGAACGACCTCCTGCTGACGGGAAGCCTCGCCTACTTCATCGGTTTCTCGGGGCGCGCGTCCACGGCGATCGCGACGAGCCTCCTCGCGCGAAACGAGGAGGCGATCCTCTACGCAAGCGTGGGCACCCGGGCGATCCAGAACAACAATCAGCTCGCGGATGAGTATGCGGGCACGTACCTCACGCCTTTCGCGGGCGTCCTCTGCATCGTCATGAGCACCCTGACCCCGATCCTCATGGTCCGCTCCGAGGGCATCGCCCGGTTCTTCGCGCGGCGGTTGCCGAAGACGATCACGTTCGGCGCGCAGCTCGTGAAGCGCACCCTCAAGACGATCGTCATGCCCAACTTCCTGCCCCTGTACCGTCGAAAGCGGCTGTTCCAGGCTGCGGTGATCCTCTACGCCGCGTGGATCATCGACCTCACCCTCACGACGGGATGGGCCCATATCGCCCTTTCCCTCTTCGCACCCGGCATCGTCTACGGTGTGTGGGCCTCGGCCCGGCACGCGTTCCGGGAGCCCGTGCGGCACACGGATTACGGCGTGGACGCGGGACCTTTCAGCGCGTCGACCATCGAGACCTTCGTGCTGCGGGTCGTCGTTGGGGCCCTCACTTCGATCGCCCTCGTCGCCATCCTATGGCAGTACTACTGGCCCGCGACCCTCGTGATCCTGTACGCCTATTTCCTGCTCGTCGTGTTCAGCATGAAGGTCGTCTATCGCCGGCTCGGCCTGGGGATCGGGCCGAGGTCCGCTCCCGTGCGGTTCACGAAAAGAGCCCCCAGGGGGAGGTCCCGGTGGGCGGCGAACGGGGGCCTCGGCCGCCGCTGATTAGACGACCGGGTAGGCCAGGTCCGCAATCCATGTTTCCTCGCCGATCCTCGTCTCGGGGCCGTGGCCCGGGAGGACGCGGGTGTCCGGAGGGAGTTCGTGCAGGCGGCGGAGGCTCATGACCATCCGGGCCGGGCTGCCCCCCGCCACGTCCGTCCGGCCCGACGAGCCGGAGAAGAGGGTGTCCCCGGAGAACAGGACGCCGTGCTCCCTCGAGTAGAAACATGCGCTGCCCTCCGTGTGACCCGGCGTGTGGAGAGTCCGCAGCTGGATGTCGCCGACGCGGATCTCGGAACCTTCCTTCAGGAGGACATCCGCCTTGGAAGGAGGCGGGGGGGCAGGCAGATACCAGCGCGGCTCCCGGGGGCTCTTGAGGAGGCGATGGGCGTCGACCTCGAAGATCGCGATCTTCGCGCCCGTGGCGGCCCGGACCGTCTCGTTGTCCGCCGTGTGGTCCGGGTGCCCGTGCGTGTTGAGGACGAGCTTTACCGTCGCGCTCACTTCCTTCGCCCTTCCGAGAAGTTCCGAGGCACCCAGCGCGGTGTCCACGACGAGGGCCTCCTTGCTCCCCTCGTCCATGACGAAGTAGACGTTGTTGTCCAAGGGGGGAACCTGAAAACCCTCGATGCGCATGGGCGGGGCCGGGCAGGCGAAGGGGCGAGATAAAGTTGCCGCCGCGGACCACGAAGTTTTATTCGTGGCACCGTGCTGAGGACGCCTGGGCTCATCCTGCGGAAAACCGTCGGAGGTTTCGGCAGCGGGAGTGTGAGGTCTCACGACGTGATAGCGAATGAGGATATGATCCGCAAAGGTCGGGGCAGAGGGGGTTCATCGTGACGACCGGAGGGCTCAACTTCAGCTGTCCGAAGTGCAGCAACCCGCTGTTCTTCACGTTCAAGCTCGGGGACGAAGGGGACGCGATGACCCGTACGGTGAACTGCCCGGGATGTCGCACGGCGTGGGTGGTCGGCCTAGACATTCATCCCGAGTGATGCGAGTTCTGAGGGCCTCTCCGGACGAGTGAGCAAGTGCGGGGCGCGGGAATCGAACCCGCATTGGAAGCTTGGGAAGCTTCAGTCCTACCATTAGACTAGCCCCGCGCGCCGGCGGCAAGAGGTGCGCGGGTATTTTTCTATTTCTCGAGGTCCTCGAGCAACCTCAGGGGCGACGAGGCCTCTCACTTCACCGTCTCGAGCTGGGAGATGATGTTCCAGATGAGCGTACGACCATGGAGGGGGATGTTCGGATCGTTCGCCAGGTCGTCCATGATCATGATGGCGCTCGTCACCCGGAGGTCGAGGGCCTCATCCTTCTTCGTGAGCCGGGCCTTCGCATCCGTGGCCCCGCGGCGGATGTTCCGCGGCACGGAGGTATCTTCGGCGATCTGGTCGAGGACGTCCATGATTTGCTTCAGTTTCGCGTCCGTGTCCATCGTATCGCCTCCAGGCCCGAAGCATTCGCCTCAACTTTGAACCCTTGTCGCGCCGCTCTCCTTGTAGGTCGTCACTACCATTAGAGTCTTTGTGTCCTTAATCCCGGGGATGGGCGCGAGTTTTGAGAGCACGAAATCCTTGAGGCCCTTATAGTTCTTGAACCGCGCCTTTGCCACGATGTCCGTGTCGCCCGTCACGAGGAAGACGTCCTGGATGACCTCGAACTTCGCGATCTCCGTGGCGATCCGGTCCGCCTCCTTCGTGTCCACCTTGAGCGTGATCACGGCGGCGACTTGGTCCTCGCCATACAAGGCCGTCAAGGCCTGCTCCATGTCCTCGGCCTGGGCCATCGGGCGCGGGATGCGGCCTTCCCGTATTAAGGTTTAGGAGCCTCGATATGGAGGGAACCTGAGGCAGCGGTGCCCGTCTAGGTCCCGTACCGACGGCCGCACTCCAGGCAGGATGAGTCGTCCGGGTGCCTCGGGGCCCCGCAAGCCGGACATGCCGGCGACGGTTCGTCACGGGTCGCGGTCACCTCGGACTCGACAGCCGAATCCGCGAAGCCATCCGCGCTGCGTTGGGCCTGCCTCGCCAGTCCGAGGGCCTCCGTGTAGTCGTTCGCTTCGAAATGAGACCGCGCTTGGGCCAGGAGGTCCTGGGCTCGGGAGACATCCTTGCCCGCGCCTCGGGCCCGATCCACGGATGAGGCCGCCATGTCGATCGAGAACTTCGACTGGGCGAGATTTGTCGGGAATTCCTTCTGGAGAAGCTCCTTCGTGGTCGCCTGGTGAGGCCCGGCGGACGCGGGCATCGATTCGAGCTTCGCGAGGTCACCGTGCGCCGCATGACGTGCCTTGAGGGTCGTGAGCTTCTCCTTCGCCCGGGACGTCAGGTCCAGCACGACCCGGTAGTTCTGTCGATCGTAGGCCATCTGGGCCTCTCGAAGGATCGATGCGACCTCCTCGCTCTTCACGCCGCCCCGCTCCAGGGTGGCCGCGATCGCCTTCGTCGTGATCAGAGCGTTGTGGGCGTCGTCGGGCAGCTCCTCGACGCGCCGCGCGACTCGCACCCGCCTCGCTCGCATCGATTTGCGAAGGAACTTGACTTCGAGGAAGGCGAGCACGAGGATCGCGACGACGACGATGGCCACGACAATCGGGACCGGATCCGACAGGGGATCGGCCATCGCGCGGCCCAGCCGAACCAGGCCATAAAAGCGTTTCTCCATGCTTTTCTTTGCTGATTCCACGACACGGCGCGTCGAGGACGCCGGACGTTCTGCGGGACCGCGCGTCAGCTCAATATCTCGTCGAGGCGTCCCTTCTTCTGACCGAGTCGGATTTCGCGGGCGATCCGGCGACCCGTGGACATGCCGGGCTCCGAGAGGTCGGCGTAGGGGGACCCCGAGATGAACAAGTTCGTGCCCGCGACGATGCGCGAGGAAATCTCGAAGACCTTGAACTTCAGGGTATCCGTCACGATCGTCTCGAGGCAGAAGGGGCCGAGCATCCCGCCGAAGAGCTTCAGGGACCGCTCCACGGTCCGCTCCCCCATCTCGAAGGCTTCGGGGAGGAGGGATTCCCGGAGCACGATGGGCATGTTCCCCGTGACGACGAAGGTCGGGTACAGGCCGATCCTCCGGAGGGCTTCCTGGGCCCCGAGTTTGTACATCTCGTCGATGTTCGCCTCGTCCCGTCGATCGATACCGAGCATCTCGAGGGACCCCTTCGAGAGACGGTAGCCGCCCTCCGCGATAGGCGAGTAGAAGTAATGGATGTAGTAGCGCGTGCCGACGATGTACTCCTGGATCGAGTACTTCATGCCTGGCTTGATGGACTCCTTGAAGTCCTCGTAGTTCTTCGCGATGAAGGAACCCCGGCCCCCCTTCGCGCCGTAGTACTTCACGAACACAGGGCGGTCGATGTCCTCGGGCCGCTCGATCTTCTTGGGCATGTCGATTCCCGCGGAGGTCAGCCACTCCCGCTGCTTCTCGCGGTCCGACTCCCACGACAGGACGGCGCGGTTGCCGAAGGTCGGCACGGCGAGCCTCGCGAAGCTCCTCGCGCCCATATACTCGACGAAGGACCCGTGAGGCACCGTCACGATCTGTCGGGCGACGAGTTCGTCCGCGCGGTCCATGATCTCCTCGTACGAATCGACGACGAGGAACTCATCCGGGCGGGCGAGGGGAAAGGCATCGTAGAAACGAGGCTGCTCGCCGATTGCGACGCCGACGGTCCGGAACCCCTCCTGCCGCGCTCCGTAGAAGATCTGGAGAGACGAATGGGAGCACACGGTCGCAATCGCGATGTCCTTGTAATCCTCCAGGATGGTCGCGATCGCCTTCCGAGGTACCATTAGGCGTCCAATCCTTTCGAGCCATTAAAGGTTTTCATGCCCACGCTGGACGAGGGCGTCCACGACCCGCAGGGCCCGGACCGTCTCGAGCACGTCATGGACGCGGACCACATGGGCCCCCCGAGCCGCGGCCCACACCCCGGCCGCCAGGCTTCCTGGGAGGCGATCCCCCGGCCCCCCGGCACCAAGGGTGCCCAGAAAGGACTTCCGGGACGCCCCGACGACCACGGGAAAGCCCAGACCCACGAGGGCGTCGAGGCGATGCAGTAGATCCATATTGTGCTTCCGGCCTTTTCCTAAGCCGATTCCCAGATCCACGGCGATGGCCTCTCGGGGTACTCCACCGTCCATCGCGAGCCGGGCGCGTCCCTCGAGGAAGGACCGAACGTCCGACACCACATCCTCGTACCGAGGTTCGGCCTGCATTGTCTTCGGCTCGCCGAGCATGTGCACGATGACGACGCCGGCGCCCGACTCGGCGACGACCTTCAGCATCAGCGAGTCCCGGAGTCCTGAGACGTCGTTCACGATCGACGCCCCTGCGCGAAGGGCCCGCGCTGCAATCTCGGGCTTTCGCGTGTCGATCGAAATCGGCACGTCGACCTTCTGGGACACAGATTCGAGGACGGGGCCCACGCGCCTCCACTCCTCCTCCGCGGGCACGGGGTCCGACCCGGGCCGGGTCGACTCGCCGCCGATGTCGAGGATCGCCGCCCCTTCCTCGACCATGTCCAGGGCGTGGCGGAAGGCCGCCTGCGGTTCCACGTACCGCCCGCCGTCCGAAAAGGAATCGGGTGTCACGTTGAGGATGCCCATGACCTGCGTCCGATCGAAGGCGATCTCCCCCGTCCGATGCCGCCAGCGGAAGGCGCGTTCCGCCATGGGCAGGCCCATCCCCACCCCGCTATATCAGCGTGCGCGGGTTCCACCGCTCGGCGCCCGGGACAGTAGCTTTATACCCGGGGAGGATAAGCGGGACGCATGCGGGTCCTCTTCCTTCATTCGGACTTCCTCGAGTACGAGGTGAAGGAGAAGGCCCTCACGTCCGCGGGGGACCTGGCTCCGGGGGCCCGGCGCGGTCGGGCCGAGGAGGCTCTCGTCTGCTTCCTGACCGCCGAGAAGAGGGACGAGTCGAGCCCCAAGGGTGCGGCGACCGCCGCAGCGACGAACATTGAGGATGTGGCGGCCCAGCTGCGGACGAAGCGCATCGTGCTCTATCCCTACGCCCATCTCAGCTCGTCCCTCGCCGCCCCCGAGCCGGCTGCCGTCGTCTTCTCCGAACTCGAAGGAATCCTCAAGGGCCGCGGCTTCGAGGTCCTCGCCTCCCCCTTCGGCTACTACAAGTCCTTCAAGATCAGCGTGAAGGGACACCCGCTGAGCGAGCTGTCGCGAGAGATCATCGCGGATGCCATCGCGCCCAGAGACACGGAGGACGTCTCGGAAGCGGTCAAGGCGGAGGCAAAGCTCCGATCCGATTGGTTCGTCTTGGATCCGGCCGGGACCCTGCATCCACTGTCGATCGAGGACGGCCGCGTGACCGGATTCGAATTCAAGGGCCACGAGGGATTCCAAAGGTTCGCCAGGTACGAGATGGCGAAGACCCGGGAGGCACGGGAGGAGCCGCCCCACGTCCGGCTCATGCGCGATCTGGAGCTCGTGGACTACGAACCCGGATCCGATCCGGGGAACCTGCGGTACTACGCGAAGGGCCGTCTCATCAAGTCCCTCCTCGAGGAGTTCATCACCCAACGCGTCCTTGAGTACGGCGCGATGGAAGTCGAGTCGCCCGTGATGTATGACTTCGAGCACCCCGCCCTCAAGTCGTATCTGAACCGCTTCCCCGCGCGTCAATACGTTGTCCAGACGCCGAACAAGACGGCGTTCCTGCGATTCAGCGCGTGCTTCGGCCAGTTCCTGATCGCGAAGGACATGGTCCTCTCGTACAAGCAGCTGCCGATCGCTCTCTATGAGCTCACCCGCTACTCCTTCCGTGCAGAGCAGCGGGGCGAGGTCTCCGGCCTTCGCAGGCTCCGGGCCTTCACGATGCCCGACTGCCACGCCCTGTGCGCGGACGTCGATCAGGCGAAGGAGCACATGATGGTCCGGTTTGAGTTGGCGTGGAAGCTCCTCGCGGACATCGGGCTGCGGATGCCCGACGACCTCGAGGTGGGACTCCGCGTCACGGAACCTTTCTTCCGAGAGCATCGGGAGTTCGTCCACACCTTCGCGAAACGGTGGGGGAAGCCGATCCTCTTGGAGAAATGGCCCGAGCAGTTCTTCTACTTCACGATGAAGTACGAGTTCAACTTCGTGGACGCGAACGACAAGGCGGCAGCGCTGACGACGGACCAGATCGACACGGAGAACGCGAGGCGATTCGGGATCACCTTCACGGACGAGGAGGGACGGGAGCGGCACCCCCTGCTCCTCCATCTGTCGCCGAGCGGCGCCGTCGAGCGGGTGATCTACGCCCTGCTTGAGAAGGCGGCGTCCGACGCCTCGGCGGGGAGGCCACCCATGCTGCCCGTGTGGCTCAGCCCGACCCAGGTCCGCATCATCCCCGTTAGCGAGGATCAGGCGGACCACGCACGAGGCCTCCTCGACCGCCTTCCAGGCGCCCGGGTGGACCTGGACGACACGAAGGATACCCTCAACAAGAAGATCCGAAGGGCGGAGAAGGAGTGGGTGCCTTACATCGTCGTCATGGGCAAACGCGAAGTCGAGTCGGGGACGCTGAACGTGCGCGTGCGGTCGTCGAAGGAGCAACGCACGATGACCGTGGATGAACTTCGCGCGAGCTTGGCATCGGACCTGAAAGGGCGACCCTTCCGGCCCCTTCCCCTGCCCCAGCTGCTGAGCAAGAGGCCGACATTTCGGGGATAAACGTTCGGAACGCGCGGAACGATTCTCAGGCATGAGAACTGCCTGGGCCTCCTTAATAGCGGGGTCCCAGGTCCGTCCCAGGGTGGAGTTCATGAAACGCGATCTCGCGGAGGTGCTCGTCGGCATAGGCGTCCTTGCCCTGGGCCTCGCCGTCCTCCTGTTCACCTTCTCGCAGGCCCTCGCCCTCGTCCAGAGCCCGGGGACGTTCCTCGAGAGCCAGCTGCCCCAGGCGGATCCGGTGGTAGGGCCCACCGCATCCTTCTCGTGGGTGAGCGACAATCTCACGGCGACGTTCACGGACGAATCCGCAGCGGGCGACGCGCCGATCACGTCCCGGGAGTGGGACTTTGGCGATGGCCAGAGGAGCAACGAGGCGAATCCCCAGCACACGTACGGCGCGGAGGGCGCCTACGAGGTTCGCCTCGTCGTCCGAGATGCGGCGGGACGACAGCATGCCGCCCTCGGCCAGGCGAACCTGATCGTCGGGGAGACTCGATCCGGAGGAAGTGTGCAGGATCCCTTCGCGGGCGTCACCCTGGACTTCAACATCTCAGGCGTCCTGCTCCCCGTCGCCCTGGCCCTCCTGACGGTCGGGCTGTACCTCGTCCTCGCCGTAATCGGCGGGATGATCACGAAGGCGGGATGGAATCTCGTGAAGCCCAAGCCGGAGACGGTTCGTGTGCGGCTCAAACCGGACCATCTC
>CAYGBO010000031.1:0-11469 GCA_964348145.1 uncultured Methanomassiliicoccales archaeon
GCGCTTACATGGACGCCCAGGATCTGACCGACGCGGCGCCCTCGGATCCGTCGGCGAGCGTGGTGAGGGGGGTCTCCCGCGCAGACCTCATGCCCTTCCCCATCTTTTCGGATGGCCGAAATCTGCATCGGGGGTGTGAAGTCTACGTACGTACTGTATGAACACGGCGTACCACGGGCCAACCTTTATGACCGCGGGACCCTTGCGATGGAGCCCATGAAACTCGGAGTCACGGAGTTCATCGACTGCGCGCACCACCTGCCGGGCCACGAGCGGTGCGGATCCCTCCACGGTCACACGTATCGCGTGGACGTATTCATCGAGGGCACCCCCAAGGAGGGCATGCTCCTCGACTTCGCGGAAGTGAAGAGGTCGCTTCGTTCCGTCCTCGCGGAGTACGACCACAAGGACTGGAACAAGTTCCTCGAGTATCCCACCGTGGAGAACATCTGCCAGCTCCTCTACGATCGCCTCAGCAAGGCAATCGAACTCCCCCTGCATGTGCGGGTGTGGGAAGGCCACGGGAAGTGGGCAGAAGTTTAGGTCGGGCAGGAATGCGTGCCTGCCCAGGAGGCGCAGCCTCTTAAGCCCGCGGCGGCATTGTACCACACGATGTCCCACTTGCTTGATGCCATCGAGGCCGAGGCCCGAGGGGATTTCGAGGGAGCCGTGGAGCACTACGCGACCCTCACGGAGTCCGGATCGGCCATCGACCGGATTGGCATCTACCAGGCCCTCGCGCGGTGTCACGAGAAAATCGGCCGGCTCAAGGACGCGGGGGCGTGGCGTCGCCGGGCCGGGCAGGGCTACCTTTCTCTGAAGGACGGGGAGATGGCCGCGGCGGAACGGAACTATCTCGCCCTTGTGGAGTACCGCAACGCGGTCCAGGACCTCAAGGACGATCCATCCCTCACGGAGGCCGCGAAGGAGTATGCCTCGGTCCTCAAAGACAGCTTCTCGGCGGGCGCGGGGGGTCTGACCCACGAGGGCCTCTTCGCGGGAGCGTTCTTCCAAGCCCTCGGCGAGCACCTGTTGGCCGCGAAGTACTACTTCGACACGGCGGAGGCCTTGAGCGAGCAGGCGACAGACACGCGCGATGCGAGCCTGCGTGAGGCAGCCGCGAGAGCCTACCAACGAGCCCATGAATCCGCGCGTAGAGCCGGACGGGCGGACGTGGCCCAGGTCGCACAGGTCCGAGCGGTCGATCTGCGCCGGACTCCTTGAGGCGCCTCCATGTGTACCCTCGTTGCCCTGTGGCGGCTCGTCGACGGGTACGATATCGTGCTTGGTATGAACCGCGACGAGTCATCCGGACGGCCCGCCGATCCGCCGTCGCTCCTGCAAGGCGAACCCCCGATTGTGGCCCCTCGGGACCGGAAGGGCGGAGGCACTTGGATCGGTGCAAGCGGCAATGGCTTTGTGACGGCCCTTTCGAACCGACCCGGGCACACCCTCGAAGGAGCTCGATCTCGCGGGCTCCTCGCCATGGACGCACTTCGACAGAAGAGCGTCTCGGGCGTGAAGGTTTTCCTGGAGCGCGAAGTAAGGAACCATACCTACAACTTCTGGAACCTCATGGCCTGGAGTCGCAAGGAAGTGCGGTTCTTCCGATACGACGGAGAACTGTCCATGCGCCGGGGCCGTGAGGGCCTCAACGTCCTCACGAACGAAGGCGGAAATGTCACGACGGACCCGAAAGTTCAGACCGTCCAGGGCCTCCTTTCGAAGTCCTCCGTCCGCTCCATCGAAGACGCCGTCCGGATCCTTCAGTCGAGCCTGCGATACCACTCCTCGAGTCCCGCGGGGGCGAATCTGTGCGTTCACGGGATCGTTGGCGGAACCGTGTCCTCAACCGTTCTCGCCCTCAGCAACGCGGATCCCGCGGAGAACATCCTTCTCTACTCGGACGGGGCTCCCTGCTCGACGCCCTATCGAGACTTCCACGACGCAATCCGAAGGCTTCCCGGTCCTAGCTGAGACGCCGGGCTGTCACGCAGGGAGGTCTGAGCGGTGCGTGGGATCCTGGCAATTCCGTGAAGCACGCTCGATCCAACCGAGCTTCGCGTGTCAATGCATTCACCAAACGCCTGGCATCTGCGGCGAACAACGGAAGGCGAGCCACCGGACGGCGAAGGGTTTTTATGCGCACGCTTCCCTCGTAAGGGCTCGAGCCGCATGGCACGTGTCGTCCTCAAGAAGCTGTCGAAATCCTTCGACGGTACCGTGATGGCCGTGAAGCAGCTTGACCTGGAAATTCGGGACAAGGAATTCGTGGTCTTGCTTGGTCCCTCAGGCTGTGGAAAGACGACGACGCTCCGATGCATTGCGGGACTGGAGTCCCCTACGGAAGGCGAAATCTACATCGGAAACCGCATCGTGAACGACCTCGAGCCGAAGGATCGTAACATCGCCATGGTGTTCCAGAGCTATGCACTGTATCCGCACATGTCCGTCTACAACAACATGGCCTTTCCTCTGCAGAACGCGAAGGTTCCTGAACGGGAGATCGTGGAGCGGGTGAACCGCACCGCGAAACTCCTCCAGATCCAAGAACTCCTAGGAAGGAAACCCGGCGAGCTTAGCGGAGGACAGCGCCAGCGTGTCGCTCTCGGCCGGGCGATCGTACGCGAACCCCAAGCGTTCCTGATGGATGAACCGTTGAGCAACTTGGATGCGAAACTGCGCTTGCACATGCGTGCCGAGCTGAAGAAGCTCCAAAAGGATCTTGGCGTCACGACGATCTACGTGACGCACGACCAAGTTGAGGCGATGACGATGGCGGACCGAGTCGCGATCATGAACGACGGCCTCCTCCAGCAGTTCGGCACACCGTCCGAGATTTTTCGACACCCCGCGAACCGATTCGTGGGCGGTTTCATCGGGAGCCCACCTATGGATTTCTTTGAGGGCAGCCTCGGGCCCGGTGGGACTTTCGACGCCGCGGAATTCACCTATCCGCTTCCGGACGACCTGGCGGCCCTGGCCCGCGAGGCGAGTTCCGATGAAATCGTCCTGGGCATCCGGCCCCAAGACGTCCGCATTTCTATGGAGGCGAGGAACCAGGATGGATATATCCGGACGGAGATCTTTGCCACGGAGCCCTTGGGCGACCAGACAATCTTGGACATGAAAATCGGCGATTCCATCGTCAAGGCTGTCGTGAGCCCCGACTTCCCCGCAGGGATGGGGGCCCAAGTGTGGATTTCCTTCCCGTCCGAGAAGGTCCACCTCTTCGACAAGAAGACGGGAAAGGCCTTGGCGTAGGGAAGTCCCATGAGGGCAGTCCAACGGGCGCCCCGCGGGGAAGCGGAGGTGCGGGGCTGGCATGATGGGAGGAGGATCCCGTGAACCTCGATGACGTTCGCAAGGCGCTCCGACGGGACCTTGATCGGCTGCGAGCGCCCGAGGGCTATCTCTACGCCGGATACCCACGTTTCCACACCCTCTTCGGCCGCGACTCCCTGATGGCCGCATGGCAGACCCTCGAGATGGACCCCGCCATCGCGAGGGCCACCTTACGAATCCTGGCGAAGCATCAAGGCCGCCGAGTCCACCCACGCTCCGAGGAACAGCCGGGCAAGATTCTTCACGAGTATCGTTTCGATGTCTCATCACAACAGGAACTCCCCGGTTGGGAATTCCCTTACTTCGGTAGCATCGACAGCACGCCGCTCTTCATCCTCGTGGCCCATGCATACGCCCGGAAAACGGGAGACGAACGGCTGATCGACGAGCTCTGGGACAACATCCGGGCCGCGTATCGCTGGATGTCCGAGTACGGCGACGGGGATCGCGACGGCTATCTCGAATACGAGCGGATGAACCCATCCGGGCTCTTGCACCAGGGCTGGAAAGATGGCTTCAACGATCACCTTCGGGTCACCCCTCCCGTTGCGCTAGTCGAGGTCCAAGGGTATGCAATCGGGGCCCGTCGAGGATACGCGGAGATCGCTCGGAGACGGGGAGACCGGGACGGGGCGGATCGCGCGGAGACGGCCGCGATTCGAACCCGTGAAGCCTTGGATCGGGACTTCTGGATGGCGGACCTACAGTTCTACGCCCTTGCGCTCGATGGATCGAAGCGCCCGCGGACGGCGATTACCTCGAACCCGGGGCACCTCCTCGTCACGGACGCTGTGGCCCCAGCCCGCGTGGGACCCCTCGTGAAGCGGCTCTTGCAGGACGATATGTTGACGCCCTACGGCCTCCGAACCCACTCCTCATCGGAGCCTGATTTCGATCCGTACGGGTACCACACTGGGAGTGTCTGGCCCCACGACAACTGGGTGTTCGCCCGGGGGCTGCTGGCACACGGGTTCGTGGAGGAGGCGAAGCGAATCGCCCACTCCCTCCTGCGAGCCTATCGTGAACTCGGAAGGATGCCCGAGCTGTACGCGTTCGATGGGGGCGCCCTCGTCGATCTTTCGGCCTCCTCCCGAAAGGAGTGGCGGGCGAATCCACTCCAAGCGTGGGCGACAGGCGCCCTATTGAGCTTGCTCTCGGACTCCCGTCTCGTCCCGCAGGCGGGCGAGAAGGACGGGCTCAGCCCTTGACCGTCCAGCCGATCATGCCACGGATGTAGTACTTCTGAAGGACTGCGTACAGGAGGACGGGGACGAGCATCACCCAAATCGAGCCTGCGGCCAAGAGGCCCGGATCGAACTGGTACTGACCGATCTCTCGGATGAGTGCGACCGTGGCCGGCATGCATGCCCGGTCCACGGGGCAGAGGAGGATCCCGAAGAAGAAGTCGTTCCACACCCACATGAACTGGAGGACGGCTGCGGCACCAAGGGCGGGAAGGGCCATGGGCAGGACGACCCGGAAGAACACCTTCAGGTCGGAAGCGCCGTCCACCCGTGCGGCCTCCTCGATCTCTTTCGGCAAGGCGGAGAAGAAGTTACGCATGAACAGGATGATCCACGGAAGGCCCCATGCAGAGTGAAGCAGGACGAGGGAGAGCAGCGTATTCGCGAGACCCAGATTCACCATGGTTTGGAATATGGGGATGGCCACCATCTGCTGCGGGATGGTCATGAGCAGGACGATCGTGAGGAAGAGGTAGTCTCGGATCGGAAACGAAAATCGCGCGAATCCGTAACCCGCAAGGGCGGCCACGAACATGGGGATCAAAGTTCCAGGGATTGCAATCAGGAAGGAGTTGCGCAAGCCGGTCCCAATCGCGTCGAAGGCCGCCGCGAACTTCTCCGGGGTCGGGGTGAAGCGGTCGAAGTTCCACCATCCGCCAACAATCTCCGGGAACGGGCGAAACGCGGCCATGGCAAGACCGACAAACGGAAACAGCCAAGCGACCGCGAGAGCCCAGGCGAGGACATGAATGACAATCGTGCGGAGGCGGATCATGATCGCTTCACCATGTAGCGAATCGTTGCCACCGTGGCCACCATCGTGAGAATGCTGAGAAGGGTCGCCACCGCCGCCGCAGTCCCAAAGCTGGCAGGAATCTGGACGAAGGCGTAACGAAACATCTGCAGGGCGAGGACATCAGCGGCACCGCCCACGCCACCCTGTGGATTCGTCGCGCCAAAGACGAGGTCGAAGATCTTCAGCTCCCAGAGGATGCTCATCGTCACGACGACGATGGTCATGGGCTTCAGGAGGGGAAACGTGATTCGGGTGAACATCCGGAACGTCGACGTGCCGTCGATTTTGGCAGCTTCCCAGTATTCCTTCGGAATCGTCGTCAGCCCCGCGGAGTAGACAATCAAACTGAATCCGGTCCAGAGCCACACGGAGCCGAAGATGAGCCCAAACAAGAGCGTCTGGGGCCGCTGCAACCAGCCCACGGCGAGGGACTCGACCCCAAGGGCACGGAAAAAGCCGGGCACGATTCCGATCGAACCGTCGTAGATGTAGAGCATGATGATGCCGCCGATGATCAGCGGCGTCACCATTCCAATGAAGATCGCGGATTTGATCCATGAAGCGCCCTTCACATCCCGGAGGACCAGGGCCAGCCACAGGCCGATGAACAGAGACAGGGGGAGATGAAGCGCGATCCAGATCGCGTTGTGGATGAGCGTTCCGAAGGGTGGCGGCTTGGGGAAGCGGTCTAGGTTAACGGTATCTCGACTGTCAAGGACCTCCTGGTAGTTCGCGAAGCCGACGAACTCGCCGTCCGAGGACAGAAAGCTAACGCCAATCGTGGCAAAGACCGGGTAGGCAACGAAGAGGAAGACCAAAAGGAGGGCGGGGACGAAGAAAACGAGACGAAGGGCGGACCGTTCAGCCCGAGATCGTACTCTGTCCCTCCGCCCGCCGCTCCCGCGCCTCCGAAGGCGGCGCAGGAGAGAGGTGAATCCTCGGATGCTCAATCCGCTCACGACGCCGGCATCTTGGCTTGGATCGCCGCCAGGACGCTGTCAAGCTGATCCGGAGACACCCAGAGCAGCTGGAGCTGGCTCCAGAACGTGGTCTGGAACTCTCCGCCAATGACATCGTCCAAGTCCGAGAGAATCTCGACGCCCGTCATCAGCTGCGCGACTCCCTGGTCGACGGCCGGGTATTCGCTGAGGGGTATCCCGAGGGCAGTCGCGATATGGCCGCCCTGCTGGACCTGGATGGTCTGGCCCTCGGAGCCTGCCAACCACTGGAACAGCTGCTGCGCCTCCGCCAGCTCCGTGGTGTACTTGGGGATGAAGAAGTAGTCGCCCCCGAAGACGATTCCCGTCGTCGTCCCCTGTGGCGGCGGCAGGGAGAAGACGCCGAGGTCGCTCGGATCATCGACCAAGCCCGTGATCCAGCTGCCCATGAAGTACAGGGCGTGCAACCCTCCCCACCAGTTCGTGAGGGCGACAGTGTTCCACTCCAGGGGCTCGCTGAGGCACCCGCCCGCCAGAAGGGGGACGAGGCGGTCGGCGAAGACGGCGCGGACATCCGCATCGGTCCAAGACTTCGTCCCTGCGACGAGGGCGCGATGCATGTCCGCGCCACCGTAGGAGGCGATGAAGTGCTCCGCGACGTCTGAGAGGGGCCAACCCACGCTGTCGCCGCTCACGATTGGCGTCCGGATGCCGTCAATCTGTGCGATCGCTTGGAGAAGGTCCTTGAACTCATCGAAGGTCGTCGGGACCTGGAGGTTGTTCGCCTGGAAGAAGGACTTCCTGTACCAGAACCCAGGCTTGACCTTTCCCGTGTACACGCCACCGTAAACCTCGGTGCCGACCTTGACGGGATCTAAGGCGCCCGGGATGAAGTCCGTCTCGTTGACCAGGCCCGAGACCTCGACCATGTGCTGTTGCCCGTTCGCCTGGATGAACGAGCTCACCATGAAGATCACATCGCCCGGCGCCTGGCCGGCGGCGAACTGGGTCGGCAGGATGGTCCGGAGTTGTTCCTGTCGTATATTCTCGTATGTTACGGAGATTCCCGTGCTCGCGGTGAAGTTCTCGAGGACGGGCATGAATGGATCGGCCTCGGGGCCTGCCCACGGCCCAATGACCTTGATCGGCTGTGGCGGCTGGCGAGGCGTGGGTGATGGGGCGTCAATGCGATAGGTGTACCTCGTCGAGGTAGGCTCACGACTCGTATACGCGGGAGCGCTCGTCGTGGGCGGAGCCGGCGACGCGCCACCGTCCCCCGCGCACAGCAAGACCGGCAAGGGTGCCGGCTGCGAGAGATAGAAAACGGTCAGCCCCGTGATCAGATTCGTCACGATGAGAATGGCCACCACAGCCCCTAGGAGTCTTCCCCGTCCACTCGGCGGCCTGTAGCCCTCGGTCGCACCCCCTGGCTCACCCGGCGTAGTCCCCGCTTCAGCCACTCCTCTTCCTCCCCTGAGAGCTTGGCAGGCGATTGACTCAGCACACTTTAGCTTTGCCTGTGGCCGCCAAGGAAGGCCTAGGACAGTTTTCGAACTTCCATCCCTCCCCGGACCGCTCCGTAATGCCAGGGCCTTGGAGACCCCTTCGCCCCCTTCTCGAGTAACGGAAAAACATGGCCTGCGAAAACACATAGGCCGCGGGGGCGATAGGGAGCCGAGGCCATGACAGAGCGCGAGAACCGCCTCGCGACGGAAACCTCCGTGTACCTCCGGTCCGCCGCCCGCCAACCCGTCGATTGGCGTCCGTGGGGGAGCGAGGCATTTCGCAAGGCGAAGGAACTCGACCGGCCGATCCTGCTCGACATCGGCGCCTCGTGGTGCCATTGGTGCCACGTGATCGACCGGGAGTCCTACGAGGACCCGACCCTCGCGAAGGTCATCAACGAGAACTTCGTGGCCATCAAGGTCGACCGGGACGAGCGACCCGATGTCGACGCGCGGTACCAGCAGGCCGTGGGCGCCTTGATCGGGCAAGGGGGCTGGCCGCTGACCGCCTTCCTCACCCCTGACGGGAAGGTCTTCTATGGTGGCACTTACTTCCCGCCCGAGGATGCCTTCGGGCGGCCCAGTTTCCGGCGCGTCCTCCTCGCCGTCGCGGATCACTACCGAAAGGCGAAGGCCGAGGCGATGCGGGATGCAGAAGCCCTCCACCAGACCCTCGCCGAGGAACGGGGCATTCTCGGATCCGAGGGGGCCGTCAACGAGACGATGATCAAGACGGCCCTCGAGGGGGTGCGGGGCCAGTCTGACCTCGTGAACGGCGGGTTCGGGACCGCCCCGAAATTTCCCCATGCGGGGACCCTCGAGTTTCTCCTTGCGCGGTACCACCGAACCCGCGAGGACGCCCTTCGGAACCTCATTGTGCGCACCCTGAGGGGGATGGCCCGCGGCGGCGTCTACGACCAGATCGGTGGAGGCTTCCACCGATACTCCACGGATGCCCAATGGATCGTGCCCCACTTCGAGAAGATGCTGTACGACAACGCGGGGCTGCTCACGAACTTCGTCCATGCATGGCAGCTCCTTCGTGTCCCGGAGTTCCGAGAGACCGCGGAGGGCATCCTCTCCTGGATCCAAGAAGTCCTCTCGGACCGGGATCGGGGTGGCTACTATGCGAGCCAGGACGCCGACGTAGGGCTGGACGACGACGGTGACTACTTCACGTGGACCCTCGAGGAGTTGCGCTCCGCCGTGGACGAGGAGGAAGCCCGCGTCCTCGCCCCACACCTGGGCGTCAACGAGCGGGGCGAGATGCACCACGATCCGAAGAGGAACGTCCTGTATGTCGACAAGGAGGCCGAGGAGGTCGCCGGGGAAACCGGCCTGCCTCTCGAGCGGGTTCGAACCCTCCTTGCGAGCGGAAAGGGGAAGCTCAAGGCGGCCCGCGACCGACGGCCCGCTCCGAGCGTCGACCCGACGGTCTACGCGAACTGGAATGGGATGATGGCGGCGGCATGCCTCCGGGCGGCGACCGCCCTGGACCGTGAGGACGTGAAGGCCTTCGCGTTGAAGACCCTCCATCGAATCCAGGAAGAACTGTGGTCGAAGGAAGAGGGCATGTACCACGCGACCGTGGATGGCCAACGGAAGGTCCGTGGTCTCCTGGAAGACCATGTGTACATGACGGAGGCTCTCCTCGAGGCGTACACGGCGACGGCGGACCCGGCATACCTCCGAAAGGCGGAGGAAGTGATGGCCTTCACCCTGCGTCACTTTTGGGACGGAGACCACGGCGGGTTCCTCGACCTCGCCCGGGACCTCCACGACGGGAGCGATCTCGCCGTCTTGGAAATCCGTCGCCGTCCCCTGGAGGACTCCCCCTACGCGGGCGCGAACGCGGTGGCCGCCCTCTGTCTGCAGAGACTCAACGCCCTCACGGGAAACGACGAGTACCGCCTCCGGCACGACGAGCTCCTCATGGCCTTCGCCGGGGAGGCCGCCCGGCACGGCGCGATCTTCTGTGGGACCTACTTCTTCGCCTCGGAGCTTTGGGTCCACAAGCCCGCGGAAGTCGTCATCCTGGGGCCCCCGGAGGACCGCCGCGTGCGGCAACTCCACGGGGCCGCGTCCCGCGCCTACGCGCCGGGCCGGACCGTCCTGGTGGCGGAGGGCGAGGAATCCTACCTGCCGTCCCTCGTGGAGCCCATGCTCCAGACCCAGGAGGCCAAGGCGGGACCCGTGGCCTTCGTCTGCCGGGGCACCACGTGCTCCGCACCCACCTCGGACCCGGGTCGCGTGCAGGATCTGCTCGAGGGGACGTCTCCGACCTAGCCCGTGTCCCGTGCCGTCCCGGGACGGGGGATTTCAGGGTTCCGTCACGCTTATCGCGCCCCCCTCCCGAGGCTTTATGACACAGTTCCGCGGTGCCCAATTCGGTTTGATACTATAGCCGAGCCAGCGAAGGTCCTCATGATCGGATGTGGGGCCATAGGATCCGTGATTGCGAAACACCTCAGCGCCAGCGACCGAATCGATCAGATCGTCCTGGCAGACGTCGACGCGCAGCTCGCGAAGCGCGTGGCCGCGGCCACGGGGAGCTCGAAGGCGAAGGCCGTGGGGCTCGACGCGGCGGACGGCGACGCCCTCCGCAAGGCCATGAAAGGGTTCGGACTCGTCGTGAACGCGTCCCTGCCCCGATTCAACGAGGGCATCATGGAAGCGGCCCTGGAGTCGGGCGCCCACTACCTCGACCTCGCCACGGGGGACGAGGACCCCTTCAAGCAGTCGGATCGCTGGAAGTCGAAGGGATTGACGGCTCTCGTCGGCATGGGAGAGGATCCCGGGCTGAGCAATGTGTTCGCCCGCCATGCCGCGAACGGCATGGATCGCGTGGACTCGATCCGCGTTCGAGACGGCGAGACCGCGTCGAACTCGGAGTACCCCTTCATCGCCCTCTTCAGCCCGGAGACCCTCATCGAGGAGACCCTGTCGCCCGCGAAGGTCTTTCGGGATGGCATCTGGCACGAGGTCCCGCCCCTCAGCGATTTCGAGGACTACGACTTCCCCGAGCCCATCGGGACCCTTCCCGTCTGCTCCGTGGAGCACGAGGAAGTCACGACCCTGCCGAGGTTCATCGGGAAGGGGGTCCGCTACGTCGACTTCAAGCTCGCCCTGGAGCCTCCGACGGTTCAGATGCTCCGCATGTTCGACGGCCTGGGCCTGCTCGAGCCGGGCCCACCCGGAGGTCCGAGCCCTCGGGCGGCCCTCCTGTCGAGGATCCCGAAGCCCGCGGACCTCGTCGGCCGCGTGGACGGCTATGCGATCGTGCTCGTCGAGGTGAGGGGAGCGAAGGACGGGCAGGCGAAGGTCCACTCCCTCTACGCGATGATGGCCCATCCCGAGGCGTCGAGGAAGTTCGGCGCGACCGGGACCGCGTATCTCACGGGGACCGGCGGCGCGATCGGCGCCCTCCTGCTGGCCTCCGGCGGCCTGAAGGACGGCGGGGTCCTCTCCCCCGAGCATCTCGATCCCGCACCCGTGTTCCCGATGCTCAAGGAGCGGGGGATCGAGGTGAGGGAGCGGATCACGGTCAGCTTGTCCATGCTTTGCGCGATCTTGGGCATTAATTCGCAGACCTGGACGCCCGACAGGTTGCCGGTGACGTTGGTGCCGGGGACCAGCGCGGT
>CAYGBO010000031.1:11479-20606 GCA_964348145.1 uncultured Methanomassiliicoccales archaeon
AGCGGATCACGTGGGATCGGCCCGTCCTCTCCGGCTGAGCCCCGGGGTCACGAGCCCCGCCGTGCGTGCTTCCGCAGGGATGCTTCCATTGCCTCGAGGCCGGCCTCCAGGGTCTCCTCCTCGATCGTGAGGGGCGGCTGGATGCGCAACACCGTGTCGCCGTAGTTCCACAGGGGGATCGTCCCCCGCTTCACGCAGTCGAAGAAGACCCGGCGGGCCGCCTCCGGGTTCTCCACTCTTGAGTCCTTGTCCTTCACGAGTTCGACCCCGATGCAGAGCCCGAGCCCGCGCGTCTCCCCGACGAGGTCCAGTGCCTCCCACTCCCGGACGCGTTTGAGGGCGCTCGACCCGAGACGCGCGCTCCGCTCGGCGATCCGCTCGCGGAGGAGGACGTCCAGGGTCGTCGCAGCGGCGGCGCACGCGGCCGGATGGCCCGCGAAGGTGGTCCCCGCCGCGACCTCCCGCTCCCCGAGGGCCTCCTCGGAGCCGAGCACGGCGGCGATGGGCATGAGGCCGCCGCTGATCCCCTTGCCGATCGCCATCAGGTCCGGCGCCACGCCCGAGTGTTCGATGGCCCACATCTTGCCGGTCCGGCCCAGGCCAGCCTCCACCTCGTCGTCGATGAAGAACCAATCGTGGGCCTTGCAGAGCTTGGCGAGACCCCGCACGAAGCTCAGGGGAGGAATCCAAATGCCCGCCTCGCAGGCCACCGGCTCGAAGATCACCCCGGCGATTCGATCGGGCGACGCGAGGTGACCCAGGATCTGGTCCTCGATGTAGCCGAGCACCCAGTCGCCGTACTCGTCCTCCGTCATCCCGCGAGGACGTCGGTAGGGGAAGGGATAGGGCGCATGGAGGACCCCTCCCTGGAAGGCTTCCCACTGGCTTCGCTCGCGGGCCGACAGGGAACCGATGTTGATCGCCCCGATGCTCAGCCCGTGGTACTGGCCCATGAAGCTCAGGACGAGAGGACGCTCGCGGACCTCGATCGCATACTTGACCGCCCCCTCCGCGGCTCCCGTCCCCGACAGTTCGAAGAAGGCGCGCGTGAGGTTCCTCGACGGACGGACCTCGAGGAGCTTCTCGGCGAGCTCGATCATGGGCACGTGGGGGTTGATCGAGTAGATCAGGAAGCCGTACTGTTCGAGGGCCTTCATCGTCACCTTGAGGACTTCTGGGTGCACATTGCCGAGGTTGTTCGTCGACCATTGGCTCGTGAGGTCGATGTACTCGCGGCCGTCTGCATCGATGACCTTCGATCCCTTCGCCCCCGCGACGATGATGTCCGTGATCCGCGTTTCGTCAGACCAGAACGCCTTGGGCATGAGTTCCCGGTACCGCTTCCAGTACCGCGCGGAGGTGCCTTTCCGTCCCGACGCCGATCTTCCGTCCTTCGCAGCCATCCTAGTCACGGGCCCGACATGGCGGGTCAGGCAATTGACATTTTCCTACGCAAAACGACCGGTCCCGTGGTTATCCCTTAAGGATTAGGTAGGGCGAAAAACCCCTGCCGATTTCGCGAGAACAGGTCCTCAACACCACGCCCCCGGGCCACCCATGGAACCTTTATCGTCGAGGTTCGCCTACACCCTCGCAGGAGAACCTCGACGTGGTCGACCGCGACGCCGGCGTCTTCAAGATTGCCCTCGCCCAGCTTTCCTGTTCACCGAATCCGGGAAAGAACATTCTTTCCGCGACGCGGGCCGTGCAGGCGGCGGCGCGTCGAGGCGCGGAGCTCTGCGTCCTCCCGGAGCTGTTCACGAATCGTTATCTGGGCCAGTTCGACGATGTGTCCTCTCGCTTGAAGGGGGTCCCCCATCACGAATCCGTCCTCGGGCGGTTCACGGAACTCGCCAAGGAGCTCTCGCTGGCCCTCGTGGTCCCCTTCGCGGAGTTCCCTGACCCAACCACGTGCCACAACTCCATCGTCCTCGTCGACGGGGAGGGCGCGATTCAGGCCCGCTATCGCAAGACCCACATTCCCGATGCCGAGGGCTACCGCGAGGGTCTATACTTCCGGGCGGGGGACCTGGGGTACACGGTCGCATCCCTCGGGCCGATCCGGCTCGGCCTCGCGATCTGCTGGGACCAATGGTTCCCGGAAGTATCGCGTATCCTCGCCCTACGAGGCGCCCAGTTGATCATCTACCCCAGCGCGATCGGCTCGGAGGTCCATCCTGTCGCCCTCGGCGACGATGATGTCGAGCCCGACTTCGATTCCCGACCCGCATGGGAACTCGTGATGCGGGCACAGGCGATCATGACGGGCGCCTACGTCGCGGCCGTGAACCGGGTGGGGCAGGAGGAGCGCATCCGATTCTACGGCGGAAGCTTCGTGGCCGACCCGTGGGGACGGGTTTTGAAGAGGGGCTCCACGACTCGCCCGGGAATGATCTACGCGACCCTCGACCTTTCCCGGATCGCGAAGGCAGACGCATACTTCGAGTTCTACAAGTACCGGAATCCAGCCGCCTACGCGGATCTCACGAGCCCCGCGTCCGACCTCACGAGGCCCGCCGGAGAGGGGGTGCCGTAGCTTGGCGGAACAGCGGACACCCGCGGCGGACGGCTTCATGATGCCTGCGGAGTGGGAGCCGCACAACGCGTGCTACATGGCATGGCCATGCCGTCCGGAGACGTGGTTTGGTTATTACGCCGAGGCAAAGGCCGGCTATGCGCAGGCGGCCCACGCGATCGCCAGGTTCGAGCCGGTGATCATGCTCGCGCCGGCTGGCCTCGTCCAGGAGGCCTCGGAATCCATCGGTCCCGGCATCGAAGTCCAAGAAATGGACATCGATGACTCGTGGGTCCGGGACAACGGACCGATCTTCGTCCGGCGGGAGGACGGACGCATCGCCGCGGTCAAGTTCCGTTTCAACGGCTACGGGAACAAGTTCCTCCCCTACGACAAGGACGCGAAGGTACCCGAACGACTCGCAGAAGGGCTCGGGATGGTGCGCTACGACGCGCCGATCGTCTTGGAAGGCGGGGCGATCAGCGTGGACGGGCAGGGCACCCTCCTGACGACGGAGCAATGTCTGCGGAATCCGAACCGGAACCCGGAGCTGAGTCGGGAGGAGATCGAAGGAATCCTGGCGGACTACCTCGGGGCCCGCCGGGTGATCTGGTTGGGCCGAGGCCTCGAAGGGGATGTCACGGACGGACATGTCGATGGGATCGCCTGCTTCGCGAGACCCGGGCTCGTCCTCGCGGCGTATTCGGACGATCCCTCGGACCCGAACCACGCGGCCCTCGCGGAGAACCTCGCCCGCCTGGAGACTTCGACGGACGCGAAGGGTCGGTCCTTGGAAATCGTGAAGCTCCCGCAACCGAGGTACGTCGACCTCCACGGCCGTGCCGTGATCACGTCCTACCTCAACCACTACATCGCGAACGGCGGAGTGGTCGTCCCGATCTATGACCTGCCGGAGGATGGAAAGGCCCTCGAGACCCTTCGGTCCGTGTATCCGGGGCGGGAGGTCGTTGGCGTTCCCGGGACGTACCTCCAGGTGGGAGGCGGCGCCGTCCACTGCATCACGCAGCAGCGGCCCGGAAGCGCTCCTCGGGGAGCGCGGCAGGGCCACGGTGGCAAACTAAAAGGCCCTCGGAGAAATCGCAGGGCGTGAACCCCGCGCCGCCGCGATCGGCGTTCACGCGTCAAGAGAGGAAGCTCTTGGACGCCCTGGACACACCCCGTCGCGTGCAACGTTGGCTCGAGTCCCTTCCCTACAACCACGAGGAGGACGGGGAAACCCTGCGCACGTTCCGGGGCGTCGTCCGCGAGGGAGAGGCACACTGCCTCGAAGGGGCCCTGTGCGCTGCGACGATCCTCGAACAGCGAGCATACCCGCCCCTGCTCCTGGATCTCGAATCGGTGGACAACCTAGACCACGTACTCTTCCTGTTCAAGATCGGTTCGGGATACGGCACGGTCGCGCGATCGAGGGATCCCGGCCTCCACGGACGGAAGCCTCTCTTCCGTTCGATCCGAGACCTCGTGTTCTCCTACGTCGATCCCTACGTGGACCACACGGGCCGAATCAACGGCTACGGCGTGCTCGATCTGCGGTCCGTCCGAGCGGACTGGCGGCTCTCCGAGGGAGATGTGTGGTCCCTGGAGCGCGCCCTCACGGAGATGCCCCACCGTCCCCTCGAGACGTCCGACCGGCGGTACGCCTACTGGCACGCGAGGTACGAGCGCTTCAAGAAGCGGTATCCCGACCGACGTCCGAGGTTCTATCCGAACCGCCACCGCTGGCTTTGACCCACCGGTTGCCTCGAACCCTCCTCCTCTCCGCGTTCACTCGGACGGCTCCAGGCCGGTTTCGAGCAACGTCCTGAACTCCGGAGGAATCGGCTTCGACCGTCCCTTCTCGTAGTCGTAGGAAACGAGTACGCTTTTCGACCGCGCGAGAAGCCGCCCGCTGCGCTTCTCCTTGATCTCGTAGCTCAGGGTGAAGGAGGACGTACCGATCTTCGAGGGCCAGACGGAGACCTGAATCTCGTCCCCCAACCGGGCGGCGGAGAGGAAGTCGACCTCCACGTGGGCCAGGATGAAGTCAATCTCCTGAAGGGATCGCTTCTTCAGCCGTTCGACGTAGAACTCGGTTCGTGCAAGTTCCATGTAGGTCATGTACACCGCGTTGTTCACGTGACCCATCCCGTCGATATCTCGGAACCGCATCTGCACGTCGATCGTGAAGCGCGTCATCCGCCGCGGGATGCCCGGGCCCTCCAAAAAAGATTTGGGAGGCGGGCTCAGCGACCCCGCAGGAGCTGGGTGAACTCCGTGGAACGATCGAGGAGCACACGCGTTGCAGGATCTCCCCGAATGGCCGGCCGTTCGGGCAGGCTCGTCCGGGCGAGATCGCGGTAGATTTTCCACGAGAGTTCGATGCGTCGCCGCAGTCCGTCGTCCACGTCCCGGATCTCCCGCGCGGGGACGCCGGCCACGACGGTCCCCTCGGGGATCTCCGCGCACTCCTTGACGACCGCCCCGCTCGCGACCACGCATCCGCGGCCGACGACGGCCCCGCTGTTCACGGTCGCGTGGATTCCGATCAGGCAGTCGTCCGCGATCCTGCATCCGTGGATCACCGCGGAGTGGCCCACGGTCACCCGCTCGCCGACCAGGGCCGGAAGCCCGCGATCCACATGGACGACCGCGTTGTCCTGCACGTTCGAGTTTCGTCCGATTCGAATCCCGTCGAAATCGCCGCGGAGCACGGCCCCGTGCCACACGCTCGCATCATCGGCGATCGTCACGTCGCCGAACAGGGAGGCGCTGGGCGCGACATAGATCATGCAAGGGCATCCTCTCGCGGGATGACAAGGCTTTCGGGGCGTTCGACGCCCGATTCGGATCCATGATGACCTCGATGGAATCCGGCCGAGGGCGGATCCCCCGCGACGCCTCCCCAGACTCGGTCCTCCGGCCCATCGATGGAATCAAATCCCATTCATCGCATCCCGGCCGACAGAGGACGCATGACGAACGTCGTACGCGTCGTTCGGACCGTGCCATGGCGGCAGGCGGCGAGGGATTCCTTCGACCTACGCCCGATGCTCCTCGACCAGTTCCGCCACGAAGATTTCCGCGAGGCGAGGGTCCTCGACGTCGGCACGGGCGAGGGACGGCTCGCCTTCGTCGCGGCTCGCCTGGGGGCGCGGGTCATCGGCGTGGACATCGACAAGTCCCGCCTCATGCAGGCGCGCTCCTACGCCGGCGTGAGGAATCTCCCCCGTGTGGACTTCGTCCATGGAGACGCCGAGGCCTCCTCCTACCGTGAGTTCTCCTCGGAACCCTTCGACTTCGTGATCAGCAACCTGTGCATGTCACCCGCGATTGTGTCCCGGTCGTCCCAAGCCCTTCGAAGGGGCGGCAAGATGATCTTCTGCTGCCATCACTCGGACAACTGGCGCGAGACGAAGAAGGGCTCCCGATGGTCCTTCTCCGAGGACGCCATGGAGAAGCTGCTCGCCGAGAACGCCTTCGACGTCGAATTCATGGGCGTCGACACGACGACCTCGGTGTTCGAGAACCTGCGGGAGGTCGAGCTGTTCCTCCGCGGCTCGACGGTGCGCAAATGGCGCCAAGACGGCCGATGGGAGGCCCTCGCGGATTCCTTCGGCCGCGGCGAGAAGCGGCTCACGGACTCGTACCTCATCGTGAAGGCGAGGAGAAGGTCCTAGGACCTCGGACCCCCGGGGGGAGCCCCGCGGGCAAAGCTCATCTCGCCGAGGATGCTACGGGGGATGGGAGGGAGGACATGTACCTCGGCGCCCACATCTCCATCGCAGGAGGCGTCCCCCTCGCGCCGGAACGAGGAGCTTCCGTCGGCTGCGAGGCGATCCAGATCTTCTCGCGCAGCCCTCGCATGCTGCGCAACACGAAGCCCCTCACGCCCGAGGAGACCTCTGCCTTCCGGGAGAACCTGGAGGCCCATGGGATCCGCAAGGCGGTCATCCACGACAACTACCTCATCAATCTCGCCTCGCCGAAGAAGTCCATGCTGAAGGTCGCCCGCACGGCCTTCGTGGAGGAGCTCGAGAGAGCCCAGCAGCTCGGCATCCAGGAGGTCATCTTCCACCCGGGCGCCCACATGGGGAAGGGAGAGGCCTTCGCCCTGCGGACGATCGCAGAGAGCCTCGACGGGTGCCTCGAGCAGGCGGACGCACCCGACGTCGTCCCGTGCCTCGAGAACACGGCGGGCCAAGGGACGACCGTGGGCTCCTCCCTCGAACAGCTCGCGGCGATCATCAAGGCCTCCGCGCGCGCGGACCGCCTGGGCGTATGCGTCGATACATGCCACACCTTCGCCGCGGGCTACGACATCCGTACGCGGGAGGGATACGACGACTTCTTCTCGAGGGTGGACGAGACGGTCGGCCTGGGCCGCGTGCGCGCGTTTCACCTGAACGACGCGAAGGGGCCTCTCGGGTGCCGCCTCGATCGCCACGAGAACATCGGGAAGGGGAAGATCGGCAAGGAGGCGTTTCGATTCCTCGTGAACGATCCGCGCTTCCGGGAGCTCCCCGGATGTCTCGAGTATCCAGGAGACGATGCCGGGTATCGGAGGAACCTGAAAGTCCTTCGTTCCCTCATGGACGATCGGACGAAGGGGGCGCGGCCGAGGCGGGCTCGACGCGGCAGATGAGGTGTCCCCGGAGCTCGACGACGACCCCGTAAAGAACTCGGAGAAGGGCCCTCACACGCGACGACGTCCGGAGGAGGCTCGCGAGAGGAGGGCCCGCGAAGAGGGCTTCCAGGAGCGTCGGGATCGAGTCGCCTCCCGTGGCGACTCGGCCGTCCGGCGCGACAACGTGCATCGCGTCGAGGACGAGATTGTCGGGGATGCCACCGAGGAGGTCCCGCGACTCCTGGATGGGCTGGATCCGAATCCGATTACGCCGGTCGACGGCGCGCGCCCACCGCGCGAAGGCGATGCAGATCCGGCAGTCCCCGTCGGACAGGAGCCGGTAGGGAAGCCCCGCCATGGGTCGTCTCCATCGGGACGCACGCCGGGGCGGTCCATAAACCTCCCGCGTCGCGGGTAAAGGGTTATTCGGGGCGCTTCAATTCTCGGGGACGAGAAGGCCCATGAACGTCGACCCCGCGACGCTGTCTCCAGGAAAGGCGTACCGCCTCATGATCTCCGCGTACATCCCGCGCCCCATTGCGTTCGTCTCGACCCGCAGTCCATCCGGAGGGACGAACTGCGCCCCCTTCTCGTACAGCATGGGCGTATCGAGCACCCCGATGGTCCTCGCCGTGTCGATCGGCTCCCGAAACGGGAGGCCGAAGGACTCCGCGCGGAACATCCTCGACACGAAGGAGTTCGTCGTGAACCTCGTCACGGAGGCCCTCGCGGAGCGGATGAACATCGCATCGGGCGACTACGCGGCGGACGTGAGCGAGTTCGACGAGACGGGCCTCACCCCGGCGCCCTCGGACGTCGTCCGGGCGCCCCGGATCGCCGAATCCCCCGTGAACTTCGAGTGCAGGCTCATGCAGTCCGTCGTCGTGGCGGACAACACGGTGTGCTTCGGACACGTCGTGCGCCTCCACGTGGACGACCGCGTGATGACGAAGGGGCTCGTGGACGTCCACAAGGTCAAGGCGGTCGGCCGCCTCGGCGGCCCCCAGTACTGCCGGACGCAGGACGTCTTCGAGATGGTCCGTCCCGTGATCGAGGGCCCGAAGGCGGCGCGGCCCACGGAGCCCCGCTGAACGGCGGGACGCTCGCAAATCGACACATGTCGTCGCGAACGTTTAAGTACGATGGAGCCCTGCCTGCGAGCGAACGACATGACGACGGCGACCCTATCCTCATGCGCGGGTCGAGTTTTCGGACACGAGAGTGTGTCGTCGTCGGTAGGACTTAGTTAGACTGGCTCTTCGTCCCCGAAGGGCTGGTCGCAGGTGGTTACATGGGGAGGACACATAGGACCTCTGGGCTGCGGTTCCTGACGGAGGTGAGTGCGTGAAAGAGGACCCGAAGTCTCTCGCGGCGAGCTGGAAGGCGAACGAGCGCTGGAACGGGATCATCCGGCCCTACTCGGCGGAGGACGTATTGCGGCTCCGCGGTTCGATCCAGATCCGCAACACCCTCGCCGAGATGGGTGCGGAGCGCCTCTGGCGCCTCCTGAAGACGGAGCGGTACGTGGCCGCCCTCGGCGCCCTCACGGGGAACCAGGCGATCCAGCAGGTCCAGGCGGGGCTCAAGGCGATCTACCTCAGCGGCTGGCAGGTCGCGGCGGACGGGAACGACGCGGGCCAGATGTATCCGGATCAGAGCCTCTACCCCGCGGACAGCGTGCCCCGTCTCGTGCGCACGATCAACAACGCCCTCCGCCGCGCCGATGAGAAGGAGCATGCGAAGGGAGAGAACAGCACGTACTGGTACGCGCCGATCATCGCGGACGGGGAGGCGGGCTTCGGCGGTCCCCTCAACGCCTTCGAGCTCACGAAGGCGATGATCGAGGCGGGCACCGCCGGGGTCCATTTCGAGGACCAGCTGGCCTCTGCGAAGAAGTGCGGCCACCTCGGCGGCAAGGTCCTCGTGTCGACGCGAGAGTTCATCGAGAAGCTCATCGCGGCGCGCCTCGCGGCGGACATCCTGGGCGT
>CAYGBO010000031.1:20616-21066 GCA_964348145.1 uncultured Methanomassiliicoccales archaeon
GTGCCGACCGTCCTCCTCGCCAGGACGGACGCGAACAGCGGGAACCTGCTCACGAGCGACATCGATCCGCGGGACCAGGAGTTCCTGACGGGCGAGCGGACGCGCGAAGGCTTCTACCGAGTGCGCTCGGGCCTCGACGCCGCGATCGCGCGCGGGCTCGCCTACGCGCCCTATGCGGATCTCCTGTGGTGTGAGACGTCGGGCCCGGACGTGGACGAGGCGAGGACCTTCGCGGAGGCAATCCACGGACGATACCCGTACAAGATGCTCGCCTACAACTGCTCCGCGTCCTTCAACTGGCGCAAGAAGCTCGGACCCGAGGCCATCACCCGGTTCCAGGCGGAGCTGGGAGAGATGGGCTACAAGTTCCAGTTCGTGACCCTCGCGGGCTTTCATGCGCTCAACTATTCGATGTTCGAGCTCGCGCGCGAGTACAAGAAGTCGGGCATG
>CAYGBO010000032.1:0-10103 GCA_964348145.1 uncultured Methanomassiliicoccales archaeon
GCTTCCAAGCGTCGCGAGTGATTCCATGAAATCGAAGCAGTTGGAGCTTCTGGGCGAGAATCTCGTCTTCCGTAGTGACGAGCCCGCCTTCCCCAGTCGTCAGGTTCTTTGTAGCGTAGAAGCTGAACGCCGTTGCGTCCCCAATCGAACCGATCATTTTTCCCTTATAGCGCGCCCCGAAAGCGTGGGCTGCATCCTCCAGCACAAATATCCCGTGATTTCTCGCAAGAGTGATGAGGTCGTCCAGGTCGCAGGGATGGCCCCCGAAGTGGACCGGTACAATCGCGCGGGTTTTGGGCGTGATGCGCTTCTTTGCCTCCGAGGGATCGATGTTGAACGTATCCGGTTGAATGTCGGCGAACACGGGTTTCGCACCTGCGAGTGCAATCACGTTTGCTGTTGAAGCAAACGTGAAAGGGCTTGTGATTACCTCATCGCCCTCCCTAATGCCCCCCATCGCGACGAGGGTCGCGTGTAGCGCGGCTGTACAGGAACTCATTGCGACCGCATGTGGGGAACCTACGAACTTCCGAAATCGATCCTCAAATTCGGTGACTCTGGGACCCATGGTAAGCCATCCGCTGCGCAACGTCTCCACAACGGCGCTCACTTCAGCCCGCGAGACCGAGGGGAGCGCGAATGGGAGGAACTTATCTCGCACCGCCTTCCCCCCTTCGATGGCTGGTCTTTCCCTCAAGCACCTTCACCCGACCGGAGTTCAGCCTGGTAACCGGGCAAGATGGTACGGAGCATTTCGAGCAATCGCTCCCGGTCCACCCTCTTGGCGACTCCAAAAAGATGCTCAATGGAAGGCAACGCGACGGAAGTACTCTTGCCACCACTCACCCGGAATATGCGCGGATGCTTCGTCGGGGCGAGCGTCTCGTCCTCGGCGTGGAGCCGCTCATGAATTTTTTCACCTCGTCTCGGACCGACGAAACGTATCTCAACGTCGTCTTCCCTCCCGTAACCTGATAATGTGATCAGGTCCCTGGCTAGATCTGCAACTCGAATGGGATCTCCCATGTCCAAAACCAAGATGTCTCCCGACTGACCGATGACGACTGACTGAAGGAGCAGGACAGCAGCTTCGTTCGCTGTCATGAAGTAACGTGTCATCTCGGGATGAGTGACTGTAATTGGTACCCCTTCGGTAAGCTGCTTTCGAAAAACGTCAAGAACGCTTCCACGAGACCCAATGACGTTACCGAAGCGAACGACCACGAATTTCGTCGAATCGGTCCGTCTCGCGAAATCCTGGATGAGTATCTCGGAAAGCCGTTTCGTGGCGCCCATGACACTCGCGGGCTCTACGGCTTTGTCCGTGGAGATGTGGACGAAAGACTCCGCGCCATGCTCGAGCGCCTTCTCAGCAACGAGCTTGGTCCCCCGGACGTTCACTTCCACCGCTTCCTCGGAATGGAGTTCCATCAGCGGGACGTGCTTCCGTGCCGCGGTGTGGAATACAATCCCTGGTTTGAAGGTCTCGAAGACCCAACGCAACTTCTCCTCGTGCAGGATGCTTCCGACGAGCGGCTCCAAATCTGGCTTCGGCACTTCGGAGGAGGGTGACGCGCGCAAACCTAGCTCCAAATCGAAAATTCCATTCTCATCGATGTCGAAGGGCAGCAGACGGCAAATTCCGAGATCCCACAAGCTTCGACACAACTCCGAGCCAATGGAGCCGGCTGCCCCCGTTACCAGAACCGTCCTGTCTGCGTAGTGAGACTTCACGTCTTCGGACATTACCACCGTTTCGCGCCGGAGTAGATCTTCTACGCTCACGGGTCTCGCGGCGCTTACGGTGGCGCGCCCGGTTAGAACATCAATCGCGCCTGGAACGATTTGCGTCGCCAAGCCGGCGCGCCTGCACAAATCCACGATCTTTCGAACACTCCGGCCTTCGACGGAAGGCATCGCAATGATCGCCTCCTCAAGCCCAAGTTCTTCCTTGAGCCTAGCTAAGTCTGATGAAGGACCGATGACAGAAACCCCACTGAAGTTTTTTCCCCAGAGCGCCTCGTTGTCGTCGACAAATCCTCGAACTGAATAGTTCATCTCTGGACGACGAAGAATTTCATCGAGCAACATCTTGCCCGCGACACCCGCACCTACGATGACCGTGGCGACTGGTTGGGCCCGCTGAGAACGCATCAAAGTCATGGAGGGGTCCTTTGGCCGCCGAAGCATATGTACCCACCATTATAAATGTGAACCACAGAAACGCGCGGCCCCTGACGGTCTTAACATTGCCGCTTTGTCTTGCGGGGGAGACCCCGGGCCTGCTGTCCGTTTCGAAGATGTCTGCTCGCTCAGGCAGATCCAGCGCCAGATGAGGGACAGTGGACGTTCGTCCGAACGTTCGACGCGGCGACGGGGGAGCCACTGGGATCCGCAGGGATCCGGCAGCTCTCGCGCCTTGTCCTCCATCCTTCTGAGAAGATCGTCTTCGCGGCGGACACGGACGTCTACCCATCCGGCATCCATAGATACGATCTCCATCCGGACGGGGGCATTGTGAGCGTCGGAGACTCACCGTACCATGGGGACTACCGGATGGCCGGTAAGGTCTGGACGAGCCCCCGAGGGGATGTCGTCTTCACCCGCGGAGGGGACGTGTTCCGCACGGATCTCTTGTACGTCGCGAGCATGGCGCCTGGACCCGTCGCAGCCCTCGCGTTTGACCTCCCGCGGGGGACCGTCGTCACCGCGGAAGGCACAGATCTGCGCACCTATCGCCTAGATGACTACGGGTTCGTCGGGAGCGCGTACATTGGCATGGCAGCGGACTTCCTCGGGATCTTGGGAGGGTTGTCGTATGCGGTGGACAGCCAACAAGGCGGGGGGTTCGTCTCGGTCGTTGACCTGGGCCCGCCCACGGGAGCCTCCCAGAGCCCACCGTCCGGCGCGGACGCCGATTAACCGAGCCTCGCGGAGGAACGCATCGAGGACCCACGGGAAGTTTGGTCAAGGGAACGAACCGCGCGGATCCCCTCGGGAAATCTCCGCTCTGCCTGAGTCCTCTTCACGTTTGTCAAAACGGTGCGGAGCGCCCCGGTACCCTTTTATAGCCATCACGGCTTTTCGGCTCATCGTCCGACGCTAGTCGGACGTCGGAAGGGACCGGATGGGATGGGTTTCGCCCTGACGAGTGCCTATCTTGAACGCCCGAGGTGACGCCCCTGTTCCTGAAAGAGATCCAGATGGAGAACTTCAAGTCCTTCGGCCGCAAGACTGCGATCCCTTTCCTCGAGGGCTACACGAGCATCACGGGGCCCAATGGCTGCGGGAAGAGCAACATTGCCGACGCGATCCTCTTCGTCCTGGGCCCAAAGAGCTCGAAAGCAATTCGAGCCGGAAAGCTCACGGAACTCCTGTGGAACGGGGGGAAGGAGAAGAAGGGTGCCAACTATTGCCAAGTGAGCTTGGTCTTCGACAACTCGGATCGGGGCATCCCCGTCGAGGCGGACGAGGTGAAACTCACCCGATACGTGGGACTCAGTCCCACGGTCGAGGGCGGCTACAACTCCTATTTCTACATCAACGACAGGAAGTCATCCCTTGCGGAGTTCGACTCCCTCCTCGCCCATGCCCGCATTTCCGCAGAGGGCTACAACCTCGTCCAGCAGGGGGACGTCCAGAGAATCGTCTCGATGTCACACGTCGACCGACGCCGGATTCTGGACAACATCGCCGGGATTACGAAATTCGACGATGACATCCGACAAGCAGAGGGCAAGCGGAAGGAGACCGAGGATAACCTCGAACGCATCCGGATCATCCTCGAAGAGATTGACCGACAGTTGCAGCAGCTGGAGACGGACCGCGAGGGGGCTTTGAAGTACAAGGAACTGAACGAGCGCCTCTCGACGGCCCGGGCCCAGCTCGCCTACAAGAACCGCGAACTCATCGAGGGGCAGATTTCCGGCACGAAGGAACAGATTGCGAAACACGAGGAGGAGCGGGGCAAGCTGCTGGACCAGAAACAGGACCTCCGATCCAAGCTCGATACAGCCCAAGGACGACTGGAAGAGCTGGAACAGCAGATCGCGGAGCGGGGCGGCGAGGAGGCTCGGCAGCTCAAGGAGAAGCTCGACGGTCTGCGCATCGATCGGGCGCGGGCGTCGGACGGCATTGAGACGTCCAAGGAGGCCCTCAAGCAGATCCGAACGGACAGGGCGGAGGCAACGAAGGAGAGAGGAAAGGTTCTCAAGGAGATGGAAGCCCTGGGACGGGAACGCGGGAAGCTCGAGAAACGCATCTCGGAGCTCGAGGATAGCCTGAAGGTTGTGGATGGCGAATTGAAGGACGTCGATCAGCGCGCTTCGAAGAGCGACTCGAAGGTGCTCGCCATCCAGAAGGAAATTGTATCACTGAACAAGGAGGCCGACGAAATCGAGGACAAGCTGAAGGGGCTCGTCCTCGAGGGCGACCGAACGAAGGAGTCCATGGAGCGACTCGAGTCGGAGATCGCGCAGCTCGAGGAATCTCAAAAGTCCTACCAAGTCGAGCTGGACGACGCGGAATGGCAGCTGAAGGAGTTGAGGGCCTCGGGGAAGGCGGCGGGGAAGGACCTGCAGAAGCTCCAGTCCGACCTGGTGGCTCGGCGCCACGAGGAGGCCGACTTGGCGAAGAGGCAGACAGAACTGCAGGGCGCGCTCCTGAGTCTCACGCGAAAGTACGCCCAGCTGAAGGCCGAAGCCGACGTCGCGGAGACGATGAAACGAGGATACACAAATGCCGTCTCCGTGATTCTCGAGGCTCGTGAGACAGGCACTATCAAAGGCATCCACGGTACCGTGGCCCAGCTCGCCCATGTCGAGTCCAAGTACGAAACGGCGATCATCACGGCTGCCGGATCGCGGATGCAAGCCATCATTGTCGACGACGATGGGGTCGCCGCGGAGTGCATCGACTTCCTCAAGCGGAAGAAAGCAGGACGGGCCACGTTCCTCCCGTTGAACAAGATGCTCGTCGGCAAGCCCCGGGGAAAAGCCATCCTGGTGTCGAAAGAGTGCCTCGGTTTCGCGATCGACCTGTGCCACTTCGAGGAGAAGTACCGGGATGCCTTCTTCTATGTGTTCGGGGACACCTTGGTCGTCGAGGGGCTTGACGAGGCACGTCGGTGGATGGGTGGGGTGCGCCTCGTGACCCTCGGCGGCGAGTTGATCGAGGCGAGCGGCGCAATGGTAGGCGGCGAGATGGAGAAGGTTTCGGTCCGCTTCGGCCCCACGGCGGCGAGCGACCTCGAAAAAGTCGCGGAGAAGTTGCGCGAGGTTCAGGCCCACGGCGAGGATGTCTCCGTCCGACTCGAGGAGGTTCGCAAGGACATCGTGGAACTCGAGACGCGGCTCAAGGAGTTTGGAAGCAAGACAGGAACCGCGGACGTGAAGACGAGCGTGATGGAATCCAAGCGAAAGGAATTCCGTGCCAAACTCGACGCGGCTCAGAGGGACCTGGGGGACCGCAAGGCTCGGTTCGAGGAGGCTCGGGCGACTGCGGAACGGATCCGGGAGGACATCGAAGAGTTCACGAAGGCCTTGGATTTGGTCCGGAGCAAGCGAGACTACCGGAAGAAAGCAGTCATCGACGCGACCCCACAGCAAATCGCAAAACAGATGAAGGAACTAATGGCCCGGCGTGCGTCGATCGCCGAAGAGGTCAGTGGGCGCCGATCGAAACTTGAGGCCATGGCGGACCAAGTGCGTATCCTCGAGGATCGGCAGACCGAACTCAACGCAAGGTTCGACGCCCTTGAGCGTCACAACGCGGAGCATGAGAAGCGCATTGCCACTTTCAACGAATCCCTCGCCAGACTGGAAAACGAGATACGCGCCCTCGAGAAGATGGAGACCCAGATGACGAGGAAGATGAAAGATCTTCAAGACGCCCGCGACGCGGCCTACAAGGAACGTACAGGCATCGAGGGGGATCTCGATAAGGTCTCACATAAGATCGAGACGAAGGACGACTTCCTCCTCAAGATGCAGACGGAGCTGAAGGTCCAGGAGGAGCAGCTCGCTGAGGCCGAGCGCGTCATGCAGGAGATGAACGCGGATGTCCGGGGCAAATTGCCATCCCTCACGGAATTGAAGCGGACGATTGGCGATTGCGAGACGCAAATCGCTGCCCTTGGCCCGATCAACCTCCGGGCGTTGGAGGACTACGAGGCCCATCGGTCGCGCTCCGCGGAACTCAAGGATGAAAACGCCCGCCTCGAAGGGCAGCGGAACGAGCTCGTAAATCTCGCCGCCCAGCTCACAGCCAAGAAGAAGGACGGTCTCTCGAAAGTGTTTGACGCAATCAACGAGAACTTCAAGCGCGTGTACGCCGAGCTCAGCGAAGGTGGCGAAGCGTCCCTCCATCTCGAAAATGAGGAAGACCCCTTCCTGGGGGGTCTCATCGTCAAGGCGAAACCGCCTCACAAGAAAGCCCTTCGCCTTGAGGCTCTTTCGGGTGGCGAAAAATCCCTGCTGTCAATGGCGTTTATATTCGCCATCCAGGAGTACGATCCCTCGCCCATCTACATGCTCGACGAGATTGACCAGAACCTGGACGCTGTGAATGCGGAGAAAGTGGCCCGGATGATCCAGAGGAACAGCCAGGCGGCCCAGTTCGTGCAAATCTCCCTTCGCAAGGTGACCTTGAAGGAGTCGGATCACATCATTGGGGTCACGATGACACCCCAGGCCATCTCAGAAGTCGTCATGAGAGTGAATCTCGCGGACGTCGAGGACGAGAAGCCCACGGAGGCGATCCCGGCATGAGCGAGAACTACCAGGCGATCCTGAACCATCTCCTGTTTCACAAGGCCCTCATCAGCGAGTCGTCCGGTGGGGACCGAATCAACCGGTATCTTACGATGCTCAACGAGATTGACCAAGGCCTCCACGTGGCCGTGCGAGATCCCTTCGAGAAAGCGATTGCGGCGGCCTTCGAACTCGCCCTTGAGCGCCATCTGGACCCATGGGAGATGGACCTCGTGGAGTTCACAAGGATGTACCTGGGGAAGGTGCGCCAGGACGGAGCGGTGAACTTCGTGACGGCGGGCAAGCTCGTATTCCTCGCGTGGTCCATCCTCAAGATGCAGAGCGACAAGGTCCTCCTCGATGCGATGCCTCCCGAGACGCCAGGCCCAGAGGATGCCTGGGATCTCGACCTATACCGCGAGCCGGAGGACTTGGACTACAACCGGGCCATCCTCACCGGCGGCACCATGCCTTTGACGGAAGCCGTTCGACGGGAGGGCCGCCGGGCCGTGACGCTGATGGAACTCATGGACGCCTTCGACGAAGCCCGGCTGGAGGCGGACGCCCAGCTCCGGCTCAACGCACTCCGTGAGCGGGCGCTGAAGCGCATCGCCCCGAACTTCCATCAGAAGGTTCACGGGGAGGACCTGACGGAGGACATCGGGCTGACCTGGAGCCGCCTGATCGGCTTCAACGGTGAGCCGACGCCTCTCCGGTCTCTCACGTTGGGAGGGGTGTGGGATGAGGTGACCGTGTTCATGTCCATTCTGTTCCTGGCCCGGATGGAGAAGGTCCGCCTATGGCAGGAGGACTATCCCTTCGGAGAAATCTATGTGAAGCGACTCTCGAACGAAGAGAGCCTCGCTGCCGAGGACCTTGGGGCCCTACCCCGGCTGGGTGCGCGACCCCAGATCCCGGGGGAGACGGTGGAATCATGAAAGAGCAGGCCGTCGTGGAGGCCGCCCTGTTCTCGAGCGGGCGCGCGCTCACCGCGGAGGAACTAGCGCGCGTGACAGGCTTGGACCCGGGGAAGGTCAGGGCGCATCTCCGGAAGCTCGCCCAGGACTATGAGGATCGCGGGAGCGCAATCGAGGTCACGCCCATCGGCACGAAGTGGACGATGCAGATCCGATCCGAATACGCGGAGCGCGCCCGAGCCTTCGCCCCTCCGGAAGTCGATCGAGACCTGCTGAAAACGGCGGCCCTCGTTGCATACCACCAGCCACTGCTGCAGAGCGACCTGTTCGACATGATCGGGTCGAAGGTCTACGAGCACACGAAAGCCCTCGAGAGCCTTGGCCTGATTTCCCGCAAGCCATCCGGCCGGTCCCTCGCCCTCACGACGACGAGGTACTTCGCGGAATTCTTCGGGCTCAAAGCGACGGATCGGGAGGGCGTCCGGAGACTCATGGCCGAGAAGGCGGGCATCGTGTACCAGGAACGGCAGCCGAAAACCGATGAGCCCGAGGAGGTGGAGCCGACGTCTGCCCCGATCGATGCGCAGCCCGAGGCGACGGCGACTCCGGAGTAGCCCCCTCGCATCGGCGTCCCCGTTCCGCCCCTGCCCGGGACTGAGACTTCCCCGAGGACGCACGGCTCCGCCGCCCTTCCCGGACGAGGAGCCCGCGACAAATATCGACGATGAGAATCGGGAGAGAACCCCTTTATAAGCTGCCCTCCGTGGTCCAACACCGACCGTCCATGGGACGAGTCGCAGCCATCCCCACCAAGAGCGGAGCCTCGAACCGTGAGTGCGTATTTGCGGGACAGCCGGCTGCGCAGGCAGCTCGAGCAGAAGGTGAAAGAAGCCGCGCGCTCGCGTCAGGCGGCTGAAGAAAGTCTGAAAGCTGCCCGGGACCTCATCGACGCTGCGAAGCGAATCGATGCGGACGTGGGCGAGGCGGAGCGCCCTTTCGCGGATGCCGAAGCCGCGATGGGTGCGAAAGACTACAAGCTTGCGGCAGAGCGCGCCGAGGAGGCAGCGGAACGCGTCAAGGGGATCTACGAATCCCGCGTCACGACCATGCTTGAGTCCAGCGAAGCCCTCGCGAATCTCGCCCGGGGCGTGGGGGGAGAACTCCCGGACGCGGAAGCAGCCCTCAAGAAAGCCCGAAGCGCCCTCGAGTCGGAGGATCTGTCCCAGGCCATCGACCACGCGAAGAAGGCCTGGAAGCGGAGTGAGAAGTTCCTCCTCGAGCACCTGTCCTCCTCCTTCTCCCGAGCACAAGCGCTTCTTCTTTCCGCGAAAAACCTGGGCCGCGAAACGGGACCCATCGAAGACCTTCTGTCTCGGGCGAGGACCGCCATGGAAGATAGCGATTTCGAGTCCGCCCTGTCCTTCACGACGGAGGGACTCGACACGATCACGGAGGACCTGCGCTCGGTCATCGACGAGGATATGCGTGATGCGGAGGATCTCATGCAGACGGCCCAGGGACTCGGAGCCGACGCTGCGAAACCATCCTCCCTCATTGAGCGTGCTCGAAAGGACATTGAGAACCTAGACTTCGAGAAAGCGCGGAACGCCCTGCGACAGAGCCGCGCGGAGTCCGAGAAAGCGCTACAGCGCAGCCTCGACGGAAAGATCGCGAATTTCTCCAAGTTCATCGAGCAGGCGGAGACCTTTGGGGCGGACACGACGGGAGCCCAGAGCCACTTCAGAGAGGCCGAAAAGGCGATCCGCGAAGGGGATTACCGCGAAGGCGCGCAGCTCGCGAAGCGGGGGTTCCAGGCCCTCCAGCAGGCGCAGTTCCAGAAGGTGCTTCAGACGATCGCATCGTCTCGCGAGAAGTTTGTGACCGCGGTGAACCTCGGAGCGGATCTCTCAGGGCCCGTGGGGCAGCTCAATAAGGCCCGCGAGGCCCTCCAGCGGAACGCCTTCCAGGAGGCCCTTGACTGGGCGAAGAAGGCCGACGAAGGCGTCGAGCAGGTCATCGGTCAATATCGAAGCGCGGAGGTGCGTCTCAAGGATCTCCACCGGGCCTTCGCGAAGGCCGAAGCCGCCGGCGTCGCTACCACGGCGGCCCGCAAAATGGCGGGGCGGGCGCGGGAGGCCTTCCAAAACCGGGATCCTGACGACCTGGACAAGGCAATCACCGCGGCGTTCGAGGAGCTGCGCAAGGCGGAACACGAGAGGACGATGCAGACCATCGAACAGGCGGAATTCATCCTGACCCTCGGCGAGCGGCACGGGGCGAACCTAGCGGACGCATCGAAGCTGCTCGAGGAAGCGATCGTGGCCGCGAAGGCTCAAGAGCACGGGAAGGCCCTTGACTTCGCCTCCAAGGCAGCCGGGCAGGCGGAGGAAGGACTCCGGAAGCGCATCGCAGACGGCATCGCAGTCCTCAGGAACAT
>CAYGBO010000032.1:10199-19028 GCA_964348145.1 uncultured Methanomassiliicoccales archaeon
CGCCCTCGACGAGGCGAACGCTGCGGCGGAGAGCCGAACGACGGCCGTCGCGCGGCAGACCGTCGAGGACTTGGGGCTCGCGGTACAGATGGGCGCCGACTTGGGCACTGACGTCGCGACCGTCGAGGGCCTCTACCGAGAACTCAACGGTATCCTCGGGAGCGGCCGGATCGCCCAGGTACTCGCGAGCCGGGAGCGAGTCCAGTCTGTCCTTGGGACAGCTGCCGACGTCCTCTTCAACCTGGTCAAGAACCGCGTCGCAGAGGCCCGGGAGTTGAGGATTGACATCGAGGAGATGCGGGAGCTGCTCAAGCGATCCAAGATGGCCTTGAGCGTTGAGAGCTTCCACGAAGGGCTGGCCTTCCTGAAGGAATGCAGCGATCGGGCCCGGAAAGCAACGGCGATGCATCGGCAGACCCAGAAGGCGTTGGCAAGCGCCGCGGCGCTCGCCGCGGAAGCCCGGAAGAGGGATGTCGACGTCTCGAAGGTCCTCGAGATACTCCTCGAGGGAAAGCGAGCGTTCGAACGCCTGGATTACGGGAGGGCGACCGAGCTCGCGGCGAAGGCCCGCGTGGAAACGGAACGGCTCACCGTCCTGTACAGCTCCGCCCAGAAGATCCTGTCGACCCGGGAACGCATGGAGCTCGCAGCGCGACTCGGCCTGGACGTCCCCCACCTCCAAGAATCCCTCACGAAAGCGAAAGAGGCGATGAAATCCAAGGACTATCCAACCGCCCTTGAGGCCGCCCAGCGAGTCGAGGAGGAGATTACGAAGCTCATGGTTGAAAGACTTTCCGCGATGCTCGGGGACGCCAAGGGCCTCGTGGGGTCCGTGCCGGGCGTCAATCTCGCCACCGCAAATGAGGATATCGTGAAGGCCCAGCAGTTCATCGAGGAGGGTCGACTCGGGCCCGCGGCGGAGGCCGCCCTTCGGATCCACGAGCAAGTCACGAAAGTCAAGGAGAAGGGTGACGCATGTCAAGCGGCGATCGCCAAGATACGGGATCTCGTCGCGGACATCGAAGGACTGAACGTTGAGATCCCCAACACGGCTCGGCTCCTTGACCAGGCCGAACGGGCGTCCAAGATGGGAGCATACGATCAAGCCCTCGAACATGCGATGAAGGCGGAGGCCGAGGCCATCAAGGAGAGAGACCAAGGAATCGCCGCGGCAATCGAACGGTACCACATGAGCCTCGAGCGGGCGAAGCGAGAGGGGACGGACACCCGATCCGCCGAGAAGCTACTGAACCGAGCGCGCGACTTCCTGCGCGGCAAGAAGTACAGCCAAGCGCTCGCCTTGGCCGGCCAGAGCGAGGGCGAAGTGGATCGGGTTTCGCTTCAGCAGGACATGGCGTCCCAAGCCCTCGCGACGGCGGAGCGGAAGCTGCAGAATCTCGGTGCGCCCGCGAAAGCGGCAGAAGGCCTCGCCCGGGAAGCTCGCAAGGCACTGAAGGCCGCGGACTACGTGAAAACGATCGATCTCGCCATCAAGGCCTCGGATGCAGTCGCGGACGTGCGCGGGGAGCTCGACGACCTCCAGAAGGTACGGGAGAAGGGGCAGGCCCTTCTCCGAACCGCGGTCGAAATCGGAGCCGAGGCTGGCGAGCTAGAAGCCGTCCTGGAAGAGGGGAACTCGGCAGTGAAGGGCGGTGACCTCGAAGGTGCGAGGGCGTTTTACGACCAGAGCCTCGAGTTGGGTGCAGACCTTCTACGAAACCACATGAAGGAACTTCTCGCAAAGGTCAAGGCCTCCGTCGACACCTGCAAACGCGTTGGCGGCGATGCCACCTCCGCCCTTGCCCGGCTCGCCCAGGCGCGCGCCAGCGTCGAGACGGGGGATTTCGCGGAGGCGTTGACTCACATACACGAAGGAAGGAAGTTGGCGGAGTCCGCAATGGGTGCCAAACTGCACGAAGCCCTCGCAGATGCAGCGGACAACGTCTCTCATGCGAAGAAGCTGGGGTCCGATGCCAAGCAAGCCGAAGAGATGCTCCGGGAAGCCAAGGAACGGATGGCCCAGCAGGAGTTTGAGTCTGCGCTCCACCTCACGGAGCGAGCCCTTGAGCACGTCGAGTCCAGCAAGGTCGTGGAGAAGCGGTTCGTCGATCTCACGTACAAGGCGGAGTCCACAATCCGGAACGGGAAGAAGTTCGGCGTCGACATGCGTCCGGCCGAGAAGAAGCTCGCCGCATCCATGTCGAAGCGCTCTTCGAACATGCCGGAGGCGATCCGCATCGCCGAGGAATCGTATCGGCTCGCCCTCGAAGCCGTCGAGGCCTTCGCGCCGAAACTGGAGGGCGCCCTCGAGGCGGGCCCCGCGCGGCTCAACGAGTGGATGGATGCGACCCTGACGATCAAGAACACTGGGAAAGGGCTTGCGAAGGATGTCCGCGTCAAGATCCTGGGAGACGCCGAGACGGAAGGAGTCGAGGACATCGCGGCGATTCGGGCGAAAGGCGAGGAGACGCTGAAGCTCCGCCTCAAGATGACCGCTCCCGGTTCCGTCCCCCTCGCGATCCAAGTAACGTCCCACCGGGTGTTCGACGACAAGGCGTACACCCAAGAGATGATCGCCCAGGTGGAGGTCGCCGAGGGTGTGGCGAAGCGGCCTGAGAAGCTGGTGGCCGATCTCGCGACGCGATGCCCGATCTGCAAGGGCATGATCAAGAAGGGATTCAAAGTCCTTCGGTGCAGCTGCGGCCGGGATTTCCACGAGCTGTGCGCCACGCGCGTGGGCCGGTGCCCCGTCTGCTTCCAGTCCGTTGGCGGGGACAAGGCGTAGTCACACGAGGATGCCCGCCGCCCCCTCTGCCGCGGCAACGAGTTTTCCCGAACGCATCCAAGCCAGAATCTGCCGGACCTCCTCCCCCTGGGGTCGATCCTCGCCGAGGGGCGGGATGGCCCGCCGCAGGAACGCCCGGGCCGCGCGGGGACCCGCACCTGCCTGGAGGGGTTCCAGGAACTCGAGGCCCTGGGCCGCAGCGAGATACTCCAAGGCGACCACCTGGGCCGCGTTCTCCACCGCCTTTCGCGCCTTGAGGGCGCCGAGCATGCCCATCGGGTTGAAGTCCTCCTGGTTCGCGGACGTCGGAATCGATCCCGCCGAGGCCGGGTGCGCGAGGATGCGATTCTCCCTCGTCAGGAACGCTGGCAGCTCGCTGAGCCGCGTGTCGAGGAGCCGGGCGATCCGGCGCTCCGAGAACCCCGCGAGGACGGCCATCGCGAGGGTCACCTGATCGAGGGCCATCGCCACGGCTTGTCCGTGGAAGTTTCCGCCCGTCAGGCTTTCCCCGCGATCCGGGAAGATGAGGGGGTTGTCCGTCCCCGCATTCATCTCGATCCGAATCGTGTGGGCCGCGCGGTCCAAGGCATCGCGACAGGCACCGAGCACCTGGGGGATGCAGCGCAGGGTGTAGGGATCCTGCACCCGGTGGGGACCTTTGTGGGACGGGATGATCTCACTGCCCCGTAGCAGACGTCGTAGGTTCCGAGCGATCTCTCGGGCTCCGGGCTGCGGTTTCAGGGAGACCACGCGGGGGTCGTAGGGCTGGGGAGAACCCCGCAGGGCCTCGAAGGCCATGGAGGCAGCGACCTGGGCGTCCTTCAGGAACCTGAGACCGTCATGGACGGCAAGCGCCCCGACGCCTGCCGTGACGGCGGTGCCGTTGATGATCGCCAGCCCCTCTTTCGTGTCGAGGACGGCGGGCTGCAGTCCGGCGCGCCGGAGGGCATTGCGGCCCGGCGAGGAGCGCCCGTCGACCTCGGCCTGTCCCTCACCAACCAGGACGAGACCCAGGTGCGCGAGGGGGGCAAGGTCGCCGCTGGCGCCGAGGGAGCCTCGGGATGGCACCAAGGGATGCACGCCTCGATTCAGCATGTCCAGAAGGAGCTGGACGAGGACTCGCCGGACCCCTGAATGGCCGATCGCCAGGGTGTTCGCCCGAAGAAGGAGGGCCGCCCGAACCTCGTCCGTGCGCAGCAACTCCCCTTGCCCGACGGCGTGGCTTCTCAGGAGGTTCAGCTGAAGGCGCCGCACATCGGCGTCGGGAACCACCACGTTGGCCAGCTCGCCGAATCCCGTCTTGATTCCGTAGGCCACGGATCCCCTGGCTACGATCCCCTCCAAGGCCCGTCGGCTCGCATCAATCCGCTTCGAAGCCTTCGCGCTGAGACGGACCCGCTCCCGGTGCCGTGCCACGCGAGCCACGTCGTCCAGGTCAAGGGACCGGCCGTCGAGGGAGAGCATAGAGCGGCCCGCGCAGGCATCCCCGAGGCGGCGATAAAGGTTTGGCGCACCCCATGTCCAAAGTCGTTAAGTCAGCGGGAGGCATGTCCGCCCGCTCATGCAGATCGTGTTCCTCGGGACCTCCGGATCTTGGCCCACTCCGAAGCGGAACGTGAGCGGGATCGCGGTCAAGCGAGGACCCGAGGTCCTCCTGTTCGACTGCGGCGAGGGGACGCAGCGTCAGTTCATGCTCAGCAACCTGAGCTTCATGCAGATCACCAGGATCTTCCTGACCCACTTCCACGGCGACCACTTCCTCGGGCTGCCGGGCCTTGTGCAGAGCATGTCGATGAACGGTCGGGAGGCACCCCTCGACGTGTACGGTCCCCAAGGGGTCGAACGCCTCGTGACGGAACTCCTCTCCCTCGGCTATTTCACCCCTGGGTTCCCTGTCCGGACGAAGGAGCTGGCTCCCGGGGCGGAGATCGACTGTGGCGAATACGCCGTTCGGTCCTTCGAGGCTGTCCACACGGTCCCCGGACTCAGCTACGTCCTCGAGGAGGCACCCCGACCGGGCCGTTTCAGCCTCGAGCGGGCCCGGGAACTGGGGATTCCCCCCGGACCCTTGTACAGCCGACTCCAGACGGGGGAGGCCGTCACGGTCGCCGGCCGGACGATCCGACCCGAAGAGGTCGTCGGTGCGCCTCGGCCGGGGCGGAAAATCGTCTACACGGGGGACTCGATGCCGAGCCGCACCCTCATTGAAAGGGCTCGAGGGGCCGACGTCCTGATCCACGACGCCACCTCGGACGCGGCCCTCGAGGAGAAGGCGAACCGGTACGGTCATTCGTCGTCTCGACAGGCGGCCGAGGTCGCGAAGGAGGCGGGTGTGGGCCTACTAGTCCTCACCCATCTCAGTCCACGCTACGACGACGCATCGTCGATTCTCACCGACGCCCGGGCGATCTTCGAGAACGTCCGGGTCGCGGACGACTTCATGGAGATCGACGTCCCGTTCCGAGATTGACGGTCCCGAGGAGGGAAACGGTCCGGCAATCCCTCCGCGGGTCGCGTGGGTTAAGAGGTCGAGGCGACTCAGGGAGAGGGTACGCAGATGAAGTACTTCGTCACGGGGGCCACGGGCTTTGTTGGAAGCCGGGTCGTGCGCCAACTCCTCGCGGCAGGGCACGAGGTCACCGCCCTCGTTCGATCCGCCGATGGGGCAAGAACCTTGGAAGCCTCGGGGATTCGCCCCGCCGTAGGGGACATCACGGACAGGCGGAGCCTGGAGGCGCCGATGCGCGGCGTGGACGGAGTCTTCCACCTGGCGGGATGGTACAAGATCGGCGTCCCAGACAAGAGTCCCGCCGTCCCGGTCAACGTGGAGGGTACTCGGAACGTCCTGGAAACGATGCAGGATCTCGGTACGGAGAAGGGCGTCTATACAAGCACCCTCGCCGTCTTCTCGGACACGAAGGGTCAACTCGTCGAGGAGGGGTACCGCCATGCCGGGCCGTGGCTCAGCGAATATGACCGCACGAAATGGATCGCTCATTATGAAGTCGCGGAGCCCATGATTCGCCGTGGCCTTCCCCTCGTCATCGTGCAACCCGGGGTCACCTACGGGTCGGGGGACCGTGGGCCGACCCAGGAACTCTTCGCCCGTTATCTTCGCGGAAGCCTTCCCGCGGTCCCCCGGAAGGTCGCCTACTGCTGGGGCCACGTGGAGGACACGGCCCGAGGTCACATCCTCGCCATGGAGCGCGGCCGAGTCGGGGAGAGCTACATCCTCGCAGGTCCCGCCCACACGCTCCTCGACGCGCTGTCTATTGCAGAGCGTATCACGGGAATCCCGGTGCCGCGGAGGAGACCTTCCCCCGCGACGATGCGCATCCTTTCCGCTCTCATGGGCGTCGCGGGTCAGTTCGTCGATCTCCCGGTCGCGTACCGACGGGAGAGTCTCCGTGTCCTTGCCGGGGTCACGTACCTCGGGACGAGTGCGAAAGCGAAGCGGGAGCTAGGCTTCCGAAGCCGCTCCCTCGAGGAAGGGCTCCGGGACACGTTAGCCCACGAGATCCGGCGGCTCGGGATGGAGACTCCCGGCCGACGAAGGCGGTCGCGGGAGAAGCCTGTGTAGGGACCGCTCCCCTCACAGCAGCTTCATGAGATCCGACTTCGTGACGATCCCCGTCACACCGCCCTTATGGGTCACGAGTACGGCATTGTAATGGCGGAGCAGCCCCGCAGCGAGTTCCACGGGTGCCTTCGAATCGACTTGGGGAAACGCAGGTTCCATGACCTCTTCGACGCGGATCCGGGCCAACTCCTGTGGATCCCGACCCGACAGGATGAGATTGTTGATCACTTTGTCCGAAATGGAACCGACCGGATGCCCTCCGTGGAAGACGGGCATCTGGGAGAACTTCCATCGGCGCATCTCTGCGGCCGCATTCTCGAGAGGCAGTCTCGCGTCGACGGACTGCACCTTCTTCGACTGGATCTGCTCCACGAGGGCTTTCTTCTCTTGTCGTCTCATCTCCGCTTGGAGGGAGTTCATGATCCGACGGACGACCTCGTAGGAAGGATTCATCTGCTTCTTCTCGATCTTGACGATCGTGGACTGACTGACGTTCGCGAGGCGGGCCAGCGACGTCTGGGTCAGGCCGAGGGCCTTGCGGAGACGTGGTATCTCGTCCAGATCGGGCAGCATGCGAGATGGTAAGCGGTTCGGGTACATATTCCTGCCGGAATTTTCGAGCCAGATGGATATTAATATGCTCCCGTCCGTGACAGAAACGGGGGCGAATCGCAGGCGCGAATGCCTTCCGCATTCCATCGCTCCCATGATAACAAAAACCATATAGCCACCCAGAATCTGGGACGGCCTACGCCCCAGGGGGCCCGCGTGACACGGAACATCTTCGTTGAGGAAGTTGTCCACACACCCATCGAAGAACAGGACACAGAAATCGTCGAGCGGAAGGGCATCGGCCACCCGGACAGCGTTGCGGATGGACTCGCCGAAGCCGTGTCCCGCGCCCTTTCGAAGATGTACCTGGAGCGCTACGGGAGGATCCTCCATCACAACACGGATCAGGTCGAAGTTGTCGGAGGGCAGAGCGCCCCTCGGTTCGGCGGCGGGACCGTACTGGAGCCCGCGTATGTCCTACTCGTGGGCCGGGCGACGACCGTCGTAAACGGAGAACGGCTCCCGTACCGCACCACGGCCGTTCAGGCCGCCCACGACTACTTGGAGCAGGCGTGCACGAATCTGAATGTGGATGCGGATGTGATCCTCGACTGCAAGATCGGTCAGGGTTCCGTGGACCTGCGAGGCCTCTACGACACGCAGCGATACCTCGCGAACGACACCTCCTTCGGCGTGGGATTCGCGCCTTTCTCGGAGACGGAGACCCTCGCCCTGAAGACGGAGGAACTCATCAACGGCCCTCTCAAGAAGGACCTCAAGGAAACGGGTCAAGACGTGAAGGTCATGGCGGTCCGACAAGGGAATGCGATCCGGCTCACGGTCGCGGCGGCGCTCGTGGACTCGTACGTGCCGGACAAAGACCACTATCGGAGCGCCATCGGGGAACTTCGCGAGCGCATCCTCGACCATGCAGTGAAGTATACGGACCGAGAGGTCCGCGTCGACATCAACACCGGCGACGACTTCGAACGAGACATCTTCTACCTGACAGTCACCGGACTTTCCTGGGAGAACGGCGACGACGGCTCCGTGGGCCGCGGCAATCGCGTGAGCGGACTCATAACTCCCTACCGTCCCATGTCCATGGAAGCCGCCGCGGGAAAGAATCCCGTCACGCATGTGGGCAAGCTGTATAACATCCTCGCGCTGGAGACGGCCCAGCGGATCTCGAAGGAGCATGAGGGGGCCGTCAAGGAAGTATGGGTGCGCATCGCGTCCCAGATCGGCCGGCCCATCCAGGAACCCCAAGCGGCGACAGCGCAGCTCATCCTCGAGGAAGGGACATCTCTGCCCAAGATCCGTTCGGACGTCGCGGCCATCATCGAAGAGGGGCTCGAGGGTATCAAAGGCCTCACGGACCGCATCGTTGCGGGCAAAGTTCGCGTCTTCTGAGCGGGACCTCGGGCCGAACCTATTTATGCCGAGGGCCTGTTCCGCGTGTGGGGGGTCGCTTCCCTGAAAGAGGACATCGTCTTCATCCACGAGCAAGTTGACCGCCACCACGAATGGTTCTCGAAATCCCTGCCGATGATTGCGTCGGAGAACGTGATGAGCCCCCTTGCGCGCGAACTTCTCGTGAGCGACTTCGGAGACCGGTACGCGGAGGGCTTGCCTCACGAGCGGTACTACCAGGGCAACGTCTTCGTGGACGAGGTCGAGGACCGGGTCGTCGCCCTCGCACGCAAGCTCTTCCGCGTGCGCCACGCGGACCCGAGGCTCATCAGCGGGACGGTCGCCAATATGGCGGTCCTGTTCGCCCTCACGCAGCCCGGGGACATCATGACCTCCGTGGCCCTCAGCCATGGGGCCCACATCAGCACCGCGAAGTTCGGAGCCGCCGGGATGCGAGGCGTGAACAATGTCAACTACCCTTTCGATGTGGAGCGGATGA
>CAYGBO010000032.1:19038-21015 GCA_964348145.1 uncultured Methanomassiliicoccales archaeon
ACCAGACGTCGCTGGCCGAGGAGCGGAGCGCCCAATCCGCGCTTTCCTCGCGGCGGGCCGACTTTCTCCCGCAGGTCGCCCTGTTCGGGCAGAGCGTCTACCTGTTCCCCGCGCCCCTGCGAGAGCTCTCGGACGCCTTCCAGGAAGCGGGGTCTCGCGTATGGTACGACGGCGCCCATGTCCTCGGTCTCATCGGGGGAGGCAAGTTCCAGCAGCCTCTTCACGAGGGAGCCCATGTGCTCACCGGATCGACCCACAAGACCCTTCCGGGTCCCCAACACGGGATTCTCCTCTCGAACGAAGAGGACGACAAGTTCATCAAGAAGCTCCAGAAGGCGGTATTCCCGGGTGTCGTGTCCAACCATCACCTGCATGCCATGGCGGCCCTCGGCGTCACCCTCGCCGAGCACATCGAGTTCGGTCGGGCCTATGCGGACCAGATCGTACGAAACTCGAAAGCCCTTGCCCAGGCCCTCCATGAGCGTGGAATCAAGGTCCTCGCCGAGAAATACGGTTTCACGGAGAGCCACACGATCGCCTTGGACGTCGCCCCCCAGGGTGGCGGCGCGAAGGTCTCCCTGGATCTGGAGAAGGCGAACATCATCACGAACAAGAACCTCTTGCCCTGGGACACGTCCCCCGTGCGACCCTCCGGGGTGCGCCTTGGGACCCAAGAGCTCACGCGCTTGGGAATGCGGGAGCCGCAGATGCGCGAGGTCGCGGACCTGATTGCGCGCGTGTCCGTCAAGGGCGAGGTCCCCGAGCGGATCGCGAAGGACGTCGCGTCCGTGCGGGGACAGTTCAACCGAGTCCAATTCTGCTTCTCGACGGAGTCAGAAGCCCATCGACGGTGGAAACTCAGCTGAGGCCTGTGCGTCTCGGCCTCAAGGTTCTGTCGTCTCGGCCATGCTTGCCGCGGATTCGGCCGCCTTCGTGTCGCCGCGAAGCCGATGCACGGTCGCCTTGAATCTCCACGCTCCCGGGTACCGCGGGTCGATGCGCAAGACTCGATCCAGGATTGAGAGTCCTTGGTCGAGCTTGCCATCCTGCACACGAAGGGCAGCGAGCGCGAACAGGGCATCCGGATCTCTCGCGTTTTTCTGCAGCCGTTCCTTCACTATGCCCTCCGTGTCGGGCGGGCCCTCGAGGGTCACGCAGGCACCGCCTCGGAACGGTCTGAAACGGCCGACATACCCGTTCCCCCGATTGATATCTTGTTCCACGAGATAAGGCTTCTTGACCACAGCCACCAGGCAACGCGTCGTGTGTGAAGCCGAGCCGTTTTAGCCTCTCGGGACGAGAGGTCCCGGAATCCGTGGCGTGTCGTCGGAATCCGCACGTTTGACCGCTCCCTTCGCCTCCGACGTGAGATGGAGTTCGCGACGAAGGAGAGCGGCACGGAGGACACGCACGGTCGAACTCCTCGCCCCTCCGTGTATCGCGTCGGAGGCGTTTGCGCTGCGACGATCGCTGGTGCAAAGTAGCAGCTGCTCCGCATGGTGACAGTGGTGCGACAAGGTTTATATGTCGAGGTCCTCTTTGGCAATTATCGAGAGATTCCTCCTGGGCGGTCGCATTGCTGGACGAGCTAAGACTAAAGCGGGAGCATGAGAATGGCGAGGCAGAACGACACCGACGTCGCCGCGATGAGCTCAATGACAAGACCCGCGAGTGGGTCGCAAAGCGGGACGCGCTGAATGCTCAGGTTCGCAGCCTCGTGGAGCAGGCAACGTCGCACCGAGTCAAGCGGGATGAGCTGAATGCCCAAGTCAAGGCGGCGAAGGAGCAACGGGACCAGTGGAACCGCCGAAGGAATGAATACCTCGACCGGCTCAACGAACAGAAGCGACGGAAGCTCCCCCGTGGAGCAGTCCCCCTAAGCAGGCTGAAGCGAGATCTCAAGGCCTTGGAGTTCAAGCAGATGACCTCCGTCCTCACGGTGGACAAGGAACGAGCACTGATCGACGAGATGGCCAG
>CAYGBO010000033.1:0-10873 GCA_964348145.1 uncultured Methanomassiliicoccales archaeon
CCTCGCGGAGTCGGTGGAGGCCCAGACGCCTAAGATACGGAGGTTGCTTCGCTACGTGCGCGCCTTCGTATCCGTCTGGCTCGTCCTCGACGTCGGCCTCATGCTCTTGGTCTCGAGTCAATTCGGCGCTCCCGCATTCACCCTCCTCCTGTTCGTCCCAATCATCGCCTTTCTCCTCGCGGCACGGTACGTGTCCCAATCGAGCACGCGCCTCGCCTTTCTCATCGTCGCCGCTGTCTTCGGAGGGTTTCAGGTCCTCACCTTTGGCGGAGCCGTCTTCCTCGGCGCGGTCCTCGTCGCCCTGTTCTTCCTGGGGTTCCTCATCCTCGACCTGATGCGCGATCTGCGGTCTTTCTTCGACTTCTTCGCCCTCCGGCACCGGGTCATCCAGCGGGTGCGGGAGGCGGATCCCGTCGTGCACGTTCCCGAGGGGAAGGACGCGGTCCAGCGTATCCTCGCCCACATCGCGTCCACGAGCCGCGACGTGAGGGCGGCGATGGCGCTTCCCGGGGGCCTCGCGTCCCCTGCCCTCCTCACGGGGAGGAGCGGCCTCACGTACGAGTTCGACGGGTACGTGCAAGCGAGGCCATCGAACCTCGCCCGCATCCTGGGCATTGGCCCCGCGGGCTTCGCGATCTTCGCGAAGGTGTTCGAGGGCGTCCCCGACCTCGGGGATCTCCAGGCCCTCAAGCGTGCCGTGGAGGATGTCTCCCAGGCGACGCGAATCCCTCCCGCCCGGGTCCTCGCCCTATGGTCCGCCCGCGGCGACGAGACCGTCACACCCGACGTGTACGAGTTCGTGACGAAGGAGGCCGCGCGGGTCACCGTACGGGGCGCGACGTACGCATGCTCCGTCGAACTCGTGCGAGAAGGGACGGACCGGACATACGATTTCATCCCCTTCGTCATCGAGCCGGCCATGGGAAGTGGGAGAGCCCTCACCCCCTCGGCGACTTGAGACCCGTCGCCCGTGGAGGGAAACGGCCGACGAAGGGATGTGTCAGGGCTCGGACACGTCGGCCACGACCTCTGCGCAAGCCGCGTCGTAGGCGGCCTGGACGGTGTCTGGGAGTGCCCGAGAGAACTCGCCTCGGGCGAGAGAGGTGGCATCCGGATAGATCCGCGCATCCTCCCGAAGGTCCGAGTCATTCGAGAGGGGGGTTAGGAGGTCGTACGCCGCTGCGTTCGGCGTCGCGGACATGTTCCACTCAGCAACGGACTTCGCGTTGTCCGCCCGCAAGAGAAAATCGATGAAGAGGTGCGCGGTGAACACATTGCCCGACGAGGAAGGAATTCCCGCGCTGTCGACCCAACGATGGAACCCCTGGCGAGGAAGTACGTATTCGATTGGTGGGCGCGACGACGAGTACGGCTCGATGAGATCGATCGCAGCGGGACTCGTGGCGACCCCCGCTAGCAGCGTGCCGGACGAGAAGGGGTCGGTGAGGGATGGAGACGAAGGACTCGTCCAGCGGGGACTCGCTGACAGCATCACGTCCCGAGCCGAAGCCACCTGACCGAGGTCCTCTGTGTTGAGGCTCCACTGGCCCTCCGAGACGAGAGCCTTCCCGGAAGCGTCGTAACCCGCTTTCTTGATTCCGATCCCCATGAGTTCACGGCAATCGAGGAGGACACCCAGGCGCTCATCGAGATCGTACGACCCGTACCTCGAGAGCCACAGGAGATCCCACCCGAGGGACTCCACATCCGCAGAATCGAACCGATCCGTTCGGTACGCAAGCCCCGTGTTCCCGGCTCGGTATGCTGCACCGTAGATGCGTCCGGCGTCGTCGCGAACCCATGGAGCATCGAGGTATTCGGGGAAGAGGTTCTCGAGGTTCGGCAGCAGATCCGGATCGAGCGGACGAAGCCAGCCCTGCCCGATGAGCTGCTCGATCGTGTATTGGGTCGGGAATACGACGTCAAAGGTGCGCCCCGAGGCCATCCAGTCGAGGAGCACATCATTGCTCGTGTATACATCCCACTGAACTTCCAGTTCCACCCCAAACTCGGACCGGACCGATTTCTTGAACGACTGGAGGATCGAACCCGGCCAGGACTCATACCACTGTGCGATCCGGAGAGGCGATCGGATCTCGCGCACGATTTCCTGGGGCCCTCCGCTGTCCGGGCCGGGTAGAGGGGCACCGACGAGCGCTTGCCGAACGACGAAAGCCCCCACCGTGCCTGCGGCGCCGAGGGCGGCGAGCTGGAGGAATCGACGGCGTTCCATCGCCATGAGATAAGGCCCCAGGTCGATATCTACCTCGCGGAATCGGACGTTCCGTGTGGAGCACTCCCCACGGCTTCACTCCCGGAGCCAGAAGGGGGGTTGTCGGAACCGATAGTGGTCCCGGATCTGCTCCTGGTAGATCTTCCGATAGAAATCGTTGTAGCGGCGGATGTGGCTGACGCCCTCCCTCGTGATCTTGACCCGGTAGCGGCCCTCGGACGCCTCGACGGTCACGAGGCCGTCCTTCGTGAGGGCCTCGATCACGCGGTTCGTCATGAAGTGGTTCGACTTGATCTCCCGCTTGACCTCCTCCTTCGAGATCCCCTGCTGGGCCTCCAGGAGCGGCCCGAGCTTCCCCTCGAGGCCTTCCTGGTAGAGGTCCACGCCCAAGGCGGCCACGAGACGGTTCAGGACGAAACAGCCGTAGATGACGAGGTCTTTGTAGGGCCGCGAGGGCATGGATCGGCCGCCGATGCGGAGGGCCTCTATTTAATCCGTTCCGCCTCCCGCGCGGACCCCCCTCCTCTTAAAGCCATCGGGAACACTCTTGCGGGCGGGGATATCCCCCATCGCGTCCCTCGGGATGGTTGGTGCGAAGATGCAAGCGTACCGCGTCTCGAAAGGGCCCCGCCGGTCCCTCATTCTCGTTATCGCGATCGGCCTGGGGCTCCTGGGCTTGACGGCGGCCCTCCTCCCCATGTTCGGGGGCGGCGGGCTCGCGACGAATGCGACCTATGTCCGGCTCCTTGGGTACGCACCCGGCACGGCCGGTGCGACCCTCACGGCGGCCTCCGTAGACGAGGCGAACGAAGGACGGCTCCTCGCCTCTTCGGCGAAGGTGCCCGAGCCGACGCCGGCCCCGCCCGCGGTCGACGTGGAGGAATCCGACCGCACGGAGCCGGGTGACGCGGCAGAGACGGCGCCCGCGACCGAAGAGGAACGGGACGGGAGGCTCTTCGAGGCGGATCCGATCGCCATGCGAGAGGTCAACGAGACACGCGACGATCTCGATCAAGAGCGACTGACCCGCTTCGGACTCGGCGTCCTGCCGGAGGACGCGGCCGACGTGCGCGGCGCGCAGTCCTTCGAGGAGTTCCTCAAGCCCGAGGCCGAGGAGGACGGCAGGTGCTCCTGGGTCCGGGAGTTCGAGGCGCGGGACGAGGACAAGGACGGCCACCCCGAATGGGTGCACGTCCGGATGCTTGGTACCTGCGTTGTCGACGAGGACGGCGACGACGCCCCCGAGGCGGGCGCGACGATCGCCCGGGAGTTCGAGGCGTGGGACAACGACTCGAACGGGCAGTTCAACGCCCTCGAGGGCCGCCAGGGCTTCGAGGCCTTCGCGGACCCCGACGAGGACGGCACGTACGAGTACACGGCCCAGGCCGTATGGACCCTGAGCGTGAAGGACGCGGACGAGGACGAGACGCCCGACGTCGTCCTGGCGACGGCACGGGGCGAGCAGGCCTTCGACCTCAACGAGACCGGCCATGCGGAATACGTCCGCAAGGCGGAAGCGAAGATCCATATGGTTGACGAGGCAAGCGACGGGACCCCCGAGGCAGCGGAACTCGCGCTCCGGCTGTACCACGCCTACGATGTCGGCGACGACGGCACCTATGAGTACGAGGGCGTTGTCGACATCGCCGCGAGCGCCTACGATGTGAACAACGACGGCGCCAACGAATCGGCGCAGCTCAGCCTCGCGGGCTACGAGGTCTTGGACCTTGACGTGGACGGCAACGCGGAACTGGCCCGGGGCGTCGAGATCGCCTTCGAGATGACCGACGAAACGTCGAACGGGGCGCCCGAACGCGTCGACGCAAGGGTATTCCTGTACGCCCGCGCGGATCCGACGTCCGATGGAGTCTACGAGGTCCGCAAGGCCCTCGAGATCGTCGGCGTGATCACGGACGAGGACGACGACGGCCATCCAGAGCTCGCCAAGCTGACGATCGAAGGCGCGATCGTGCGCGACATGGACCAGGACGGCATCGCGGAGTACCACGCGAGCCTCGTCGGGGTCCTCGAGGCCGTGGACAGTGACTCCACGGGCATCTTCGAGCGCGCCACGATCACCTTGCAGGTTGAAGCGGCCGTGGACGAGGACGACGACGGCGCACCGAACCGGATGTCCTACGCGACCCTGGACGTCCTCGTCGTGAACGCGATCGAGGACGACTATCCGGAGCGGATCGAGGCCACGATCGTCGCGAGCGAATCCTTCGACGCGGACGGGAACGGAGTCCCCGAGGACACACGCGGCGCGACAATCGAAGCCCTCGTGCTCGACGAGACGTCGAACGGGGCGCCCGAGGTTGCGAACATGACGGTCCACGCGAGCGCTGTGCGGGATGCCAACGAGGACGGCATCCCCGAGTACCAGGCCGCCTTCGTGGCATACGCCCAAGCCACGGATGTCAACGACGACGGCCATCCCGAGCACTTCGCCGTGATGGCCCGTGGCTCCGAGATCCTTGACGAGGACCAGGACGGCATCCCCGAGCGAACGGGGTACCTCGCCCTGGACGCGGAAGCCTTCGATGAAGACTCGAACGGCGTCGTGGAGAAGGCAACGGCGACCCTGCGCGCGGAGCGAATCGAGGATCCCGACGAGGACGGCGAGCCGGAACTTCGCGAGTGGATCTACGTGGATTACTTCGGCGAGGATCTCGACCAGGATGGTGAGATGGACAACATCAGCCTCGTCGTGGAGAAGCGCCGCGAGGAGACCCCCTGAATCTTTCCGCAATGCCCGACGAGGGACCGGTGCCGCGGCGGCGCCGGCCCTCCTTCTTTTTTCGCCTCGCCTGGAAGGACGCGCCTGATTTCTCCAAAGGATGGATAGGCTATAGGGTGGGTAGCAGGTTGGACAGTCGGTCTGCGAGGCGGTCCACCCGGGCCTCCGTGACGATGAAGGGCGGGCACACCACGATGGACGATCCATCGAAGTTCGTGAGGACTGCAATCCCATGAGCCCGGAGGCCTTCCGTCACCTTCTGAACACGGGGGGAGGCGGGATGGAACCGATCCTCCTTCGTCCGCTTCCGGGGGCTTCGCAGCTCCATCGCGAGCAGGAGGCCTGCACCGTACACGTCTCGGACGATCTCGGCATGTGCTTCTTGCAGCTCCTCAAACCGTCTGCGAAGATGCGTGCCCACCGCCGCAGAACGCTCCACGAGCCCCTCCGCCTTGAGGATGCGGATCGTCTCCCGCGCCGCCGCGCACCCGACGGGATGGCCGCCGAACGTGAGACCGTGGTTGAAGCCTTCCTTGCGCAATCGGGCGCCCCAGGATCGTTCGAAGACCGTTGCGCCGAGGGGCGCGTACCCGCCCGTGAGTCCCTTCGCGAGGACGACGGCGTCGGGCGCAAGCCGGACCGTCTGGGAGCCGAACCACCGTCCCGTCCTCCCGAAGCCCGTGACGACCTCGTCGGCAATGAGCTTGAAGCCGTACCGGTCGCGCAGCTCCTGGAGGCCCTCCGCGAGGGCGCCCGCCATAGGCACCGCGCCTCCGACGCCCATGACCGGTTCGAGGACGACGCAGGCGAAGGATCGAGGCCCGCGACGCTTGAGCGCCTTCTTGACTCCGTCCAAGGCAGCCTCATAGGCCAGGTCCCAGTCGTCCGTGGTCTGCCACGTGTCATAGGGGGAGGGCACATGGATGCTCCACGGGCGGGGATCGCCGTAGGGTGTCATCCCGATGCCGGAGAGATCCTCTGTGACAAAGGTGTCGCCGTGGTAGCCCTGCTTGAACGTAAGGACGTTCTTACGACCCGTGACCTTGCGAGCGGCGCGGACGGCGGCCTCGATCGTATCCGAGCCACCGATCCCGTAGAAGGGCGTCGTGAGATGCCGCGGGAGCACGGACCGGAGGTCCTCCGATAACGCGAGCCGAGTCTCCGCGAAGTCGCTCGGCGAAACCCAGGACATGCGGAGGGACTGGTCCGCGAGGGCCTTGGCGATCTCCGGTCGACCCATGCCGACGTTGTTCACATAGGCCTGTCCCGTCCAGTCCTCGATCGTCGTTCCGTCGCCGAACGTAACGGTCATGCCCTCGGAACGGACGCATGTACTCGATGGAACCGCCCGGCGGCCTCCCGCAGTGCCGCTGTGCCAGATGGGCAGGTAATAGGCTCCCCTCTGTGATTCCTCCCCCAACGAGATCACCCGCGGGGGAAACGCCGAACGAATTAAAAGCTCCCTCTCGGGAACGGAGAGCCCATGTCCACCGTGCTGACGCGCGATTACGTCGGCGCTCAAGAGCCCTCAGAGGGATTCGAAGTCCTCTGGCTTGAGCTCCTCGGGGGACGGCTCTTCCGGCGGGGACTCCGCGGGCTCCTGGGTGGGTGCGGACGGCTCCTCGGGTTTCGCAGCCTCCGCGGCCTCGGGGGCAGGCTCGGGGACCTCCTCCGCGGGCGACGGCTCCGGCGGTCCAGGGGCCTCTCCGGCCACATAGACCTCCGACTTCCGGACCTCGACGCGTGAAATCGGCTGGATGGGCTTGCAGGCGATCGCGATGGACTTCGCGAGCTCTCCGGAGATGATCGACTTGACGAACTCGCCTGCGGTCTGGTCCGCCGCGCTTTGCCGTGCGACGTTTGCCATGATCGTCCGAACGGCGCGTTGCTTCGACGCCTGGATGCGGCGGTCTGTGATCGCCATGGGCTTCACGCGCATGCGCCAGCCGTCCTTCGTGACGAGCTCGACGACGAGATCCGTTCGGGTGCGCTTGCGCCTCGTGAGGCGGCGGATGTAGTCGGACGTCATGTCATGGCCGACGAACTGGGTGAGAGCGTCCTGGCCCTGAACCCGGTTCACGCGGAAGTGGAGCTTGATGTGCATCTTGCTGAAGTCGCCCGTGAGGTCCTGGACGGTCACCTCCGCGACCCGGCCCACGAGCTTGGCCGGCTCATCCGCGAGGGTCTCGCCGAGGAGCTGCTTGTTGAACATCTCCGGCGCCAAGAGGTTGTACCAGACCTTCGCCTTCCACTTGTCTTTCATCTTGCGGGCGGCTGCGCGGGTCTTCTTCTCCGCCATACGGGCCGCTCGAAGGGGCAGAGTCTATTTAAGGGTTGGCGGCGCGGCCTTTCGTGCGGGCACGGAACCTCACAACCGAATTTCGGTGAGGAGTTGGACGACGAAGAGCCGACCGCCCGGGTCCCCGCCTGCGTAAATGACGCGATGGCTCGCGAGGAAGTTGTCCAAGTCGACCGACTCGAGGACGACGTTCGGCGCGGGATGCACCTGCGCGCCCGCAAGGGTCCAGCGTTCCGAGAGGAGGGCATAGTCATATCCTTCGAGGGACGCTCCATCTCGAATCCGGATGGGAAGGGACGGGTCGACGGAGAGACCGAACCACCAGGCGGCCACGTCGGCGAGGCGCTGGTCCGAAGTGGCGTTTCCGGGGCTCACGGAGGCGAGGACCCGGAGCGCCTGGAACTCCTCCGGCGAGGTGACGTTCTCCACCCCGAAGACCGAAGGACTCTCCCACGCCATGGGCACGCTCGCCAGGAGGGCCGCCGACAGGCCTATGGCGAGGATGGAACGCGTGATCCTGGGATTCCCAGCGGCCCTCCAGAGGAAGACGAATCCGACCCCGACGAGGGCTGCGAGGGCATAGTCCATGAAATCCACCGCGCGGTATACAATCGCCAGGCTCAGCGGGTCGAGACCCCGCAGGAATCCGTAAAGGATGAGGGCCGTCGGTGCGGCGAGCATGGCGACGAGGAGGTCGTTCGCGCGATTCGAGGTTCGCCGAACGAGCTGGTAGCCGACTAGGGCGAATCCCACGAGGATCGCGATTCCGGGAAGCACGATCGTCAGCAGGGCGGGCTGTGTGCCAGCCGCGCCCGCGAACACGCTCGTCCTCGAGTTGAGGAACAGTCCCCCAAAGGCGATTGCGGGAATCAGCAGGACGCGAGGCGCCGGGGAGACCAAGCGTCGACCGATCCGCACGCGCGCGGGTCGCCCGAGGCCGGATCCGAGGGCCGCGAGAAAGACTGCGAGGGCGAGGAACAACCCGATGTCCTCTATCCTGGTCACGTCCTCAAGGAAAGGCATCTCTACGGCCGTATAGTAGGCCACGGCCGGCAGGGCCACGCCAGGTCCCGTGAGCAGGTCGAGAGCGAGCCTCCTCCTCGAGAAGGCCCCAACACGAAGGTCCCGCCGCTGCCGCAGGACGACGAGGGATGTCGCCATACCCAGGGCCATCAGGCTCGTGAGGTGGTGCAGGAACGGGAGGACGAGAAGGAGGACGACCGCCAAGGCACGCTTCCGAGGATCCGATCGCTCGTGGAAGAGGAGGACGACCATGGGCAGGACGACGAGGCCGAGGGCTTCCTTCATGATCGCGCTCGTCAGGAACAGGAAGCTGCCGAAGACAGCGAGGAAGAAACCGGCGACGAAGCCGACGCTTCGATGGCCGGTGAGCTTGGCACCGAGCAAGTAGCCGGAGAGCACGGTGGTCGACGTGACGATGGGCAGGAACCACTGGAGGTCTGTCAAGGGATGAAGGGCTGCGAGCTGGCCCATCGCGGACCACAGGAGAGAGAGGGCGGGCATCTTCTGGTTGTAGCTGTTCACGTCTGTCTCCTCGATCTGCCACGCACCCGACGCCGTCATCTGATCCGCGATCCTCGCGAGAGGAAATCCGTCGATGTTGAAGGGGAGCGGGGAGAAGGTCAGAGGAACGAACCGCATCGCGAGGGCGAGCAAGTAGAGAGCGACGAGGAGGGCGTAATCGACCTTCAGCTTCGCAGGACCACCTCCAAGGCCGGTGGGGTTTCGACACCGACTTCTTCGCGGATCGACTCCATAGGCCGAGAGCGCAGCGCGCCTTCGAGAAGGATCAGGGCGGAAGCAATCGAAATCCCGACGAGCGATGCGATGATTCCGAGGAGCACAAGGAAATCCAGCTGGGCGCGGACCTCATGGCCAAACAGGAGGAACGCGGACGTTGGTCGAACGAGAGCATCGAGCAGGACACCGAGGACCGCGCCGAGTATCGCCGCGCCGAGGGCCGTAGGAAGCGTTTCGAGGACCACGCGAGCTCGAAGCCAGCGTCCGCTCGCACCGACTGTCCGCAGGACTCCCACGTTTCCACGCTTGTCCGCGAAGGCCCTCGCCTGGACCGCGTGGACGCCCATGGCGACCATAAGGCCAATGAGCAGGGCGAGACCGTAGGCCACAACGCGTACCGAATTCGTCGCCTCCGCGACCGCGATCGTGAGCACATCCCGCGGGACAGGACCGCGGCCCGAGCGCAGGAGCAGATTCGTCAGGCGATCGTCATCGGGTGGATCGCTGTGCACGTCCACGCGCGGGAGATACGGACCCGACACATGCGCGCTCGACCCGAAATCGGACAGGAAGGCGACGAGGGCGGCGGGATCCGGCGTCCGGACACGGATCGAGTGGTACCGACCCAGGCCGAGGCCCGTGAGGGATCGGCCGAGGCCGTAGTCCACGACGAGCTCGTCGCTCGCAGGTCCCTCGACGACGAACAGGCCTCGAACCCGGGCGATCTCGATCCGAGGGACCGTGGAGCCCACGAGACTCACATAGTCCCCCAGGGTCAGCCCGAGCCGACGGGCGAGGCCCTCGCCCGCGTAGGCGCCGCGCGCGGAGGAGGCATCCAACGCGAGCCATCGCCCCCCTTCCATGGCGAGGAAAGTATCGGATTTCGCCGCGCGAAGGACCACGGGAATCCCCCGAATCGATCCGAACGCCAGCATCTCCGGACTCACGACGTCCGCCCAGGGCTGGGACGCGAGGCTCTGAGCGAGGCTATCGTTGATCGAGGGCGAGCCGCTCCCCTGCGTCACGACGTACGCGTCCCCCGCAAGGACCCGCGCCGGGAGTGCCGGCATGGTCGAGAGAGTGGGCCACGTCGCGCCGAGGAGCAGGGCGCACAGCAGGAGCCCGGCGAAGGCCCGCCCGCTTGTCAGAATCATCCCACCTCCTTGGGGTGAGGGGGCACGAGGGCAGCGCGGCGCGAAGGCACGATACCCCCGAGAGCCGCCGCGACGAAGGAGGCGAGGTAGGCGAGGGACACACCCTGGATCGGCGGCGAGAGGACGACGAGGTTCGGCAGGCCGAGGAGGGGCGCGAAGGACACGATCCCGTGGGCAAGAAGAATTCCCAAGGACGAGCCGAGGGTCGCCCCCAGGGCGGCCAGGACCAAAGCCTGCCCCTGATAAATCGTTGCGATCGCTCGCGGGCTCGCCCCGAGGCCCCGGAGCGTCCGAATCTCATCGATCCGCTGATGGACCTCGACGGACATCGCGCTGTACACGAGGAGGCCGATGACGACGGCGATCACCACGACGAGACTCGTCAGGGCGTCCACGGCCAGATCCACGCTCCCGCGAACGAAACCGATCGCGCCGACAGGGTGGAGTCGCGTGAGTCCGAGGGCCGACGCGGCCGCCGGGTCGGGGGAGTCGACGGGCAGGATCGCCTGGATGGACGCGCCTTCCTCTTCGTCGATCTCGGCCATGAACTCGGGACGGATCCAGAGCCAGCCCGAGGGCAAGATCCTCGGGAGTACCACAGGCGGCCCGATCACGGTCAGGTTCGTGATCCGAGTATCGAAGAGGGTCAGATGGGCATCCATCTCGACGGGTCGCCCGCTCTCCTC